>JAAEKY010000550.1 GCA_024227235.1 Desulfobacteraceae bacterium | reverse complement strand
ATGGTCTTTAGCGTTCGAGGGTGACTACAATGAGGTCCATTTGGGAGCGGTGAACGCTGCTGGGATTATTTTTTTAAAAGTCACTGCTTGTTCTTGATGTAGTCGGGGCTTTTTGCATTTTGCAAAGGTCATACCCGTACCCCTCCCGAACACGGAAGGCCCGATTGTATGTTATGGTCTTTAGCGTTCGAGGGTGACTACAATGGGGTCCATTTGGAAACGGTGAACGCTGCTGGGAGTATTCTTTTAAAAAGCGCTAATCGTTATTACAATGGTTTGAGCCTTTTGTATTTTTTTTTATCTGGCTTTCATCGTACACATTTTAAACAATAACGATGAATAAAAAATCAATTGGCAGTTATTTTAACCCATACACTTTCACCAGGAGAGTAAGAAAATAGTTCGTTTTCAATATAAACTTTTAAAATCAGTTTATGATATCCTGGAGGGAAATTTGAAATAGGTATAGTGGCGCTAAAACCGCTATATAGAAAGTCTGGATTATTAAAATGAGTCGCAACATCCATGCTTTTATCGCCATGATGAAGTGAATAATCTTTGCCACCCAAACTAATTTGCATATTATTTATTTTTTCTGTGCTTGCAATATAGCCTTGGACAAATATGTTCTCGTTCTCATGATTTATATTTACATATTTCCCTTTATGAGCATCGATATCGTTAACTTTGTAAATACAACCATATACACCATCATTATCAGACCATCGACCAATATCAGCATTTGAGCCTACTGAAAACGGTACAAGCAATACACTAGAACAAAAGGCTCCCAATACTGCGTGAGAAACAGCTATGGTAAAAAGATTTGGATACTTGTTATAAGTTATAGCCCAGACAATGCCTGCGAAAAAACAAAATATGATGAGCGGAGGTGTTGGAATATGTATTACTGAAAAAGTCAATGCTGAAAAAAAAACTGCAAAATTCGTGTGGGGAAAAAAAATATCTCTATAACGTCGGAAAAAAAAAGATAAAAAAACATATTCTTGGAATAACGCACCTATTGGAAAAGTAATAATAAGTTTTTTCCAGAAAGAAAAGTCTTTATAAAAATAGTTGTTTACTGGAAAAAATAACTGCCATATTACATAAAGAACTGGAACAGTTATGGATGTGAAAATAATCAGTATTTTAAATGAATAATACCAATTATCCAATCTAAAGCCATTCTCTTTAAAGCTTTTCTTGGTAATTTTAAAATTTTTCTTACTATCTAAGAAATTTGAACACACAAAAAATAAAAGGATTGGAATTGCACAGAAAACTTTTACCCATTGAGAATACAGAGGATGTATTAACCATAAATAACCAAAAATGAATACAATTCCAATCGTAACTTCTATTGATGATTTGATTTTTATTGACATATATTCAAATTCCGTTTTTCTTATTTCTAATGCAAGACCTTAAAATCAAACCTGTACAATATACTGGAATTATTTTTTTCAGACATTTTGTTTTGCTGGACAGATTTTATTTGATTTTTTATTTTATTAAAACCGACAACAAAATCTTTCATTTCATAAATACAAATGCCATCAACAATAAGAGCCCCATCTGCTGCGATGGAATACTCATTATTATGATGTCCTATATTTTTTATATGTGCATGAATTTCAATTTTTTTATTAGAGGGTATGATTTGTCCTCTATAGATCCATTCATGGGTTTGATCGATCGGCATTTGGGCTTCATATTCTGTTGGATTAATATCATGTTTTTGAAGAAGAAAAAATCGAATCATTTGAAGAAAGGATTCTACTCCAAGGGAACCCGGACATACAGGATCTTGATAAAAATGAGCATCAAAAAACCATTCAGATGGGTCAACATTTTTTGTCGCTTTTACATACCCTTTTTCATATAGACCGGCTTCAAAACTAAGCGCCTCAATTTTATCGATCATTCGTAAAGCCTTTGAAGGCATTCCAATATCTTGATCGTATTTTGGATCATCGGGTGTCAAAGGCGCATCGTCTTTGAACTGATAGTTGGTTATATCAATAGGATCATGTTTAGATAATGAATACTCAGTGAATTGGCTGTTTCTGATACCCACCTGATTTGAAAGAGCATGGTTTGTAAAAAAACCAAAGTTGGTTGTGCCTTGATATACTATGGTGCTACCCTCTAATACTTCCAAAGCAAAATCCTGAATGATCATTCCGCCTGCTTTTGATACATCTGTCATCTTGGCTCTAATTGTTATAACACCGGAATGTCGTGATAGAGGCTTAATAAAGGTTGCTTTTCCCCCAAGGTTTCTAAAATGCAAGCGATCATTGCTTTCAAGTGCTGAACCCGCATAAGCAGCCAGCCAGCCACACGGTTGAAGCGCTATTTCCAAGAGGATGCAAAAAGGTATGGTATCTGTTCTGTTTGCGCTAAAATACCATTCATCTTTTGGCATGTCGTATTGTGTTTCAATCCAGCCACCGGGTCTCATTTCCCATTGAGGATGATCCGCTTTTAAAACTCTGTCCATAAAAAAGTAGGGCGGCCTTGGAAGACGTGCAATCTGTCGTTCTTTATCAAATATTTTATATTTATCACCAAATGCTTCAGAAGGATTTCCTTGGGCAAAAGCAAGAATGGATTTTTTCGAAAAAAGTGGTTTGTTTTTGAACTTTTCATTTAGGGAGGGATCTGTAATTGCTTCAAAACCAGTAATACTGGCAATAACTGTATTCTCTTTATTTAAAAAGGTGAAATAACCTTTTATTTTATTTTTTGTTTCTTCATTAACAGTAAAGAGGATTCGAATATCCCCATCTAAATTGTTAAAAGATGAATATAATCTAAGGTTGGCGATAAAACCTGGTAGGCATACCTGTCCTGTCCTTTCATATGTCCAGAGAATAGCTGCCTGAAATGCAGCATCCAACATCATGGGTTCGATTACCCATTTTGAATTAAAAGGCTTATTGAACCATTGATTTGGGTTCGGAGCCAGATGTGTAATGACTTCGATCCCTTTTTTTGAATAGCCATTAATGGATTTAATACCTTGCAGTTCTTTGCCATGAAAGAGTACGGACTTGTATGCTTGACTTGCTGTTAAAGAATAGGGTTTTAATTCCATGAAAGCTGCTTTGGATAACACAGGAGGCTTGGGTAAGCGATCTTTCAAAATTAGTGTGCAATTGGAATGAATAAATGACGTTTTGTTGGTATCGCTTGAAGTAATACTGCTTATTATCTCAAACCCGTTTTTGTTTGGTTTGCATTTACCCAGATTAATATGAATTGACTGCTCATTTTTTCCAGGTTTAACACCTTTTAGAAGGCGCATATTATCAATCCCGGCAAAGTAAAGACCTGGATTGTTTTTTTCTGCGGCATGGGCATGACATTCCATTAATAAAGCAAAAGGAACGACCGGGTCTCCGGCAATTTTATGGGAGTCTAAAACAGGCGTAGATGATAATCCAAAAGAAAGTGTTTCCACTGTCGAAAGTTTTGGGACTTTAGCTTTCTCTTTTTTGGTAAGATGGGCACCAATAATAATTTCAGGATCAAGTCTATCTAAATTACCCATTTCTTTAAGCAGTTGTTTGGCCCCTTCCTTTAAAGGAATCAGGTCTATTCCCCGCTTGGAGAATTCCTTTTTTAAAGAGTCATCGACCATCCCGCCTTCCCATGGCCCCCAATTGATTGATAGGAATTTACAGTCGTGGGTTTCTTTTGATAGCTTTTGAGCGGTTTTATTTAATATTTCATTTGCCATAGAATAGTCACATTGACCCTGATTCCCCATTCGGGCGGCAATAGATGAAAATAAAATTAAATATTTAAGTTTTTCTTTTTTTGATGCTGATAATACGGCATCAAGTCCTTTGACTTTTGTTTCCAATACCTGGCGAAATTGATCAATTTCTTTGTCTACAATAAACTTGTCTTTAAGGACACCTGCCCCATGAATGACTGCAGTGATATGCTTGAATTCTTTTCGCACCCGTTTGAAGATAGTCTTGATTTCTTTTGAGTTTCTAATATCTGCTGAAAAGTATCTAACCTGCGATCCATTTTTTTCCATCAGTTTGATATTTTTTTGAATTTCCCTGGTAGATATAATTTTTTGATATAATTTTTGTATATCAGCAGGTTTTGGCGTTTGATTTTTATATCCATGAGTTAAAATGGCTTTTTTCAGTTTTGCTGCATCATAAATATTTTTGGCCCATTCAGGCTCGGGCGTTGGCGTTTTAGATCTTCCGATAAGAATAATAGTCGGGGAATAATTTTTAGTCAATTCAATCGCGCATGCAGCAGTGACACCTTTTGCTCCTCCTGTAATTACGACCACATCATCAGAGGTTAAATCAACAGTTTCAAAACTGAGTTCCTGATCAACCAAAGTGGGTATATTACAGCTATCCCCATCCAAACCCATCTCTATTGAACCCTGCGTCATCATCAAAGATACGGCCGCCTCAGCATTTTTTATACATTCCTTTGGAGAATCAGGCATATCCAAGGCTCGGCACAGAATATTTTTGAATTCAATATCAGCAGTCTTTGCAAGCCCTGCCAGACCGCCGTAAACAGGATCAGTATTGAAATTCTTTTTTGAAAATCCGAATTCTCCACCTAAAAAGGAAACAGTGGTTAAAAAGGCACCTTTTTGAGACCCTGATTCCATTAGGAAACCTGCATTTTTCTTTACCAGCTCAAATGTAGATTCTAAAAATTTTATAGGTGGGGTATTGTTTTTTTTGCTGAAAACATCTGGAACGATAACAATTCCAGCAGCATCCGATAGTTCAGGCATGTTCCCTTTGGTGATATCAATCAGGTCAGCATTGACACCAATATTTTTAAATTCTTTTTTGAATCGGGCTGCTATTTTAGAGTTGTCTTTTGTAATGTAAACTTTTTTGTTTGCAGGCAGCTCAATTTTTGCACCATTATAAAACCGGATCTGATTGGTTGGATATTCTTTTAAGCAAACAACCTGCCGTGTCAATTTTTTGTCAAATTCAGGTGTATTTGATGCTTCTTTTGGTTCAATTTCAGACGCTGGCGTTTTTTTTTTAGCCTCTGAGGGTTCTACTGAACCACCCTTTGTCAGATATGAAATGATCTCTTCAATTGTTTTCAAATTTGCAATGTCATCAGAAGAGATGGTATCTATATGATCCAACTCTTGCTCGAGCTTAGAAAGAATTTCTACTCGTTTAATAGAATCGATTCCCAGATCTGATTCAAGGTTCATGGAAGGTTCCAGCATTTCAACAGGAAAGCCAGTTAATTCACTGATAGTTTCCACAAGAACGTTTGAAACAATTTGAGAGGATGTATTGGACTCAAGTTTTTCCGGGACTGGATTTTCAATGGTATGAATCTTCTCATTAGTCGTTTCAGTGGTGTCAGTTTCTTCATTTTGAATGGCGTTACAGATTTCTTTTAATGTCCTCACTGAACCGATATTTTCAGTCGTCAATCCTTCACAGGAAGGGATCTGCTTTTCAAGTTCTGAAATAATCTCCACTTTTTTAATTGAATCAATACCCAGATCAGATTCGATATCCATCTCTGACTCCAGCATCTCAACAGGAAAGCCGGTTAATTTGCTGACAATTTTAAATAGGATAGGTTCAATTTCATTATTCAAATTTTTATGTTCAGTCGGTTTTGTTTGCTCAACTTTTGGAGGAGATTTGATTTGGATATCAGGCTCAGGTGTTATTATATCATCGGGATCAGAATGGGGCTGAGTAACTAGTGTTTCATTATTTTTTTTCCAAATTTCATCAGGCGCATTATCAGTCATCTCAGGTGCTTGTGGTGCTGAAGAAAGGGGGATATCCAGTGCAAGATTGCGAGTTTGTTCAAGCATGCTCGCAAGTGTTTTGCTTGCCTGGGCCTGTGTATCTAAGAACTTTTCATGAGCCTGGGCTGTTTGTGTTTGAATTTGCTGCATAGTTTCAAGTCCTTTTTGAACCATTTTCATAGCGTCATATGCAGGAGAATTCATCGGTTTGTTTTTGGGTGTGTTTTGAAATGTCATATCAGATCCTTTTAAAGCTGACCTGTTTTGGCTAACTGCTGTTGCCTTAGGTTTGGGAATCGAATCGATTGTTCGACTCTCTTTTGGTTTTATATTTTTTGATAGTGTCTCTTTGGAAGATTCCGGATCAATCTTTTGTTTTGCCGGTTTTGTATTCGAGATTAAAACACTGCTGTTCTTCTTAGGCTTTTGGTTAGCTCCAGAGAGTTGAACCTTCATTTTTTTAGCAGTTGGTTTTTTTACAGCATCTTCCCAAAGAGCAATGTCTACAAAGAATCCCTTTGATGCAATCATACACAGTGCATGGGCAAGATCTTCAATGCCGGACTTTTTCCCTGAAGATGCATCAAGAGAAATCGCGGTAATATTGTTATCTTTTAAAATTGAGTGTGTAAGACCCGTTAATACCGCCTTGGGACCCACTTCAATAAAGGTGGTTACATTATTTTCAAGCATTTTTTCAATATTGTCTACAAAATGTACAGGGCTAATCAGTTGATCGCCAAGAATCTGTCTGATATCAGATTCTTTTTTTCCATAAAAGGTTCCAGTAGTGTTTGAGAGAACGTTAATCCCTGTTGATGAGAACGTTTTTGAATTTAATTTTTCCTTAAACGGAGTAACCGCATTTTTGACAAGTTTACTGTGAAATGCTGCAGCAACAGGAAGTTTTATGGCTCGTATTCTTTTTTGTTTGCAGATTTTTATTGCACGGTTGATTTCTTCTGTTGAACCAGATAAAACCCCTTGGTTTCTACTGTTTCTATTGGCAAGGATGAGATCTAATTTTTCTTTTTTAATAAGCGTTTCAATTTCTTCCAAAGAAGCCCGAACCGCAAGCATGCTGCCTGAATCCCCATCCTTGGATTTAGCAGCAGCCATATATTTGCCTCGTGCGGCAGCCAATTGGAAAAAAGAATCTTCATCTATCCAACCGGCAGAATAAAGTGCACAAAGTTCACCAAAACTATGGCCACAGGTTATTTCAGGTGTTACGCCAAATCGCTTTAGAACATTCACCATTCCAAGAGATATCGCACCAATAGAAGGCTGTGCAATGTCAGTATCGCGAAGCTGATCTTCTGAATCTTTTTTTGATTGCAAATGGGTCGGAGGTGGAAAAATATAGTCTTGCAATGGCTTGTCTTTTTGTTTGTTTTTTCCAACCCAAAAGATATCTGAAGCATTTTCCAATGCTTCCATAGCTTCAGGAAATGCTGAAATAAGATCTTTTCCCATACCCGTATATTGGCTCCCCTGGCCCGGGAATAAAAACCCTATTTTCCCTTTTGGTGAGCCAGAAGAAAAACAAACATTGTGTTGTGATGAGCCACTTTCAATACATTCAAATGCTTTGTCTGTATTGTTGTGGATATTGTCCTCTTTTTTATGAACCATTAGCAGTCTATAGCTGTGTTCAACTGAGAAATTTTGTCTTGATTCATGAGACAGCCATGCAATAATCTGGCCTTCTTCCTGTGCATCTTTCGTCTTATCAAGACGTGATATGAATATATTGATCTTGTCGATAAGCTCGACTTTTGTATTAGCGGAAAAGGCAATTATTTGGATACTGCCATCCCAGGAAATATGAGATTTTGATGAAGTATACTCTTCCAAAACCACATGGAAATTACTGCCGCCAAAACCAAAAGCGCTGACGCCTGATCTTCGAGGCGATGAAATTGGTGATTTAATCCAAGGCTTAGATTCGGAGTTTAAATAAAATGAAGAATTATTGATATCCAGTTCCGGGTCAGGTTCTAAGGCCTTTAATGTTGGAGGAAGAACTTTATTATAGAGACTTAAGGCGGTCTTAATAATTCCTGCGGCACCTGCTGCAGCCTTTGTGTGACCAATCATGGATTTGACTGAACCAATGGCGGTTTGATTTTTTTTGGACGTTTTTTCAAAACATTCTTTTAACGCAGTGAATTCTACTTTATCACCTACTCTTGTCCCCGTGCCGTGGGCTTCTATCAGTTCAATAGTTGAAGGATCAATATCAGCTTCGCGATACGCTTCTTTTAGGGCTTTTAACTGGCCTTTTGATTCAGGCGCGTAAATGGCAGACGTCCTGCCATCACTTGAAGAACCGACGCCTTTAATAACCGCATAAATTCTATCACCGTCTGTTTTCGCATCTTCAAGGCGCTTTAAAACCAGCATGCCTATACCTTCACCCAGGACAGTGCCATCCGCATCTTTTGAAAACGGTTTTGCGTCACTGGTATGTGATAAAACGCCTGTTTTTGAAAAGCACATGTGCATGAAAATATCATTTAAGGTATCCACTCCACCCGTAATAGACATGTCACATTTTCCAGACACAAGTTCCATCACCGCTGTATGAAGTGCAGATAAAGAACTGGCACATGCAGCATCCGCCACTGTATTTGTTCCGGAAAGATTTAATCGATTTGCAATCCTGCCGGCAACTACATTGCCAAGAAGGCCTGGAAACGAGTTTTCCTGCCAGGGGACATAATCGGCTTGTATCCTTTGTATAATTTCTTTGCTTTTTTCTTTGCTAATACCGGAATCTTTTATAGCCTTTTTCCAGATCGGGTGACCCAGCCTTGCACCTAAGGGGATTACCAATTCTTGTGTACCCGTAACACCTAAAATAACATTGACCTTTTTTTGTTCAAGAATAGGATGGTTCACAGAATATCCGGCATCCTCAAGGGCCATTTTGGCTACCTCCAAGCCCAGAAGTTGGGAGGTGTCTGTTGCTTCTATATTATTGGGCGGGATACCGTAACTTAATGGATCAAAGGTTGTTTTTGGAAGAAACCCACCGCGTTTGCAATAGGTGTGGTCTGGCGTAGATGGATCCTGATCAAAATAGTCTTTTAAGCGCCAATGGGTATCATCTGGAATATCTACAATTGCATCTATACCGTTAGACAAAAGATGCCAATATCCTTTTAAGTTCCTGGATTTTGGAAAGATACATCCCATCCCGATAATGGCGATGTTGTTTTTATTATGTGTGGTATTCTTTTTAGGCATAATTAAAAAACTTAAGTTAATAAACAAAAATTATACTTAATATACTATCTTGAATCTTGAGAATCATTCATTTGATAGGGATTTGACAAAAGTTTTACATTGAAACGGAAGGGTAATTCGGATATTTCATAACCTAAAGGTCAGACCCGAAACGATTTTGCCTTAGCTGCAATGACAAAATAGTTGTTCATTATTACTATTAAAGCAATGAAATATCCGGGCTAAAAAAAACGTAATAGTTCTTTTTTTGTGATCGGTTTGAATTCTCTTGCATCCATAGGCAGTTCAATCCCTTGGACTTCTAAAATAGAGGCTCTGGAGCAAATACAGGCACCCAAAAGGATATTGAGTGCGATTTCAGCAGTTTTCCGGTTCTCATGGGTTTCAAGGAAACTGCCTTTTACCCATTGGTTAAATGCACCAATGGCAGGCCCACACCAGATTTGGTAATCCATTTTTCTTTTGGGAATACCTTGAATAGCCCATTTTGATGAAAGTCCAAGGTAGGATCTAAAAATAAGGGCCATTTTATGTTTTGGATTTGTTTGGGCCCTTTCAATCTCTTTAATATTACCAATCTTTTGGAAAAAGTCTTTTGTAGAAGCCCAGGCCTCATCAAAAGTTGTCTGTAACATTTTCTCCTGAATTTCTTGTTTTGATTTCTCATCAATTTCATCAAAACTATTATAAGATTGATAAAATTTATAAAGTTTTTCTGCTCGAACAGGAAACATGGTCCCTCGTTTTAAAACTTGGACCTTAGCACCTATCTCAAACATATCGGCAGCAGGTGCCATGGCAACATCAGCCTGTTCAGCCTGACAGAGCATTTTCTTTACGTCTTCACAAATATCGGCTTCAATACAAGATTGATTGATGGAACCGGTAAGAATGTAAGCTGCGCCCATTCCGAATGCTGCAGCAGCTGATTGGGGTGTGGCAATTCCTCCTGCTAATCCAACACATAAGGGCTCTTTGTAGTTAAACTTTTGCATGAATTCATTTTTAAGTCCGATCATAGTTGGCAGTAAAGCCAAGGCGGGTCGATTGTCTGTGTGGCCGCCTGAGTCTGCTTCTGCTGTGAGATCCTGGGCCATAGGAATATGTTGACTTAATCTTGCTTCCTGGCCTGTTATCAGATTTTTTTTTAAAAGTATATTTATCAGTTTCTCAGGAGGCGGACTGAAAAATTGTCGAGCAATTTCAATTCTTGACACCTTTGCGATAATGTTATTGGTTGTAACAACCATTCCATTTTCATCTTCATGAATTCCTTTGACTCGATAATACACAAGCGCAGGCGTCATTCGCATGAAGGCAGCAGCACTGACTAAGTTAACTTTATGCTTTAAATAAAGTTCAACTGTTGCCATTTCATGATCTGGATCACCTAAAGAGTGGATCAGGTTAAATCCAAACGGCTTATCTTTAAGGGTGTTTTTTAGATCAATAATATTTTCTTCAATTTTTTTTATGGTAAGGCCACCTGCGCCTAGAAAACCAATCATTCCATTTTCGGCCATGGTTTTTACCATTTGAGCCGATGTGATGCCATTGGCCATAGCGCCTGCAATATATGGATATGTTAACGAATGCCGTTTTTTAAATCGTTCATCGCCAAGGTTTTCAGGCCGGACAGCAGGAGCAAATGCTTTGATAGAAGATGAGGAATTTTTTGCTAAATCATTGTTGGAAAAATTTAGCCTGCCATTGCTTTTAACCGCTAAAATTGGTTTGTTCACCTGCATGAGCAGTTCTTTAATAGAAGTTGAGTTATCCATATATGTATTGTTGTCCATATGAAATTTTTATTAAAAAGTGATTAATTTCAGTTTCTTAAAAAAAGTAACCCTATTTATTAACATAAAAGGAATTTAAGAATCAATATGGAAATTAAATATCCAGTTAAAGATTAGAAAATTGTACTTGAAATGTTAAACCTGTTTTACTGTTTCGTGCAATAATTTGACTATTACATTGTTTGAGTTGTTTCTTAACAATAGTTAAGCCCATGCCCGATCCAGGGTTCTTGTTGTTTTTTATCCTGTAAAAGGGTTCAAAAAGATTTTCTAATTCAAGAGGATCTAATTTGCGATATGAATTGGTTATACAAAAAGTTAGTTTGCCTTCATTGGGTTTGAAAACATTTATGTGTATGGTCCCATTTTTGGGGGTATATTTAATGGCATTATCAAAGAGATTGGATAGTACAGATGTGACAATACCTTTATCTGTGTTGAGGATGAGAGAACCGTCGATATCCTCTTGGAATAACAGATTCTTTTGGTTTAAAGATGACGTATATTTTTTTTTCAAGTCAGTTAAAAGTATTTTAAAGTCTAATTGTTCAACAGACAATGAAGATTCTTGAATATTTATTTTTGACAGTTTTAAAATTTTATTAATTAAATTATCCAGAATTTTTATGTCTGCCTCTATATTTTGTACATATCGATTGATATCTTCATTGCCGTGCGGATCGAGTCTGTCCTGAATCAATTCTTTTGATACCCTGATTCGAGTAAGAGGACTTCTAAGTTCATGGGAGATATTTGCTGTAAGCTCTTTATTGCCCTGTATCATTTTTTCTAGCTTGTCGGCCATAAAATTAAAAGATTTTCCAAGTTCGGCTATTTCATCATAGCCTTTTATATCTGTTCTACAACTTAAGTTTCCATCAGCAAAATCAAGGGCAGACTGGTTAAGTTGTTTAATCCTTTTGGTAATAACCCTTGCTAAAGGCACAATGAGAATGGCAATAATGGTACCAATACTCAACAGCCCGAAAAGAAAAACTGCTTCAGGTTTTCTTTCGTGTTCCTTTTGAAGATGGATGTGGAGGGTGTTGATTTTTCCTTCAGCTTCAATGGGAATTTGTGCATAATATCTGATATGTCTTCTGGATAGATGATACAGTTTAATACCATCTTTTGAAACTTCATGCCGCCCTCTTTTTTTTTGGATGATATCGATTGGCGTAGAAAATGTCTTTAGCAACACTGTGTTGTCTGGTGATGTTATCCATATCTTTACATCAAAAAGGTTAGAAAATGATTGAAGCAGTTCTTTTGTTTCATCGTTTTGAGTGATAGGAATCAAAGGGGCGTTATTTATTTTTTCTTGAATAAGTCCTTTAAAGATTGAAAGCTTTGCAATGGATTGCTTGTCTATATGATCACGAAAAGAGCGCCCGGCAGTAACAATAAACAGTGCAAGGATCAAGACCTCTGTTACAAAGAGGACGCCTACAAATGATAGGAATAATTTGATATAAAGGCGTTTTAATTTCATAAAGATTCTACAAACATATATCCTGTTCCCCAAATGGTTTTAATCCTTTTGGGAGAAGCAGGGTCGATTTCTATTTTAGATCTTAATTTGCTGATGTGAATATCAACGCTTCGGTCAAAAGCCATAAAATCTTTTCCCTGTGCCATATTCATTATCTGATCTCGGCTAAGCACCCGGTTTGGGTTTTTCATCAACACTTCCAGTATTTTAAACTCAGTAGTTGAAAGGTCTATCGTGTCCTTATCCACCTCAATGGTGAGAGATGCTCTATTAAGTATAAGCCCGCCTGCTTGAATGACAAGGTCAGTATTTTGATTGACATTTAACGAAGATGTGGCCCCGCGACGGAGGATGGCCTTAATCCTGGCCAACAGTTCTCTTGGGTTAAATGGTTTAGGAAGATAATCGTCTGCACCCAGTTCAAGTCCCACAATCCTATCCGTATCGTCCCCTTTGGCGGTTAGCATAATAATGGGAAGATCATGTTGTGTCCTGATATCTCTTAAAACCTCAAGCCCATCTTTTCCTGGCATCATATAGTCAAGGATGATCAGATCAGGCGTATGAATGTTTATGGTATCTAAAGCATTGAGCCCATCAAGGACATAGGCAATCTCAAATTGATTTCCCCCTAAATACTCTATAAGCAGCTCAATTAGTTTTATGTCGTCATCGATAATTAAGATTTTTTTTGTCATGAATATTTCCTTTTTTATTTCTTTTACAACTAATTTACATTTTTTTACAAGCTGGAAAAATTTGATTTACAATTTTAAATTATTCTTGAGTCATCCTCAACCCGGATATTTCACGAGTTGAATTTGCTTTAGCTGCAAGCTGCGGAACGTTTAGCTGTAATTGTTTATTGCAAGCGGGCTGCAGCGCGGCAGATGAAGTGAAGTCAGCTCGCTTGAAAAGGGAAATTGAAATTCCGGGTTAAAAAGGATTGGGGATTTAATTTATAAACTTAGGAGAATGAAAATGACAAAAAAGAAAAAAGTAATTTCAATTGTAAGTATTTCCCTCTTAGTGATGGTTATTTTTGGTTTCGGTTTTGTATTGGTGTCTGGGGCCTTTGGATTTGGGCCTGATCGAGGACACAGGTTTAGCAAAAGAGACATGCCTCTTTTTATGCAAAAAGAAATCAGTGAGTTTGTTCTCTGGCGTATGGATAAAGGTGCGGACACCCTTGATTTGTCTGAAACACAAGAAAAATTATATAATGGTCTTCGTTCCGGGTTACAAAGAACTCTGGAAAAGGGTATCCAAACAAAGCATGAGTTTAAAAAACAAGCGCATCTGGAGTTTGATAAAGAAACCCCGGATCTTTCGGTTATAGCCGTAAATATCCTGTCGACAGTAGATGTGATGTCCTCGGCCTTATCAGAAAATTTAGTATTTTTTTCCAATTTTTATAATTCTCTTGATGATGACCAGAAAAGAGAAATAACAGATAAAATAAAGGAAAAGATAGAGAGTCGTCATACTCGTTATTCATGCTTTGAAAGGGAAATCTAAAAAATGCAGATAATGACAAGAAGGCAATTCATTGTTAATTATTCTTTAGCCGTCGGCGCTATGATGGGTGCCGGTGCAATTCCTTTTGGACTTGTGCCGATCAAGCCGGCGTTTGCTGAAGATATTAAATTTATTGAATCCAATTGCGATAATAGGGGAAAAAAAATTCTTGTCGCTTATGAAAGCTATTGTGGAAGCACATCTGAAGTGGCACAAACTATCGCTGATGTATTTTGTAACCAAGGAGCCAACGTGGATCTTCGGCATATCGAAACGATTAAAGATGTATCATCCTATGATGGCGCAGTGATCGGCAGTGCAGTAAAGAGTGCGTCATGGTATCCCAATGCCATAGCATTTGTGAAAGAAAATCAGAACGATTTGAAACACATACCTGTGGCTTACTTCTTAACTTGCCTGGCACTGTATTATGATACCCCAGAGACTCAAGAACTTGCGAAAAGTTATTTTAATCCTGTTCTAAACGCGGTTCCTCAAGTTAAACCTAAAGAAATACAATCTTTTGCCGGTATGCTTGATTACAGTAAAATGAATATGATCTTTAGAATGGTTATGAAATCAAAAATGAAAAAACAAAGAATTCCTGAAGGAGATTTTAGAGATTTTAATAAAATAGAATCTTGGGCAGAAAAATCAGCCTGGCCAATAATGTCAACTGTATAATCCTGGGAATTTCATGACATTTTGATAATTACATTTCATGAAATCTCCAGGATTGTGTGTATAGATTAATTTTTAGGTTTACGCTTAATACTTTCTGGGTATGCCCTTTGAGAATAGGTGATTTAATGGGTATAGGTACTAAATTCTCCATACCCATTTTAAGGCATTTATCCCGGTTCTCATCTTGGTATTTTCAGTAACAGCAATGGTAGAAATGCTATGATTTTTTTACAGAGGATCTTTTAACCGGGTAACCACTTTTTCAGAGAAGTAGAAATAATTTCAGGGCTGATGGGCTTTGCAATATAATCATTCATCCCGGCATTTAGGCATTTTTCTTTATCACCCTTGAGTACATTTGCTGTCATGGCAATAATTGGGACATCGTGATCAATGACATTTGAGTGTTTATCCCTTATAATTTTTGTGGCTTCATACCCATCCATTTTTGGCATTTGGCAATCCATAAAAATAAGATCATAGCATGAATTTTCCAATGTTTTGATGGCATCATATCCATTTGAGGCAATATCTGTTCGAAATCCAAGTCTTTTGATCATCCCGGCAGCCACTTTTTGGTTGATAATGTTATCTTCAACCAGAAGGATTAACAACTTACCGTGTTTATGTTCATTTAAGCTATGATGTGTGATTAGTTCGGTATTGGGCTTTTTCCCTTCAAAATTACTGGCAATTTGGCCCAAGCAATTATAAAGGTCTGATTGGTGGATCGGCTTAGGAAAATAGGCTGAAAAACCATGCGCTTTATATCTTTTTGCATCCCCTCGTTCGCCTATTGAGGTGGTCATTACAAGAGCGATATCTTCTAAAGTTTTATCGGATTTAATTTTTCGACTGAACTCGGCCGCATCCATATCCTGCATTCTGGAATCAAATATGGCTATTTTAAATGGATGATCGGTCTTGGCAGCCTTATGCAAGAGTTTGAGACCTTCTGAAGCCATTTTTGAAAAGTGGCAATCCACCTTCCATGCGGAAAGCTGCGAAGAAATAATATCTTTTGAAGTTTTATTATCATCAATATAAAGAACTTTCATGCCGCGAATATCAGCGATTTCTTTGAAATCGATCTGCTTATCAGATTTGTCCAGTTTTATGGTAAAGAAAAATTCTGAGCCTTTTCCCATTTCGCTTTTAAAATTAATTTCACCGGCCATCAACTCTACAATTTGTTTGGAAATAGAAAGTCCTAAGCCTGTACCACCATATTTTCGAGTGTCAGATGTATCTACTTGAGTAAAATTTTCAAAAAGTGTGTGCTGTTTTTCTTTTGGGATACCAATGCCAGTATCTTTTATTGAAAACATGAGCACTAATTGGTCATCAGTCTTATTTTCTAATGATCCACTTATAATGATTTCTCCTTTAGGAGAAAATTTAATGGCATTCTCAGTCAGATTGGTCAATACTTGGCGTAATCGTCCGGGATCTCCTTTAACAAAGCTGGGAATGAGCGGATCTAATGAAAAAATGAGTTTCAGATCTTTTTCACTTGCCCTGAAAGCCAGAACAGACATTAAATTTTCTAACATCGTTTGTATATTGAAATCAATTTTTTCTAGATCAAGCTTCCCAGCCTCAATTTTTGAAAAATCAAGAATGTCATTAATTATTCTTAATAGAGATTCCGCGCTGTCTTGTACAAATAATGAATATTGGTTTTGTTCTTTATTCAGACCGGTATCCAGCAAAAGCCTGTTCATCCCAATAACACCATTCATAGGCGTCCTGATTTCATGGCTCATATTAGCAAGGAATTGACTTTTAGCACTGTTTGCTTCTTCAGCTTTCTTCTTTGCAATTATCAGATCGGCATTGACTAGCTCCGCTACTTTTTTTTGCGATGCTATGGTATTAAATAAATATTTTTGTTCTAATACCATGACAATAATAATCCCGATCTCAAGCACCATATAACCAATAGGCAACAACCAAATTTCAGTGTCTTTAAAATTTTGATTATAGATTAAATCCCTTACTGCAGTTGATGCCGTAACCGAAAATGCAATAAAAATAATAAAAGCTTCGATTCTTTTTTTTCGAATAGATTCCCATAGAAGGATAGCAGGGATGATAAACAGACCCGGGCCAATAATAAATCGAGATGTTAATTTAAATAATTGTTTGACTTCATATTTATTTTCCTGAATCGAAAACAGATAAGCAAAAGTGCAAATAATAATCAGACCCAAAAGGTTAAAAGAAGCCGTTTTTGTGATTTTTTTCAACCCAATAAAGTCAAGGATATAAAAAATGATGGCAATAATGGAAGAACTAAAAGAAAAACGAGAAATTTGCCAAAAAATAAGTCCATTTATTGATGCATTCGAAAATAGCATTTGTACATATCCACCACTCAAAAAAAGGCAGGTAAGAGCAAAATAGAGCTGAGAGTGATTTTTAAAATTTGTCCCTGCCCATAGCATGAGAAACATGAAAAAAAAGAAAATGCTTAATAGTGTGAACCCAAATACCAAACAATAATGGACAATATTATACCTTACTGTTTTCAGAGAAATATCTTTATACTCACTAAAAAATATTTTGGGAAGTTCTGTCCTGATTTTTCGTGGTACAATTTGAATTGTTAAGCGATTTAGACCTTTTAAATTTAGAATTTTTGAAGATATAAATTCTCTTTCACCAAAATATTTATCAAGAATGGTTTTTGATTCCATAATACCACTGGCAAAGACAAGGTGTCCATTCACTTTAATTTCAATCGGATAAGGTGTCGTTGGAACAAAGAGCAATAAATGCTGATCCTTCATCGAATCTGGAATTGAAAAATCAGTCATAAAAGTAAGAATAGTATCTTCTTTTAGTATGTCTGGAAGTTTTGAACGGACAAAGGAAGTAAAATGATTGCTATTGGGGTCTAAGTTTAGAGCCACTTCCTTGGTTTTAAAATTACCAATATGCATTTTATAGGATTCTGGAACAATTCGAAAAGAAGCCTCTCTTTCTAAGTTACCATTGGAATTGTTACAACCGGTTATCGCCAAGAATAGACTGTATATAAGAATTATGACAAGTAAATGAGTAAATTTATTGAATGCCATTTGTAATTTAGATGCTATGCTTGATCAGTCTCCGCTTATTGATGAATTTAGTAGTGTTTCAAAGCTTTTAATCGAATTATGCTGAATATAATATACGGATTTATACTGAAAATCAAACGTTTAATAAGTTTCGAGGGTGATATTTTTGATGCATTTTTGTTAAGTATTCTCTTGAAATATGTGTATAAATTTGAGTGGTTGATATATCTGAATGGCCAAGCATCGTCTGGACAGATCTTAAATCGGCACCGCCTTCAAGCAGATGAGTGGCAAAAGAGTGTCGCAATGTGTGAGGAGTAATATTTTTTGATATATTTGTAAAAAGGGCATATTTTTTTATAATTTTCCAGAAAGATTGACGTGTCATGGGTTTTCCGGCTCGCGCGATAAAAAGATAAGGTGACGATATTTTATTTAAAAGAAATGGCCTTCCTTTTTTTATCCATTTTTGAGTAGCAGCTCTTGCCGGGGAGCCTATTGGTATAATCCTTTCTTTTGACCCTTTCCCCATTACTCTTACAAAGTTTGCATCAAGATTAATGTCTTGGAGACGCAATACAATAAGTTCAGATACCCTTAAACCTGCACCATACATAATTTCCATCATAGCTGAATTCCTCATTCCTCTGGGCTTTCTAATATCAGGGGCGTCTAAAAGAATGGTAACTTCCTGGACTGTCATTATTTTTGGAAGTGCCAGCCCAATTTTTGGGATATCTACGTTTTTTACAGGGCTTTTTGTGATTTTTTTTTCAGCGATCAGAAATTTATATAAACCACGAATAGTGATAAGATGTCTCGCTCTTGATTTAGCAGAAAGGCCTTTTTTTGATAGATCGATCAGCCAAGCAAGAATGACTGCACTATCCACATTATTTAAATTATAAATACTGTTTTTCTCTAAAAAAGTAATGTATTGAACCAGATCTGCTGAATAGGATGCCATACTATTTCCAGATAACCCCTTTTCAATAATTAAGTAGTCAAGATATCGTTGTGTTAGTTCATCCATAATTTATTGAAAAACCTCAGAAATACATCTAAAGCCAATGGTGTTTGAAGTAAACGCCGGTTTGAACAATGCTCTTGAGCTAATAGTCGCGTCATTTTTGGCATTCCAGGCAGCACCTTTTGCAACGCAGTATGGCATATTTTTTTTTGAGTGGATTGGCGGGCTTTCCATATCAGATGTCCATTCCATAACATTTCCTAGCATATCTCTAATGTCAAATTCATTTGCGAAAGTATCATATTCGTCCACGGAACTTGTGTCGGATAAACCGCTTTGCTCAATATTCAGTGCTTTTTGATCAAATTCATTTCCCCAGGGATACTTATATCCGAAATCTGTTCTAGCGGCAGATTCCCATTCCGCTTCGGTTGGAATTCGTCTTCCAATCCAAGAGGAAAAAGAAATGGCATCATCAATACTGACTTGAACAACAGGGTGGTTCCTTTTTTCATGAAGTGAAGATTCAGGGCCAAAGGGCTTATACCAGCAAGCACCCTTAACATCTTCTGAACCTGCATTCTTATTCCAGGTGGACCCATTGGTGTTCTTTTTAAATCTTGAATAGTAAACTCTACCATAACCCAATTTTTCAGCAGTCGTAATATATCCTGTTTGTTCAATAAATACTTCAAATAAAGAGTTGGTTACAGGGTAAAGACCAATATAAACTTTAGGCATATCAAATTGTTGCAATTCAAGGCTGGATTTAAGACTTTTTTTCGTACCTATTGTGTATTGTCCTTCAGGAACAATACCATATTTGTTATATTTTTTTTCTCTATCACCTAATACATCATCAAAATGTTCTGCAAGTTCTTTTTTATCTCTGAATTCTTCTAAGGCCTTAATTTCATCCTCATCAAGTTCATCGACTTCCTCTAAATCTTCGTCTTCATCCAGTTCAATTTCCTCGAAATCATCGTCCAGCTCCTCAATTTCTTCCAGGTCTTCATCTTCATCCAGTTCAATTTCTTCAATATCGTCATCGAGTTCATCGACTT
>JAAEKY010000549.1 GCA_024227235.1 Desulfobacteraceae bacterium | reverse complement strand
TTACCATTCACCATTGTTAAAAATGTATTTCCTTTAACTTTTCTCCCTGAAAATGGTGTATTTTTACTTTTGGAATTAAAAGTATCTGGATCAATTTCAAATGTATGTTCAGGATCAATAATGGTTAAATCAGCTATATTTCCTGGTTTGATATCATTATTGATTCCAATTATTTTTGCAGGAATTTTTGACATTTTATAGATAAGTTCTTCCATAGATAAAAACCCATCTTGAACCAATTTCAGTGACAGGGGTAACGATGTTTCCAATCCCACAATACCAAATGCGGCTCTGTCAAATTCAAGATCTTTTTCGATCACACTGTGCGGCGCATGATCTGTTGCGATCAAATCGATTGTGCCGTCAGACAGGCCTGTAATTATCGCTTGTCTGTCTGATTCAGAACGTAAAGGAGGATTCATTTTAAAATGGGTATTATAATCTTTGACATCCTCGTCTGTTAAAGTGAAATAATGCGGGGCTGTTTCACAAGTAACGTTCACCCCTCTTTTTTTGGCCTGACGGATGGCGTCTACAGATTCCTTTGTACTGATATGGCAAAAATGAATACCGGCTCCAGTGAGTTCTGATAGCGCAATATCTCTTACGACCATGATACTTTCGGCTGCGTTTGGGATTCCCTTTATGCCCCAGAATGTAGAAAAAGAACTCTCATTCATTGATCCGCCATCACCAACATTTAAATCTTCAGCATGAACAAAAACCGGTAGGTTAAGTCCTTTGCAATATTCCAAAGCCCGTCGCATTACATTTGAATTTTCAACCGGCTTGCCATCATCGGTTACAGCGACAATACCTGCCTTTTGCATATCATATATTTCTGCGAGCGTATCTCCCATTGATCCTTGCGTAATGGATCCGGTCGGATATACTTTTGAAAGTCCCAGTTCTTTAGCACGATTGATAATAAATTTTGTTACCTGGCTGTTATCATTTACAGGCTTGGTGTTCGGCATGGAACAAACGGCGGTAAATCCGCCTCTTGCAGCAGCCATTAGACCTGTTTCAATGGTTTCCTTATATTCGTGTCCGGGTTCTCTTAAATGAACGTGTATATCAATTAGCCCGGGAACGACAATCATCCCTTTTGCATCAATGATTTCGATATCAGATGTTGTTTCACTGTCTTTCGGGTCAGCAATTGGATCGACAATCGGATCAACTATGGCATCAATCAGATTATTTTTGATGATGATATCTTTTTGATCATCAATATTCCCCGGGTCGAGAAGGCGTGCGCCTTTAATCCGAATCTGCATGTCTGCTTCCTCCTGCTACCAGGTAAAATAATGCCATCCGTAAAGCAACACCATTCGTTACCTGTTCTAAAATCATAGAACAATCAGAATCTGCCACATCACTTGCTATTTCAACCCCCCTGTTCATGGGTCCGGGATGCATAACAAGGGCACCTTTGCTTGCCAGACTCAATCTTGCTTGATTCAATCCAAAAAGTGTTGCATATTCCCTTTCAGTGGGGAATAGTATGTTCCCCTGGCGCTCTTTTTGAATTCTAAGCATCATGATCACATCTGCACCATCAATACAGGATTCGATATTCGGGGATATCGTGCAGCCCAATTTTTCAATTCCCATGGGGATCATGGTTTGCGGCGCACAAATACTCACACTTGCACCCATTTTTGAAAACCCGATAATATCAGATCGAGCCACTCTTGAATGGGCAATGTCTCCAATAATAGACAGTCTTAGCCCTTTAATTTTTCCTTTTTTTTCTCGAACACTCATCATGTCTAAAAGTGCCTGGGATGGATGCGCATGGATGCCATCTCCAGCATTAATCACAGAAGACTTTACATGGTTTGCAATCAGGTGAGGTGCCCCTGATGACGGATGCCTCAAAACAATAACATCTGGCTTCATAGCTTCAAGGTTTTTAGCCGTATCAATCAGGGTTTCTCCTTTTACAATACTAGAAGAGCTTTTCGAAATGGAAAGGCTGTCAGCAGAAAGCCTTTTTGCTGCAGTATCAAAGGAAAGTTTTGTTCGGGTTGAAGGTTCCTGAAAAAAAAGGACAATGGTTTTTCCTCTTAATGTGGGTACTTTTTTTACAGGACGTTCATTAATTTCTTTCATCCCCTGGGCTGTATCAAGGATCATTGAGATCTCATGGGATTCAAGTGATTCGATATCAAGGATATCTTTTTTTTCAAACCGCATGGCTGTTACCTTATTTTAATAGATCACCAATTCTGTTCCATCTGGGTCCAAACTTATTTTTGTTCCAGGACCAATAAATAATAAATGCTTTACCCCTAATGGCTTTCAGGTCAACAAATCCCCAAAACCGGCTGTCATGACTATTATCTCTATTGTCGCCCATGACAAACAATTTATCTTCAGGAATCGTTATTTTTTTATGGTTATCCCTTGGGCTTATTATTCCAGGATATATTTTATTGGTTTTATAAACTGCGTATTTTTCACCTTCAACCAGTTTGTCATTTACATAAAGTTTTTTATTAATAATTTCTAAGGTGTCGCCTTGTGTGGCTACCACGCGTTTGATAAAATCTTTTTTAGGATCTTCAGGATATTTAAACACAACGATATCACCCTTTGCAGGAATTTTTACAGGGATAAGAATTTTACCATCAGTAAAGGGTATTTTAACACCATAAATAAACTTATTTACCAGGATTTGATCTCCAATCTGTAGGGTTTCCAGCATGGAACCCGATGGGATTTTAAAAGCCTGAATAATAAATGTTCTGATGAACATGGCAATAATAATCGCAATAATGATGGCTTCTGTGTTTTCTCGCAAAG
The DNA here is from genome assembly GCA_024227235.1 of Desulfobacteraceae bacterium. Lineage (GTDB taxonomy): Bacteria > Desulfobacterota > Desulfobacteria > Desulfobacterales > Desulfobacteraceae > Desulfobacula. The sequence continues at coordinate 12,102 of JAAEKY010000549.1, read as the reverse complement.
AACTTTTTTGCTTCTTTTCTGACATTTTATTTCCTTACCATTTAAATCTAAAAGAACGTGTGCTGAGGTTGACCTAAAAAGAACTTGGCTTTAAGTATTGATTTTTTTAAAATATCAGCAATTTTTCTTGCCTTTACCATACTCGATAACGGAGTCGTGGGAATTTTTCTTCCTTTAATCATGATGGAACCGCTTTTGAGTTCTGCATAGCTCACTTGCCCGTAGGATGTTGAAATACCTTCTGGATAATCATATCCATAATCAATAATCTGAGTGAACAACTGATCATCTGAAACTGACGTATATTTTAATATTTCTTCGTTTAAAATCGGAATCGGGATACCAAGGCCGACTGATAAAGAGCAGCCGTATCCTCTAAAGCTTTGACCCACAAGCCACTCAGGAGACATCTGCTTTAGTTCTCCCATGACTGAAAGCGTACCAGAAGGTCGAATCGGCACCCCGTTCAATCCTCTTTCAGGATTACCATTATGCTGGGTGCCTGTCCAGGTGACATAGCCTTGGGCGCCGCCTAAAAAGATCCGGGTCCCTAAACCAATGGTTTTTAAATAGGGATCATTTAATAAGGGGCTCAGCTCTCCTGATGTTGAATAGCTGGCATTCCCCATATCTGATTTTAATGTCCCCATATAGGTATATTTTATTTTGTCTGATTTATTAATGGCGCAATTATAATTTTGATAGGCATTACGTGGATTACACAACATGGCATACGGCAAATCTTTCAGCGTGACAAGTTTTTCTGTGCTTCTATTGGGATAACAGTCCGTGCCGTAACTTTCTGCCTTTATGTGAACCTGTTTTCCGGCAACAAGATCCTGGATGACGTGCCCACCGCCATAATTAAAATCACCGGGATGACGTTTATTTAAAGGATCATCCTCGCAGGCTTGGGTCGCCCCCAAATAGCAATCGATGGCGGCAAGGCCTGAATAGGCTTCTACATTGTTAATCCAGGTTTTCATTGTCTTAATAAGGGGGCTGGACTGACCAATATTTAAAAAGGCCCCTGAAGAACACATGGGCGCAAATGTTCCGGTTGTTACTACATCTATTTTTTTGGCCGCCTCTACAATGCCATCTTTTTTTGCAATATCAATAATTTCTTCTGCGGTAACAACAACTGCTTTTCCATCTGCAATTTTCTTATTTATTTGTTCAATCGTTTTATTTACTTTGTAATTGCTCATAATAGGCCTTTTTATCATAAATTAGGTATTCGTTTAACTGTTTCAATTTTGGCAGTAATATTATTTTTAATCCATGAATTATCCCACCATTCAACCGGATTTACAAAGACATTATGTACAATCATTGAAAAATGCAAATGATCTCCACCAGCTAAGCCTGTAAAACCTGTAAAACCGATATCATCGCCCTTATTAACTCTATCCCCGTTATTTACTGAAATCTGATTTAAATGTGCATAAAGGCTGCTAAGCCCAAATCCATGATCTATTATTACAGTATTGCCGAATATCCCAATGGATTCTGCAAAAATCACACGACCTGAATTAGCCGCTTTCACAGGAGAATTAGAGGTTGAGGCAAGATCCAACCCTAAATGAACCGCTCTGTCAATTTCTTTGCCCAAATATTTATAAATTCGATGGTCTGCAAATCCTGCTCTTCTCGCTGATCCTTTTAATCTTGAAAATCTGCCTTCCCAATATTTTTTATTTTCTGAAATATTAGGAATACTTAACACCTTTTCAACATTTTTCTTTCTCACCTCACCGTTGATGTACAAAAATTTTTCAAGCAAGGGATTTTTTGCTTCCTGAAAGGAACCATTGCGTTGACCCACATCAAAACCAGGAATTTTCAAGTTTAAGAATTGCTTGGATATGTTTAAAATATCTGTTTTAAATTTTTTATCTCTTATATAATGATGAAATCCTCTTTTTGTTATGTTTCCTGCCAGATCTTCTGCAATAACAGACATCTGAGTGCCCGGGCCCTGCATATAATTTAACGCAAAAAAAGCAGTATGGACTTTTTTATTATCAAAAAGCCCTGCGTGTCCTGGAAAGAAATTATCTCCAACTTTGACACCGCTTTTCACATTATTTTCAAAAAGTTTATAAATAACCATGCCGGTGCCGCCGCGTTCAATATTATGGCGTTTGGTTAATACGCTTACCTTAGGGGGATTCGAGTCTATAATTACTTTATTTTCGCTATAGGAAATATTGCCCTTATTCAATCCTCTCCATGAATAGTCTGATACCATTATTCGAATAATCGCTTCACCGTCTGTCATTCCATATTTCCATGACTGAACAGGAATAATAAAAGAATCTTTGCTCTTTTTTGGACTAGAGAATAATCCGACAAAGGCAGACTGATCATATTGTTTTTCAAGCAAAACCTTTTCTTTGCCCTGCTGCATGATGGATACAACTATTTTACGAAGGCCTGTTTTTTGGTCACTCACATCAAGCGCCATTTCATAAGATTTTTTCAAATACAAGGATGGAAGTTCAATATTAACAACCGGTTTTTTACCTTCAAATTTATAGATAAGCATCCATAAAACCGGAATTAAAACCACAAGAATCAGAACCCAAAAGGCCACTCTTTTCATCAATAACACCTATCTTTTCAGGAGGTTAGTATCTATGTACTCAAAATTACAGTAAAATAGCAGCTATGGTCGAACTTATCAAGCAATTTTGTATTCTTGACTTTTTTGATCTCAAAATATAATTTGGCCTCTAAACCTTCTATTTAGGACTTTTTTTATGAACAATTTTTTTTTAAAATTAATCGATCGCCCCGACCCTGTTTTTTTTCTGATAGCCGGCCCGTGTGTCATTGAAGATTATGATATGACATATCTGATTGCAAATCAGTTAAAACAGATAACGGATAAGCTTGATATCCCCTTTATTTTCAAGGCATCCTTTGATAAAGCAAACCGGACCTCCATTCATTCATTCAGAGGACCGGGATTTGATGAAGGATTAACTATTCTTGACACCATTAAAAAGGAACTGAATCTTTCGATTATCTCAGATATCCATTTGCCAGATCAGGCCCAAAAAGCGGCAAAGGTGCTGGATATCATGCAAATCCCTGCTTTTTTATGTCGACAGACCGACTTAATTTTAGCGGCCTGCAAAACCGGCAAACCAGTGAATATAAAAAAAGGTCAATTTTTATCCCCATATGAATGCAATAATATTTTAAACAAAGCAAAACAATCCGGTAACCCAAATATCTGCATTACTGAAAGAGGGTCATCCTTTGGGTATAATAATCTTGTGGTCGACTTTCGATCCATTCAAATTATTAAAGATCTGGGGTCACCTGTCGTGTTTGATGCCACACATAGCGTTCAGCTCCCCGGAGGGGCCAAAGATTCTTCAGCAGGTGACAGAGCATTTATCCCAACCCTTTCTAAAGCAGCAATTGCTTCAGGTGCCCATGGATTATTTCTTGAAACCCACCCAGAGCCTGAAAAAGCACTTTGCGACGGCCCGAATTCATTGCCCTTGAGTGATATGGAAGATCTTTTATCTACACTTTTGGCTATTAAAAAAGCAGCCGGATAAATAACCAGATAAATAACCAGATAAATAATCTGGCGAATAACCGGATAAACATAATGAAAAACAAACTTACAAATATTGAACTTCTTTTATTAGACGTAGATGGTGTGTTAACAGATGGCAGCATCACCTATTCAGATTCAGGAGAACAGATAAAAAGTTTCAATTCAAGGGATGGGCTTGGACTAAGACTTTTAATGGACTCAGGAATCAAGGTGGGTATTATCACCGGCCGTAAATCAAAAGCCTTGGAATATCGGTGTAAAAACCTGGGCATCGCCCTATTATTTGATGGCATTAAAGATAAATCAATGGCTTTAGAAAAAATTGTAGCCCAAACAAGAATAGCCGCAAATAATATCGCTTTTGTTGGAGATGATCTCATTGATCTTCCTGTTATTAAAAGAGTGGGGGTTTCTTTTTGTGTCTCAGATGCATCTTTGGATGTTCAAATCCATTCGGATATTATCACAAACCAAAAAGGGGGTCAGGGCGCAGTCAGAGAAATCTGTGAAACTATTTTAAAAGCAAAAGGCCTATGGGATAGCATTCTGGAAAAATATCTATCATGACAAAATCTTTAAAACATAAAGTGACGATTCCTTTGATAGGATTGTTGATTTTGATCATTATCGTTCTTTGCAGTTTCTTTTATTTCAACACATTCTTTTCCAAATCCATACAAATCAATGATATTAAAATTGACACAACAGCTGCGCTTAAATTAAATATTTTAAAGCAGATTTCAAAAAAAAACGGCATTAAAGAATGGGAACTGAGCGCTGATTCTGCAACTCTTTTAAAAGATGAAGACAAGTTTATACTTATTGATGTTTCTATAATTTTTTTTACGAAAGACAATAAAAAAGTTCACTTAAAATCTAAAAAAGGTACCCTTAATACAAAGACCCATGATATGATATTCACTGACAATGTGGTTGTCACACATGAAACGAGTGTAATGACAACTGATAAGTTGCATTATAACAAAAAAAAACATATAATACACTCCGAAACTCACGTGAGACTTGAAAAGCAGAGCTCAGTCATTGAAGCAGATTCAATGACCACAATTTTGTATGACAATATGACAATTTTAGAGGGGCATGTTAAAGGAAAATTCAGTGAAAATCTCAGTATTCAATAAATCAACTCGTGTTCTTTTTCTATCTTTTTTTCTTGGTATTTTTGCTCTTCTTTGGCAACTGCCTGTTGTTTTCTCTCAAACTTATAAGGATTCTAAAGAAGATCCTCTTCATGTTATATCCGATAAAATGGTGGCTCAAGCTGACACGTCAATGGTAGAATTCATTGGAAATGTTAAAGTCACAAGGCTCGATTCAACAGTTTTGGCTGATTCTATCAAAATTTACTTTTATGAAAATGACGATGACCGTGATCCTCAAAATGATAACAGCGATCCTCAGAATGATGTAAAAAAAATTGTTTCAACCGGAAACGTTGAATACACAGCAGGAGAACGAAAGGCATTTGCTGACCAGGCAGTCTATACAACCCAAGATGAAATATTGGTTCTAACAGGAAGATCTCCAAAATTGATTACAGGTTCAAGTTTTGTAACTGGAAAAAAAATCACACTTTTCAGAAAAAACGATAAGGTAATAGTGGAAAGCGATGGTTCACAAAGAGTTGAAGCTCTTTTTAACCCTGAGGATAAAATCACTGATAAACCATAATGACACAGCTTGTATTAAAAAATCTTATGAAAATCTATAATGGTAAAAAAGTTGTAGATGATGTCAGCCTGAAAGTAAACCAGGGAGAAGTCACAGGTCTTTTAGGACCTAACGGAGCGGGGAAAACAACCACTTTTTATATGTGTGTAGGATTAATAAAGCCAAATGGCGGCACAGTTCTGGTCGACAATGATGATATTACTAAATACCCCATGTATATCAGGGCACGAAAAGGAATTGGCTATCTTCCACAAGAATCAAGCATTTTTAAAAAGTTGACAGTCAAACAAAATATCACCGCCATCCTTGAAGTTTTGCCTAACCTGAAGGATACGGGTAACCTGAAGGTCAGACCTAAAAATGGATCTGACATCGAACAAAAAGCGATTGGCCTCATGAAAGAACTTGGCATTAACGAACTTGCCAACCAAAAAGCCATCTCCCTTTCCGGAGGAGAGCGAAGACGGCTTGAAATTTCAAGAGTCCTTGCAACGGATCCCTTATTCATCCTTTTGGATGAACCTTTTGCAGGAATTGATCCTTTAGCAGTTATTGATATCCAGCAAATAATTTATCAGTTGACTAAAAAGGGAATCGGCGTTTTAATATCAGATCATAATGTTAGAGAAACTTTAGGTGTTTGTAATAACGCCTATATTATGAGCCAGGGAACGGTTATTGAATCAGGGGATCCTGAGAAAATCATTTCAAGCGAAATTGCAAAAAAAATCTATCTAGGAGAAAATTTCAAACTCTAATATGGAACTTGGATTACAACAAAGTCTAATTTTAACTCAGCAGCTGGTGATGACGCCTCAGCTTCAACAGGCAATCAAGCTGCTCCAGTTGTCTCGCCTTGAGCTTGCTGAAATGATTCAGCAGGAGATGGAACAAAACCCGGCATTAGAAGAGTCGGGTACCGAAGAACTGTCTGACAAAAAAATTACAGCCGAAGAAAGCCAAAGCCCCTCTTCAGAAAATGATGCTACCATAAAAGAAATCACCATTGATGAAAAAGTAAGGACCGACACTGACTGGGAAAATTATATCAATGAATATAATTCCACGGGTAGAGTCTATATGGAATCTGAATTTACACAAGCGCCAAATTATGAAGCATTTACTTCAGATAAAAAAACGCTTGATGCGCATCTTCAATGGCAACTGATGCTTCATGGACTCAATAAAGAACAAGAAGAAATCGGGGATACGATTATCGGCAATCTAAACAGGGATGGTTATCTATGCAGTGATGTTGAAGAGATTGCTAAAACCTGTGATGCTGATATAGAACGTGTTGAAGAGGTTCTATCCATACTTCAAACCTTTGATCCACCCGGAATTTGTGCAAGAGACCTACGAGAGACACTATTAATTCAAGCTCAACAACTGGGTATTGATAATTCAATCATTATTCAAATCATTGAAAACCATTTAAAAAACCTTGAAAATCGAAACAGTAAAAAAATTGCAAAAGCATTAAAAATATCTGCGGATGATGTCAGAGCGGCTGTAAAAATCATCCAATATCTTGAACCCAAACCGGGCCGCAAATTTTCAACGGATGAACCTGCCTATATTACGCCTGATATTTATGTGTATAAAGATGGGGACGGGTTTAAAATTGTGATGAATGATGATGGGCTGCCCAAGCTTAAAATCAACCGGTTTTATAAAAATGCGATTGCCAATGGCCGAAAAATATCAAAAGATACAAAAAATTACCTGAATGAGAAAATGCAGTCTGCATCCTGGCTTATAAAAAGTATTCACCAGCGCCAGAAAACCATCTACCTTGTTATGGAAAGTATTTTAAAATTTCAAAGAGAATTTTTTGAAAAAGGTATTGCATATTTAAAACCACTTATTTTAAAGGACATTGCCGAAGACATCGAAATGCATGAGTCCACTATCAGCCGTGTGACAACCAATAAATATGCGTATACCCCCCAAGGACTTTTTGAATTGAAATATTTTTTTAACTCTTCAATATCCAGGACAGGTGGAGAGTCCATGGCATCGGCAAGTGTTAAAGAAAAAATCAGATTGCTGATAGAACATGAAGACTCGGAAAGGCCATACAGTGATGAAAAAATAGCGAATATTCTTCAAGGATCAAATATCCAGATTGCAAGAAGAACCGTCGCAAAATACAGGAAAGTATTAAATATACTTCCTTCTAATAAACGTAAACAGCTTTAGGGAGATTTATATGAAAACAACCGTCACTTTTAAAAAGATTGACTCCTCTAGTTCCTTAAAATCTTACGTTCAAAAAAAACTGGATCGGTTCGATAAAATGCTGGACAGCCCTGCTGAAGCATATGTCGTTCTGACTGTTGAAAAATTTAGACATATCGCTGAGATTACCCTTAATTGTGACAGGATAAGGATTCACGCGAAAGAAGATTCTGAAAGTATGTATTCATCCATTGATGCTTTAATGGATAAAGTAAAATCTCAGATTAAAAAAAATAAAGAAAAAATAAAAAGGCATATGTCGGGCAATAAACGAAGTATTAAAGATGAGTCAAGTGAATATGACCTCTCAAGTGAATCTACAGACAATATGACGGCAGATCAAATCATTATTGAACCCATTGACTATAAACCCATGGACGTTGAGGATGCAGTGATTGAATTAAATTCAGGGCGGCAGTCTTTTTTTGTTTTTAATAATGCCCGAACCGGGCAGCTTAATGTTCTATATAAACACAATAACGGTAAGCTGGGATTAATCCAGCCCAGAGGATAATTGATTAAATGAGAATCAGTGAACTTCTTAATAAAAATTCTATTATTGCAGACCTTGATGCCAATGGCAAAAAAGGGGCAATTGATGAACTTGCAATTGCCGCTTCCCAGGTGACAGAAGCATCTGCAAAAGAAATCTCCAGTGTTCTCATGGAAAGAGAACAATTAGGCAGTACAGGGATTGGTGGTGGAATTGCGATACCCCATGGAAAACTTAATTCTGTGAATTCTATTACTATTGGATTTGCTCTTAGTAAGAAGGGAGTTGAATATGATTCCCTTGACAATAAACTTGTCCACATTTTCTTTTTGTTGTTAACCCCGGAAAACTCTACTGGTGGACACCTTAAAGTATTGGCTCATATTTCTAAACTGCTAAAAATGGATCAATTCAAAAAAGGCTTATTAAATGCTCAGTCTGTTGATGAAATTTACGATATCATCATGGAGCAAGATGAAGACTTTTAACCTGAAAGTTACCCGGTGATAAAATGCAAAAAGTGTATATCATAACCGGGCTTTCCGGGTCTGGTAAATCAACGACGATTCAAGCATTTGAGGATGCCTCATTTTATTGCGTTGATAATATGCCTATGGAACTTTTACCAAAGTTTTTAGATCTGCCTTTAAAAGGCAACCCAAAAATCAAGGGATTGGCATTTGTCATGGATATGAGAAGTGAAAACTTTATATCAAATTATACGCCTGGGATTTGCTCCATTGAGGATTTGGGTATAGCACCTCAAATTATATTTCTTGAGGCAGACGTGGATACATTATTAAAAAGATTTAGCCAGACCAGGCGCCAGCATCCTGTGTCAAACAAGGACAGCCTTCTTTCCAGTATTAAAGCAGAAAAAGATATGATGCTGCCTATTAAACAAACCGCGCATCATGTTATTAACACGACAAATTCTAATGTTCATCAACTCAAATCTCAAATTCTTAATCTAATTCATGATGGAGATACATCCATCAGTTTAACGAAAATAAATATTGTCTCGTTTGGATATAAATATGGCATTCCAAATGATGCCGACGTTGTTATGGATATGAGATTTTTGGCCAATCCGTATTTTATTGATGGCTTAAAAAATCAGGACGGAGAATCCAGAGCAGTTAAACAATTTGTATTATCAAACAACGAAACTAAAATTTTCCTTGAAAAATATTTTAACCTTCTTGATTATTTAATTCCTTTATATAAAAGAGAAAATAAGGCATACTTAACATTTGCCATTGGTTGTACAGGTGGCAGACATAGAAGCGTAGCTATTGCGAGAAACATTTTTGAACATCTTAATAAAAAAGGGCTCAATCCCGGTCTGATCCACAGAGATATTGATCGGGATTTAAAAAAAACATGACAGGTATACTCTTAGTCACTCATGCAAATTTGGGCAGTACATTAATTGAAACTGTTGAATTTATTCTTGGAAAAAGCCAGGAGAATCTTTCTTGCGTTTCAATTAATATTCAGGAAGATCCTGATATTTTAAGAAAAAAAATTAAAACGGGAATCTCCAAAGTCAAAACAGATAATGGTGTAATTATCTTAACCGATATGTTTGGCGGAACGCCATCCAACTTAAGTTACTCTTTCTTAGAAGAAGGCCGGGTAGAGGTAATATCCGGCGTAAATCTCCCTATTCTATTAAAAGCAGTTACCGCAAGATCTAAAATGGATATGGAGACATTAACTTCTAGTCTTGTTGAGCATGGAAAGAAAAGCATCTCTCTCGCCAGTGGAATTTTAAAAGGAACAAAACGGGCTTAAATTCATTTTTATCCAATCTTTTTAAGGAGGGCAGCAATGACTATCAAATTAGGTATTAACGGGTTTGGCAGAATTGGTCGGATGATATTTCGTGCAGCATTAAACAATCCTGATGTGGAAGTAACGGCCATTAATGATCTAACTGACACTAAAACTACTGCGCATCTTCTTGAATATGACTCTGTTCATGGCATACTTAAAAATGAAATATCTGCAAATAAAAATTCTATTATTGTTGATAATAAAACGATAAAGGTTACTGATTTTAAAGACCCTGCACAAATTCCATGGAAAGATGCAAATGTGGATATTGTATGCGAATGTACCGGTTTTTTCAGGGATCGTGATGGCGCATCAAAACATTTTGAGGGGGGGGCAAAAAAAGTTTTAATCTCTGCACCTGCCAGTAATCCAGACATTACTATTGTGATGGGTGTAAATGATGATATGTATGATCCTGTATCTCACAACATCATTTCAAATGCGTCTTGTACAACAAATTGTCTAGCGCCTGTTGCAAAAGTTTTGCTTGATAATTTTGGAATTGTTGCAGGAATGATGACAACTATTCATGCGTATACGGGTGATCAGCGTATCCTTGATTTCCCACATAAAGATTTAAGAAGAGCCAGGGCTGCAGGCCTTTCCATGATTCCGACAACCACAGGTGCTGCAAAAGCCGTTGCATTAGTCCTCCCTGAGCTGGAAGGGAAACTCAATGGATTATCTGTGCGTGTACCCACACCCAATGTCTCTATGGTGGACTTTGTTGTGACAACTGAGAAAGGTGGCCTTGTCACTCAAGATGTGAACACTGCTTTGGAAAAAGCATCTAATGAATATCTTAAAGGTATATTGGGATATTGTGATATCCCTCTGGTATCCATCGACTTTAACTCCAACCCCCTTTCTTCAATTGTTGATGCCGGGTGTACTGATGTCATAAACGGTAACATGATTAAAATTTATTCCTGGTATGACAATGAGGCTGGCTATTCCCATAGAATGATCGATCTTGCGAACATGGTTGGAAAATCATTATAATTTATCCGGAGATATTAAATGAGTAGAATCCCTTTAATAGCCGGGAACTGGAAAATGTATAAAACCGGTCCTGAAGCAGTAAAAACAGCTATTGATCTGGCAAATCTTTGTTCCAAAGTTCAAGGTATAGAAGTGATGATTGCACCCACTTTTCTTTCTGTGCAACACGTTGCAGAATCAGTGAAAGGTACGAATGTGAAAATCGGAGCACAAAACCTGTATTTTGAAAAACAAGGTGCTTTCACCGGTGAAATATCCGGTGATATGCTCAAAGCAGCCGATGTTGAATATGTCATTATCGGCCATTCCGAAAGAAGACAGTTTTTCGGGGAAACCGATGAATCCGTATGTAAAAAGATCAAAGCTGCTACCCAGATCGGGCTGAAACCGATCCTTTGCATTGGCGAGTCAGAAACGCAGAGAGAAGAAGAAAAAACCTTTGAAATACTTGACAAACAGGTGTCAGATGGGTTAAAAGGCTTAGGTTCTGATGAACTTAAAAATCTGGTTCTGGCCTATGAACCTGTCTGGGCAATAGGCACAGGAAAAACAGCCAGTATTGACCAGGTTGATGATGTTCATCAATATTTGCGTTCTTTGCTTGAAAAGTTGTTTTCAAAGGATCTTGCCAGTCAAACACGAATATTGTATGGTGGATCAGTTAAACCGGAGAATGTAAAAGATTTAATGGGTATTAAGGATGTTGACGGTGCTCTTGTTGGTGGAGCAAGCCTTGATGCGAACAAATTTATTAACATTATAACATACAATACATAATACATATGACATCAATAGTTGTTGGATTACACATTACATTTTGCATTTTACTTATTCTGATCGTCTTGCTTCAAAGTGGAAAAGGTGCAGATATGGGCATTTCCATGGGTGGCGGAGCTGGCCAAACACTTTTTGGTGCAGGCGGTCCTGCAACCATATTAACAAAGCTCACAACAGCTGTTGCCATTATTTTTATGGTGACATCTCTGACACTGGCTTATATTTCAGGACACCAGGCACAAACTTCGGTAATGAAGGAAAACACCGCTCCTGTTGAGCAAACCACTGAATAAGAAAAATTAAATCAAGATCAAATGCCGAAGTGGTGGAATTGGTAGACACGCACGCTTGAGGGGCGTGTGGGGCAACCCGTGGGAGTTCAAATCTCCCATTCGGCACCAAAAATATACAAGCCACGGGCAATTAATGTTCGTGGCTTTTTCAATTTTTAAACATTAAGGCTCGCTCAAAAACAAAT
>JAAEKY010000548.1 GCA_024227235.1 Desulfobacteraceae bacterium | reverse complement strand
TTAAGGTCCCGGATGGTTTTGTTATTACCGCACATGCTTGTGAAATATTTTTCAGATATAATGCCCTGCAAATAGAAATTAACAGACGGATAAAAACAATTATAAATGATGATTTAGAACAAATATATTTGTGCAGCCAAACCATTCAGCAGCTGATCATCAACTCAGAATTGCCGCCTGAATTGGAATCGGCAATAAAAAATCAAATTAAAATGTTAAACCCGGATAAAAAGAATACTATCACATTTGCCCTTAGAAGCAGTGCCCTGGGTGAAGACTCTCATGATGCTTCCTTTGCCGGGCAATACAAGAGTCTTTTAAATGTAAGTGTTGAGCATATCTTCCAGGCATACAAGGAAATTATTGCCAGTAAATACAGCCTGCAGGCCATAAACTATCGATTAACCCGGGGATTTAAAGATGAAGATATCCTGATGAGCGTCGGTTGCCTTACCATGATTGAGGCCTTATCCGGGGGTGTCATATATTCTCATAATCCCTTTCAGATTCATGATGATTCCATTTTTATACAATCCACCTGGGGGCTGCCCAAAGCCATCGTTGACGGATCTGTCAACTGCGACCTTTTTATTATCTCTCGAAGTCCTAAAATGCATATAAAACATAAAGACATAAATAAAAAAGAAGCTAAATTCACCTGTTATCCGGACGAAGGCGTTGCCAGAAAGACTATCGTTGATGAGTTTCAATTACAGCCTTCCATCGGTGATAAAAATATTTTACATCTTGCACATCTATCAGAAAAAATAGAGTCCCATTATGGGGTGCCCCAGGATATAGAATGGGCGTTAAGTAACAATGAGTCTCCAATGATTTACCTGCTGCAAACGCGTCCTTTAAAACTAAAAGCAATGCAAGAAAAACAATCCCGGGATTTACCCCAGATTGATTTGAGACATCGAATAACAAAACAAGGGGTTATGGCCAGTCCCGGAAGAGCCTTTGGACAGGCTTACATCGCCGACAAAGAGGTTGACCTTCTCAGGTTTCCAAACAATGCTGTTCTTATTGTCCGTCAGGCACGACCGGAATGGGCACCGCTTTTAAGTCAGGCTGTAGCAGTAGTTTCCGAAAACGGCGGTTTTGCCGGGCATCTTGCAAATGTTGCAAGGGAAATGGGTATCCCGGCACTTTTTGGTGTGCCGGATATTTGTCAAAAAATTAAGGCAGGCATCATGGTTACCGTCGATGCGGAAGGACTTAGTGTATACAAAAGTGAAATCAAAAGCCTGTTGGCAAACGTATATACAGAAAAGAAAACCTTAGCCGACACCCCGGTTTATAATGCGCTTAAAAAAGTCAGCCGACACATTACCCCACTGAATTTGATTGATCCGGATTCAGCTGATTTTCAAGCGAAAAATTGTCAAACACTTCATGATATCACCCGGTTTATTCATGAAAAATCAGTAACGGAGATGTTTACTTTTGGTAAATCCCATGGATTCGATGAGGTGTCATCAAAACAATTGCACCATGGTATTCCGATGAAATGGTGGATCTTAAATCTGGATGATGGATTCAAAAAAGAGGTTAAAGGTAAATATGTTTATCTGGATGATATTGCATCCGTCCCGATGATGGCGCTCTGGGAAGGAATTGTTGCGGTCCCCTGGGATGGTCCGCCGCCGGTTGATAAAAAAGGTCTTATGTCTGTTATGTTCCAGGCCACTGCAAACCCGGCATTGAATACCGGCGTTCGAACTAAATATTCAGAGCGCAATTATTTCATGATATCCAGTAAATACTGCAGTTTGAGTTCCAGGCTTGGGTTTCATTTTTCAACGCTGGAATCATACGTGGGGGAACGGGTGTCTGAAAATTATATCACCTTCCGGTTTCAGGGCGGAGCTGCAGACCATACCCGCCGGTTGAAAAGGGTTCAATTTATAGGTGACTTTTTATCCGATTTTGGTTTTAAAATTAAAATTCGAAAAGATAATTTGAATGCCCGTCTGAAAGGCTATGATAAAGGCTATATACTGGATCGTCTGAAAATTATTGGTTATTTAACAATTCACACAAGACAATTGGATATGGTCATCTCCAACCCGGCAATGATTACAAAATATTTGAATAAGTTTAAAAATGATATAGAATCCGTCTTGGACATTAAGAGTGCACAAAACATTGAGTTATCAGAGCATAAAGGTCATTAAGAAATGCTATTCCACAACATAACAGATTTTCACGATGCAACTATCCGATTAACCTCCGGTTGTGTTGTTGCATTGGACGCTACAGGAAGGATACTTGAATTTAATTCCTATTTGAAAAAAATAACCCAAGAGAGGATTGATGCTTTTGCAGGGGAAAGTTGGTTTGATATATTTGCCCCTGTAAAACTTGGAAAACATTCCCAAACGTATTGTAAAAATGAAATTTTACAAAACCATAAGGCGGGTAACACCCACAAAGTCTTAGCTGTTTATGAAAAGAATCTTTTTATCGAGTGGAATTTCTTAACGGTGAAAGATTCAGATACAACCTCGGCCGGTATTTTAGGGGTGGGAATAGATGTCACCAAACATATCGAGCTTGAACAACAGCTCCAGCATGCAGACAGACTGGCAACAGTCGGGCAGCTGGCGGCCGGGGTTGCTCATGAGCTGAACGGGCCACTCAACAATATTTTAGGATATGCTCAATTGTCCTCTAAACAACAGGATTTGCCTGAACAGGTATATCAGGATATAGACCATATTATTCGAAATACCTTACACTCAAGGGAAATTGTGAAAAAAGTCATGCTCTTCAGCCGTCAGGTGCCACCAGGGCATGAAACTATAAATTTGAACAAAGTGATCCAGGAAAGCCTGTATTTTACAGAGCCCTTGTGCCGACAGAACAATATAGAAATAGTTTGCGAGCTTGTAAAAAATCCGCCTGAGATTATAGGAGATTTTTCTCAACTTCGGCAGGTGGTTGTCAATCTTGTGGTCAATGCCGCCCAGGCGATATCACAAAATGGAGGCAAAATCACCTTGGAAACATCCATCCGGTCAAGTAAATGTATCACAATGGTCATTAAGGATACAGGAACAGGCATGTCACCTGATACACTTGACCATTGTTTTATGCCATTTTTTACGACAAAAGATGTGGATCAGGGAACCGGATTGGGACTTTCCGTTGTTCATGGCATTATACAATCCCACAATGGTACAATTACAGCCGATAGCGAAATGGGAAAAGGGTCTCGGTTTGATATTATTTTCCCTGTGAAACCAGGCAAAGGAGACAAAAATGTCGGATAGACATTCAAAAAGAAAATATAAGGTTCTGATTGTTGATGATTCCAAGCAGACTTTGGAAGTGATTCAGCGCAATCTGAACGCTAATAAATATGATGCGTATACCTGCAATTGCGTCCGGGATGCAGTACGTTTCCTTTCTGAAAGTAACGTTGATATCGTCATAACAGATTTTAAAATGCCCAAACAAAGCGGTCTGGAACTTATTCGGCATATCCGGGATAACTTTTCGGATATCGAAATCATCATGATAACCGGTTATCCGGATATTGAAGGGGCTGTCCAAGCTATCAAAGATGGTGCAGATGATTATCTTGTAAAACCGTTCACCGATGATGAATTGTTATTGGCTGTCAGTAGAATGGTGGAAAAATTAAAAAATCGCAGAAGGGTAGCGTCCACGGACAGGCCTGCAAAAACATATGGTATTATTGGCGAATCTGCAAAAATGCAGCATGTCTTTCATCGGATTGAAAAAGCGGCAGGAACCCATGCAACCGTCTTGATTTCAGGTGAAAGCGGCACGGGAAAAGAAATTGTTGCACGCGCCATTCATTACAACAGTGACAGGAGACGGGAAGCATTTGTCCCCATCAATTGCACTGCCATACCAGATACACTTTTAGAAAGTGAACTGTTTGGCCATGAAAAAGGTGCCTTTACCGGAGCAAAAGAAAAGCGTGAAGGATTTTTCCAAGTGGCTGACGGGGGTACGATCTTTTTGGATGAAATCGGTGATGCCAGCCTGAATATGCAGGGCAAATTGCTCCGGGTGCTACAAAATAAAGAGATTCGACTGGTTGGTTCGAACAAGATACAACATGTGAACACACGAATTGTTGTGGCCACACACAAAGATCTGCTCAGTATGGTAAAGAAGGGATTGTTCAGAGAAGATCTTTTCTACAGGCTCAATGTAATTGATGTGCTGGTACCCGCTTTAAACGAACGATTGGACGACATTTTATCTCTGGTGAATTATTTTGCAGTCAAATTTTCAAATGAGATGGGCACCCGGCTGCCTGTATTTTCGGATAATGTTCTGAAAATATTAAAAGCCTACTCCTGGCCCGGTAATGTTAGGGAACTTGAAAACCTGGTTCAGCGTCTTGTTGTTATTGTAGATGGTCACAACGTTAAAACCTCAGATCTTCCCGAGTCCATGCGGTTTAATGTGTCAACCAAACAAGAGGGTAAACAAAAACTTGTGGATGTTGTAGCGGAGCATATTTCGACCGTACTCACACGTGCGAAAGGAAATAAGACAAAAGCCGCCAAGATTCTGGGGATCGACAGGAAAACACTGAATTCCAAATTAAAAAGAAGTGCTCTCCCAAACCAGGAGTTTTAATTTAACTGGAGTAAATACAATTTGAAATTTACCAGGTAAAACCATATAAAGGAGCCAGTTTATGAAATATATTAAAATTAAGTCATTGCTTTTATTATTACTAACTTTGGTGACCATGGGAACCTTTCCTGGTCAGACAAGTGCTAATTCGAATAAAATTATGTCAAGTGGGCAGAGCGTTTATGTACCTGTTTATTCACATATCTATCATGGTGATCGGGAGAAAATATTTAATCTTACTGCGACACTGAGCATCCGTAATACAAACATAAAAAAAGACATTATTCTCCATTCAATTGATTATTATGATTCTAACGGTGAACTCTTGAAAAAATATTTAGATGCACCCATTGTTTTGAAAAAATTTTCCACAATTCGCTATGTCATTAAAGCCACAGATAAAAGTGGAGGATCCGGAGCCAAATTTATTGTTAGATGGAAAACTAAATCGCTTTCAAACGCGCCCATCATCGAAGCCATTATGATCAGTACTCAAAGCCAACAAGGAATTTCCTTTGTTTCCAGAGGCCAGGCTATTTATGAATAACTATATCGTTTTATCAGTTGATATCAATAGGATTTAATATGATTATAAAGGCAATTCTGATAAAAATTAAGAGTTCTTTTGCTGATCTTATTCCCATTATTCTAGTGATCGCATTTTTTCAAGCCCTTGTTTTAAAGCAGCCGCTACCACAAATGGGCGAGGTTCTTTTTGGTGCGCTTCTTGTGGTGGCAGGCCTTACCCTGTTTGTTCAAGGGCTTGAAATGGGTCTATTTCCCATTGGTGAATCAATGGCCCATGCCTTGGCCAGGAAAGGCAGTCTTTTCTGGCTGCTGTGTTTTTCCTTTGCCCTGGGATTTTCAACCACGGTGGCAGAACCTGCTCTCATAGCCGTGGCCTGGGAAGCAGCAGAAATTGCAGGCCAAGGAGGCCTTATTGACCTAAATCAGGAGTCTTTAAAAAAATATGCTTTTGGGCTTCGCATGTCTGTTGCCTTTTCGGTGGGGCTTTCAATCCTTATAGGGGTTTTGCGTATTCTACGGGGATGGCCGATTCATTATCTGATCATAACCGGTTATGTTATAGTTATGCTGATGACCGTGATTGCTCCCAAAGAAATCATTGGAATTGCTTATGATGCCGGTGGCGTCACCACATCTACCATCACGGTCCCTCTGGTTGCAGCTCTTGGGGTGGGACTTGCCTCATCCATCAGAGGGCGAAGCCCCCTTGTAGATGGGTTTGGACTCATCGCTTTTGCCTCTCTTCTTCCCATGATTTTTGTCATGGGGTATGGGCTTATAATCTTTTGAAGAAAACGGGAGGAGTTAGTGGAATTTATATATGAATTAGGTAAAATATTGATAGCGACCTGCAGAGATGTATTGCCGATTATAGTTTTAATTGTCAGTTTTCAACTCCTGGTTTTACGGCAGCCAATTCCTCATCTGCGCCGTCTTATTGTAGGGGGTGTCTATGTTGTCATTGGGCTTTCCCTGTTTTTAGCAGGACTTGAAAAAGCACTTTTTCCTCTGGGAAATATCATGGCTGCACAGCTGTCTGATCCCGCCTTTATTTATGGACCGGGTGAAATCGTTGCCCAAGCTGACTGGACGGCATATGGCTGGGTTTATCTTTTTGCCGCCATGATCGGTTTTGCCACCACCATAGCCGAACCCTCTCTTATTGCTGTAGCATTTAAGGCCAATGAGGTCTCAGCCGGTACAATCAAGCAATGGGGGTTAAGAATTACCGTTGCCATAGGTGTTGCTGTTGGAATCAGCCTTGGAACCTTTCGTATTGTCACAGGGACGCCCCTATATTTATATATTCTTGTGGGCTACATGATTGTTATTGTACAAACCATATTTGCTCCCAAAAATATTATTGCATTAGCGTATGATTCGGGCGGGGTAACGACGTCTACGGTTACAGTACCGTTAGTCGCATCGCTTGGTCTTGGACTGTCTGCTACTGTACCTGGACGCAACCCAGCCCTTGATGGATTTGGCCTTATCGCCTTTGCCAGTTTATTTCCCATTATAACAGTTATGGGCTATGCCCAATTAATGCACTGGTCAACTCAACGCAAAACAAAATATATGGAGAAAAAAAATGCGCTTTAAACTCATATTATCCTCGGTAAAAGCTGATATCACAGACAAGGTTGTAGATGCAGCTAAAGAGGCAGGAGCCACCGGGGCAACGATCATACCTGCCAGGGGAACTGGTATTCATGAGGCCAAAACTTTTTTCGGCCTGACCCTGGAGGCACAGACCGACATTATCATGCTCCTTGTCGAGGAGCATGTTGTTACCAAAATTTTGGACACAATAAAACAAGCGGGAGAATTCCATAAGCCCGGGACAGGAATTGCCTTTGTGGTACCCATCGAACATGTTGTGGGTCTGGATAGTCAGATGGATAAATTTAAACAAGACGTTCAAAAAAATTATTTTTGAACTATGAAATTTTCATAAAAGGAGAAAACTATGGAAAGTGACAACATTAAAATAGTTCGTGCAAGGGACGTGATGCATAAACAAATTTTAACAATTGACGGTATGGTTACAGCCAGGGAGGCTGCTGCTATAATGCGTTCTAAGAGAGTATTTTCTCTTCTTGTCAAAAAAAGGCATGAGAATGATGCCTGGGGTATACTTGTTGTTCAGGATTTTGTTAAAGGGGTGATTATACCGGGCCGCTCCCCGGACGATGTGAATGTCTATGAGATCATGACAAAACCGATTATTACCGTTCCGGCGGACATGGATATCCGTTATGCCGCCCGTTTGATTTATCGTGCCGGTATCCGAAGAGCTCCGGTTGAAGACAAAGGGGAAATTATCGGAATGATTTCTCTCTCATCTTTGATTCTGGATAATGAGCTTTTTTAATTAAAGAAAAATGACAAGCCGGCAGAGTAATCATACGATAATAGAATAAAAAAGCTAAAACATGGTAGATGAGGATCAAGGTTTAGATCAGTTGATGTTTTTTTTTATTCAGATTTCTCGCTTCCGGTCGGCATTAATGATGACATCCTTTAAGGCCTTCCGGCTTTTTGCCCGCATCCATTTTTTTTCAAATCTGGGGTCTAAAATAATCTGGGCAATAGCAGACAAAGCACGAAGGTGGAATTGCCTTTCATCTTTTGATCCTATTAATACAAACACAGCATATACCGGTGGTTTGGAATTGAAAAATTCAATACCTTTCTTGCAACGGGCAAGAAGAATAGAAAATTTTCTTTTCCCTTCAATAATAATATGCGGGATTGCCAACCCAGGGGCCAGAACCGTTGTGGCTTCTTTTTCCCTTTCAATAAACATGTTGTAAAGAGTTTTATTGGAAATATTTAATGAACCTGACATGGCTTGTGAAACCACGTCGAAAAATACTTCTTTAGTCATCGTTTCTTTCAAATCCATAACCAGGCTTTTTCCTACAATAAAATCAAATCGATCTTTTTGTAATGGATTCTTCGAAGTGATGATGTTCTTCACTTCATTTTGTATAAAATTGTCATTAAATTCTTTTGCAGTTGCCCGTTCTACTATTTGCAGCAATGCCTCCTCTTGGTTGACATCAAATCTTAAAGCAATTTCTTTTAAGGATTTTATTGATCCAACCATTGTTACAAGGTCCCCGGCTTCAAGCCGTGTAAAATCATGCGGGACAAACAGAACACCGCGCCGCCGAACCGACATTATAATAGTATCAAAAGGCAGTCGAAGATCTCTTAAGGCCAGATCATAGAGGTTGGGATTTTTTATGGTGAGATCTATAATATCCCGATCCTTATGCATCCCCATTAACAGTGATGCAGCAGCAGGAGATCTTACAAGATGATCAAGAAGGCTGATAATTGCTGTGGAAGGATTAACAATCAATACGTCTAAAGCCTGAAAACGGCTAAAACTGATTCGATCATTCAAGCGGGCAATAATAGTTTGAGTCCCAAAATGTTCATAAGCGATTTCACATACCTCATAATTTTCATCATCAGATAACATCGCTACAATTGCCCCGGCATGGTGACAATTTATTTTTTTTAATTCTGTTGGACTCAGTTCGGGCAATTGTATGACTTTTATATCCGGATTATTATGGTTATTGCTCATTTGAACGGCAGCAACTTTCACATGCCACCCTTGGGAAATCAATGACATTGCCAGTGCAAATGCCTGGCCGTCAGATCCGAAAATTACTGCATCGGAGACACCCTTATATTCTATATTTTTGGCACCGGAATGATCTTCTCTCATAATCTTTATGGCATATTTAAACAAAACCGGCCCAACGATCTGATTCAAAATGATGACAGAAATAATGATTGTGGCAAAAGGGTTTCCCCACTCAGGGAATTGGACAACGACCTCTTTTGCAAGCCCTAAGCCCACTCCAGCCTGGGTGATATATGCCATCCAACTGATAGTTTTGTTTTTTATGGCGTTCTTTGCCAGTGTACCACCAATAAAAGATCCTATAAAAATGGCCAGTATCCTGACAAAAAATAAGGTTATCGTAATCGGCCATGTTTGTATAAAAATATCCAGGGACAAAGATGCTCCGGTAAGGGTAAAAAATGCAATATAAATCGGTGGGCCAATATTAAAAAGAATTGTTAAAAACTCTTTTCTGAATCTTGACGTGTTTGATACAAAAAAACCTGCAACCATGCAGATCAACAGGGGCTCTAAAAGGATTTCTACAGATAGTGTATCATGGGTAAATTTACGAATCTGAGTTGAAAGAACAAATACCAGATATCCTATTAATAAGATAAAACCTGTTTTTAAAAAATTTTGAATCTGAGTTTGTAAACTCACCAGAATTATTTTTGAAACAATATATCCGATAGCCACCGATACTCCTATCTCCATTATCAAAAACAAGATAAAAGCAAAATTGAAATTTAATCCTGAAAAAAGTGCATCCGCAATAGATGAATTGGCCGCAAATAATATGATGACCACTACATCCATGATAATGGTCACTCCTAATACAGTCTGGGTAAACGGTCCTTTGGCCCGTAATTCATTTACAATTGCTATTGCAGAAGATGGGGATCTTGCAACCATTATAGCACCTGCCAGAATGGAGACAGCTATCTTTGCTGTAATGGGCATGGTGTTCATGAAGGGAATTGAATCGGAAAGAAAAAAAAATGTAAGACTTGTTAAAGAGAACGTGCAGATAATAAGACCTGTGGTAACCCATGCAATACTCTTAAGTTTGGTTTTAAGTTCTTCTATATAAAGCTCACCACCGGCAGCAAAAGCAATAAATCCTAAAGAAATTTCATCAATAAATCGTAAATTTAAAATCGCTTCGGTGGAGATTAAATCTAAAGCGTAAGGCCCGGCAACAATCCCCGTTAATAAAAATCCGCTGATTAAAGGAAGTCCGGTTTGTACCAGGGTGTTTCCAATCTGCTTTGAAGCAGCAGCAATGATTACAAAACACGCACTAAAAACCAGAACATCCATAGAAAATTCCGTTATTAAATTTAGCTTTATTGTTGATGATTATCACTATAAGTTTTTTTACAGAACTTTGAAAGTTATATTAAAATACTGACTAAGAAACTAAAATTGTTATATATGATTGTCAGCTTTTTTCTAATCAATCTTGTTTTTTTTGACTATTATTAAATTGCGGAGAGGAATAAAAAATAACCGGTAAGAATGCCTATAATTATTTTCCGCCTTGCTCGATGGCATAGCTCATTATTTTAGATTTTCTCAATTTCATTTCCACAATTGTTCTGTATTTGATATTATTTTCCATAAGATTCATCATTTCTCTGTCAATATTAACAGAATCAAGATGGTATATATCAACGTCTTCGCTGTTTTCACCATTCATGGAAAACGATTTTTCATCTTCAGACGACAAATGTTTGGAATGGGTTTTATCCAAATAATCCGGTTCTTTATCACCCATTGCCCGTTTGAGAGTTTCATTAAAATCAAGATCCGTTGGTTTATACCCAATGGTATCCATATTTGCAATATTGCCTGAAATCAGATTATGACGTTTTGCTGAGACATCAAGCGCTTTTCCAATCATCTGTGATGTGTGCCCAAAAATTCTTGAATCAGCCATGAATCCCTCCGATAAAAAAT
>JAAEKY010000547.1 GCA_024227235.1 Desulfobacteraceae bacterium | reverse complement strand
GTTATCGCACACTTAAAGGTGAAGATTTTTTTGCACCTGATCATCCAACATGTGCTACCCAAAGGGTTCCGAAGGCTTAGAGACTATGGCTTTCTTCATGGTAATGTAAAAAAAATGCTGTCTCTGGTACAATTGATTTTACATGTTGTTATTAAAAGCATTGAACTGCGTCCAAGACCTGCTTTTAAATGTCCTTGCTGCAAATCACCCATGGTTATTATCGGATTTCGTCAAACTGCATGGGAACCAGGATAGCTCTTTTTTTATGGCAAGGGCTGCAACTCATTCAAATAGGAGAAAAAAACTTTTATGAAATAATTATTTTTTTTAGCCTATTTATAGGTTAAGGCACCCGTACGCCTTGAAAAAACCACGCTTCCTGAAAAAGTACCTCCTGCCTCTTGTTCAGAAAAATATATTTCCTTATATACAGACATTACAATCATCGTCGGGCTTGTCCAACAACCGGATAAGATCGTGGGTCGCTTCGCTCTCACGATCTATCCTTATTCGTTAGCCCGCTTCATTAACGACAATGGCATTTTCCATGTGCACGCCATT
>JAAEKY010000546.1 GCA_024227235.1 Desulfobacteraceae bacterium | reverse complement strand
TTTTCTCGATAAGTTCGATTTTCATGACTTATCGAGAAAACTATCCAATAAATATGTTGTGTTGCATGAATAAAAAATTTCATTACATATCGTTTATATTTTTATTCTGTCTAATTGGGTGCAGTGCAGGCCAAGAGGATAGTCAATCATTTTCAGTTAAGTGGAAAAATTCGATCCCTGAAGAACGCAAAGAAATAGCTGATCCTAAAAAGTTGTATGAATTGCTTAGGGGCAAGACAAAGGAAGAGGTTGAATTATATCTTGGCATCCCAGATAGAATAGATTCCTTTGGGGATTTTGTTTATTTGATTGGTAAAAACAAAGCTGGTGATTTTATATATGATTTAACCTGTGTGGTTGCATTCGACGGCAGCTCAACAGTTAAAAGAATTGAAGTCTCGCAACCATAGGGGCAACACAACAACATCTTTGAGTGGGACGCTCATTACGCTGCGCTTCATTCGCGCCCCTCAAGATGAGCGTTCGCTTACAAAATTATGAATAGGCTCATTCTAATAATTATGGTTTTTTGCTTGTCCGTTCCTGTTTCTGTGCCTGCCGAGATATCAGAGAATGATTTTCCTGATATAATGATAAAAATCGCTTTAGAGAAAAATGCAAAGAAAAAGCTCGATGGCGCGAAACGAGTTCTTAAAGAGGGTGACGAATATCAAAAGTTTTTAATCTTAAAATATGCGGCTGTGGCATCATTTAAATTAAATCGGTTAGAAGATGCCAAATTATATGCAACGGAATTATTATCTCTTAATAAAAAGTACAAATGGGACTGGAATTACGGGAATGCAATACATGATGGGAATGCAATTCTTGGAAGGATTGCGGTACGTGAGAAACAAATTCCATTGGCCATAGAGTATCTCCTGAAAGCCGGGAAAACAACAGGCTCGCCACAATTAATGACATTCGGTCCAAATATGAGTTTGGCAAATGACCTTGTTGAATTGGGTGAAAAAGAAGCAGTAATAGAATATTTTGAATTATGTAAAAAGTTTTGGGAAATGAATGATGGACGCTTAGATAGCTGGATCGCAGCACTAAAAGGTGGAGGCAAGCCATATTTTGGCGCAAATTTACGAAATTAAAAACAAGCGAACATCAGGCTGTAAAGGATTCGGTCCGCTTCGCGCCCTCACCTTTAAGCCAGGGCGTTCGCTACTTACAAGTATATGAAATGAAGAAAATATTATACATTTTACTGCCCCTTATATGTGTCGTTTCAATTTTCGGATTTCTTTTTGGATATCAAACGGTTTTGGTCGTTTCAACTTTATATAATTTGAGAGATGTTCCTATTGTAGATCAAGTCCCATTAGATTTGAATTTAAAATTAAGCAATTGTAAAGACGTCAAAAATTCCATTTCATTTTATGGATACAGCTTCGATGTTCCATGGACAAATATTGAAGAAAGAAGGACCGAAAAAGATTTTTCATCAATAAAGTTTGAGGATGGAATAGCTATATTGGTGCCCGATCCGAAACTAAATATTGGGATAAAAAATAATTTGCTTTCTCAAACTAAAAATTACGATGTAAAACCTTTAGACCTCTTCGGAAAAGAAGTGCTCGATAGCGAATATTCCTTAATAAAAGCCATGTTGAGTACAGCTAAAAAGGATTTTTCAATTTTTGATTCTAGAAAGAATACCATAAAGAAAATGGTACTCCTAACGATGAAAACCGTTTATTTGCCTCTTGAATCCGAAACAGGTATATATTCATTCAATGGAGAAGGATACAATGGATTTCAACTAGGAGATTCCTCTCTGAAACACAGGAAAATTACAATTAATTATTTCGATTACGAAGGCAAAGAATTTGTTGTTATGCTATACGTGCAAAAAGATAAAAAAGCTGAATTAAAGCAAGATTATATTAACTGCATTATACGCTCAATTAAAAAAAATAATTAAAGCGAACAAGGGCCTTGAGGTGGACTGGGAAAAGCCGGCGCTTTTTTCTCTTTAGCCGAGGCCTTCAAAAGCAACCATTTTCAAAGGCCCAGTTGGCTTTTCCCAGCCACTCAGGCCCGGCGTTAAACATATCTCCAACAACCTTGCAGATATCAGTTTGAAAAATACCAAAGATGTTCGATTATAATCGCAATTTTAAGGGTGGGCCAATCAACCGGCCCCACCCTTTCTTGCTTTTAACTGTATATGGTTTCAATCCATTTCAACGCCTCTGAATCGCTGATCCTTCCCAAATAAATCTGAGTAGTGGAGAGATTGGAATGCCTGAGAATGATCTTGCTTACAATTTCAAGGGGTACACCTGATCGAGAGGCAAATGTGGCTGCATGTCGTCGCAGATCATGTGGCCTCAGGTGGATGCCGACCAACCGGCCTGCTTTCAATACTACCGATCTGGCGGCTTCATAGCAAATTGGAAAAATCCGTTCGTGCAGTCCGATATTTTTGGTTTTGACATATTCTTTAAGACGGTCAGCCACCTTCTGCGGAATAAATATCATTTCATGCTCACGTCCGCTTTTTGGCTCTCTCAACAGGATTTTTCTTTCGGCAATATCATTTGGTACGATTTTCAATACTTCCCCGATTCGCATCGCTCCTCGTGCCATCAGTTCCAGAATCAATCGATCTCGCATCTTGCTGGTTCGAAAGATGATTTCATCCACGGTTTCTTTTTCGAGTATATCAAATTGAGTTTTTACCTTTGTGCGGAACAGCTTGCGCAACATAGGCGAATCGCAGGGGTTGATGAAATCCGGATCGAGATTGTTTTTGGCAAAATTGAAAAATGCCAACAGGCTGGTGAATCGAGCGCGTTTTGTTTGGGGTTTGCGATTTTCGGTGATTTGGTTCATGAAGTCCAGGATGTTATTAACGGATAGATCGCTGATGTCATAATCACCGAATTGCTGACAAAACTTATCCTTTACAAATGAGTGGGCTCTGACTGTATTTTTTTTTCGAATGGATCTCATGATAGTCGAGCCAGATTTTTCCTGCTTTTGACACTTTCATGACATACCTCCTTGGCTAAAATGTTTGACAACGGCCCAATGCCAAGGTAATTTTATGATGTTCAAATCGAATCTGCAATAATTTCTATGTGTTTGATAGCTGATAGTTTCTCAATGTATCAGTATTTTTTTATCATTATCACAAGTCCTCACGTTCTATACGATTTTACGGTATCACACCCTTTTTGTCTTGATTGTTAATGGTTTCCTGTAAAATATTATGATGTTAAGGTTATGTAACTCTCATAGATTAGAAAAGCGGCCTTGAAGTAAGGTAATTTACAATGCCAGTTTTTAAAGAATGTTTACCATGTGGTTATAAATGGTTTGCTCGTGATGATTTTTTAAGAGATTCGAGCATAGAAATCGTAGGGTATCAGGTTAACTTTGACAATCTTTTAGCCGGATACTTCCTTTTCAACCATTCGTGTGGTGCAACGCTGGATTTGTCCGTACGGAATTTCAACGGACTGTATGAGGGTCCAATTTTCCAGGAACGTGCCACAGGAAGTGATGAATGCCCGGGTTATTGTCTGTATCAGGATCAATTGGATACCTGTTCTGTTCGTTGTGAATGTGCTTATGTTCGAAATATTATAAATATCGTCAAAAAATGGCCTAAAAATATATTTAAATAGAGTTATCTACCGAACGCTTTTTGGGACTTCCAATTCACAAGATACTCTCCATGTATCACCATTGCGACCAAGTTTAAACTATGATACCAGCATAGAAATTTTATGTTTGAGTATCTGCATAAAGCTGATAGTCAGAAAATATTGCATCAATCTTATTAAATATATGGTAGTTCGCTACCAAGGAGACTCAATTATGCGGATTATTTTCGTGGCATTGATTATTTTTAGCTTGAGCGGTTGCGCAAGTGTTCAAGAAGATTGGGGTTTTGCCCAAAGAAAAAATGCAAAATGGGCATATATAAATTTTTTGTCAAAACATCCCGACAGTGAGTTTTCTGAAGAAGCGAGAAAAAAGATTGATGAATTTGGCTGGTTGAAAGTAAAAGAGAATAATGGAACACTTGAACATCGAATTTACCTACACAAACGGTTTATACTTGATCATCCAGATAACAGTTTTATTCCTGAAGCAACAACCAATTTAATGATTTTAGAGTGGGAAGAGGCAAAAAGAGTTGATACGGTAAAGAGTTATAAGAAGTTTTTGGAAGAGCATCCTTCTGGTTCATACGCATCCAAGGCTACGGATTCCATCGTTCGAATAAAGGAAGAGGTTGAATTACAGGCTTATTCTAATGTTTCAAAATCGAAAATTAGAACCAAATTGGAAAGGTTTCTCAAAGACTATCCAAATAGCAAATATAGAGAAACGATACAAGATCGTCTTTCTTTGTTCAAAACAAAAACGCTATCAGGGCCTCTTATTCTTACCTACGAAGAGTTTGGACTAAATAGGCCCATGTCTGGAGATGAAGCAAGTGAAAAGTACTCAGATTCTATGAATACAACCATGCCCTCTAATAAACTGCGTAAACGTGCGGATAGCATTGTAGTGCTTCATGAAAATTCTAAATTCCCAGGTGTATTAGTTGGTTCAATATACGGTGGAAGATTAAATCTTTTACCATATCCTAACTATCATTTCCCCATTATAGAAAGCCCCCCCGACAATGATCACGTATATTTCGCATACAATTTTAAGTTGCTTTTGCCGGTAGGTACTGAGTTTTTAGCACCCAAAGACCAATGGATACAATGGAAGAATATCGAACTCAAAGGCGGGGGATTAAGGTTTCTTGTAGAGGGCGTTGAATTGAGTAAAGGGATGAAAATTACACTATTTCAAGAATGATTAACCTTGGAAATTACCAAAAAATAAACATATTTCGAATCCGTTGACATTACTCCAACTGATCACTGGATTGGGTATGGTCTTCATAACAAAGATGATCTCAATCTATCACCACATGAAGATATTTGGGGTTGAGAGAAAAATCCCAACCCCTTTTCAGCTGTAAGCATACAGCATCTTCTTCTTTCCAGAATCATTTATGACATTTCCTCCTTTTAAAGGGGTTGTTATGCCGCAGCGGTATAACATGCCATATGGGCGTCAAAAGCCGCTTGGCTATTTGTTTATAATATTTCGCCGAAATTTGGAACTCAATAATATTGTTGATAATTATTAACTATATGGTAAGAATTAGAGCGCTTGAGACGAAATTA
>JAAEKY010000545.1 GCA_024227235.1 Desulfobacteraceae bacterium | reverse complement strand
TGCGACGCCTTTAAAAGACAAGCCTGCTGTAAAGAGTGTTGAATCGGTTAATCATTCAAAATTTTCAGCACCTGAAAAAGTGACTATACATGACCTGCCTGTTTGGCATAGTCGAACCACCATGAGTGTAGAAGAGCCTTTTGTTTCAAGAGATGGACAATTCTTGTTTTTCAATTCCAATGAGCGCGAAAACAACAGAGACCTGCATTATGCCAAATTGATCAATGGCCAATGGGTATACAAAGGAGAAATCGGACCGGGAATTAACCGCCTCAAACAGGTTGATGGAAATCCTTCAATGGATGATAAATATAATTTTTATTACATTGCTTCTGAAACAAAATCATTCATTAAAAAAGGGAAGTTCAACCCAACCACCGGACAGGTCACAGGTGTTGAGGAAATTACTGGGTTTCCTCAAATTGAGCCCAACCTGTTAAAATTTAAGGTTAGTACCAATATGGGAGTGGAAGTAAGCTCAGATGGGAACACCGCCTATTTTTCAAGAGCCACTTTTAGAATGATCGGTATGAAAGTTACAGGTATAATGGCGTCTGATATTTTATTCTCTGAAAAAACCGATGGTCAGTTTGTTTATAACGAAAATTATGCCAAAAGAATAATGAGCAATATTAATACCCCTGACCTCGAATATGCTGCGTCTATTTCAAATGACGGCCTGACATTATTTTTCACACGATTATCAGCCAAAGACCTTGATTCCGGCAATATTCGTTCTGCAATCCTGTACGCCACAAGAACTTCCAGGTTAGATTCATTTGGCTTGCCAACAATTATCCGGTCTGTTGGTACATCAAATTTCGTTGAAGGACCGTCAATTAGTGGAAACGGCAAAGAACTCTATTATCACAAACAAGAGGGTAAAAAATTTGGACCTTACAAAGTTCGTATCCTTGAGCCCCTACAGGTCAAACATGGAAACTCTTCTTAACGAAAATTATAAAATTTTGATGGAAGCACTTGAAAATACTTACCGCTTTATAATTTCCAACAGTAATATAATATCACATCACTTTGACAATGGAGTTCCGTGAGATGAAGCACTCAAAATAGATTTATAGAAATGATTTTGTAAAACGCAGTTAAACATGAATTCCCATTTGTGATTAATTGGGTTGAAATTGATTTTGATCCTATGATTAGCAAATTGGGTAGTCGAGGTGAAATAGCAAAAGCTTAGATTCATACAGGAATGCTCACCTACAAGAACAAGGCGAAAAAAGCATATAAGACTTGGATGAAATATTTACAGGTAAAACCGTAGATGTCCAACAGATTCTATGATTAGAGCATTAAGAGGATCTAATTAAACAAAGCAATGATTAGCTTGACATAATTGGCTTAATAATATAAATTTACAATTATCACTGACACGTCTATATCGTAACATTGAAAGGAGATCACTAATGAAAAATTCCAACAAGACTAAAAAAAAAGAAGCATCAAAATCTCAGTCATCCGACAACAGTGAACCAGGTATTGAGATGGCTGATGCTGGGAATATGGATAAAATTCGCGATATTCTTTTCGGTAATCAGGCCAGAGATTATGAAAAGCGATTCACCAAGATGGAGAATCGAGTTGCCCAAGAAACAGCTGAGCTCAAGCAGGAGATCCTTAAACGGCTAGATTCGTTGGAAGGATATGTAAAGCAAGAATTAAGAGATATCAAA
This sequence comes from Desulfobacteraceae bacterium, assembly GCA_024227235.1. GTDB lineage: Bacteria > Desulfobacterota > Desulfobacteria > Desulfobacterales > Desulfobacteraceae > Desulfobacula. Next base: position 5,172 of record JAAEKY010000545.1, on the reverse strand, counting down.
CAACGAATTTCAAATGACTCCAAGGATCGTAACGATGCTGAGAAATCAATTTATAACGAAATGGAAACTAATTTTGATAAATTGACTAAAAAAATCGTTATTGAAGAAGAAAATCTTGCTAAAAAATCCTCAGAATTGCGAGAACAGATACTTGAACAATCAAAAGTGCTTTCCGAAGATATTTTGACCAAACATGATCATACCGCAAATACGCTGAGACAAACGGCTCAGGAACTTGATGATGCCAAAGTAAACCGTTCCGACCTATCTGGGTTCCTTCTCGAAATTGCGATGAGACTATCTGGAGACGATAGCAATAGTTCCCAGGGAAACTAAAACAACTCATATTTACAGGTCGTAGAAATGACATCTAAAGCACCTGACATTCAAATGCTTGAAAACTTAAAAGACCTGCTTCTCAAAACAGAGCAAAATCAGATCCAGTCCATTGAGAAACGCCTGGACGATCCTATGGTCAGGGCAATTGAGATCAGTGATGCATTACCCGATGCAATTTCGCTATCGATTAGACAAGGTGATAAATTGCCAAGGGTTATCCAGCCTGTCATTGACGATTCAATTAAAGTCTCCGTTCAAAACAATCCCAAAGCCATCGCAGATGCTATTTTTCCTGCTTTGGGTCCCGCTATTCGCAAAGCAATTACATCTACTATCATGGGTATGATTCAATCTTTGAACCAGGTCTTGAATCATAGTTTCTCATTTAATGGGTTAAAATGGCGATTTGAGGCTTTAAAAACAGGGAAATCTTTTGCCGAAGTTGTTCTATTGAATACACTTGTTTTTCAAGTTGAACAAATCGTTCTCATCCATAAAAAAACCGGTCTGGTACTAGAACATGTGGTGACAAAGGATGCTATCATCCAGGACCCGGATTTAGTGTCCGGTATGCTGAGTGCGATTCAAGATTTTGTAAATGATTCTTTTACCACAAGTACAGACGAAGATCTTGAAACCCTTAGAATCGGATCAGATAGAACGGTCTGGATAGAAAAAGGGGAACATGCCATTCTTGCTACTGTTTTAAGAGGTACCCCACCACTTGAACTTAGGGTTCAATACCAGGAACTTATAGAACATATTCATCTGAAATCCGGTGCTGCGCTTGAACAATTTGATGGAGATTCATCCCCTTTTGCCATTTTTAGAGAGTCATTAAAAGACGGCCTAAAATCAAAGGTTAAAATAGAACAAAAAAAAATATCACCATTGCTCTGGGTTTTTCTTCTTTTTATTCTCTTTACCAGTTCTTATTTCGGGTTTACACTTTATCAGAAGCATAAAATCTGGAAGGGATATCTTTCCCGAATTTCATCAGAAAAGGGTCTGATTGTTTTATCTGCAAAAAAAGAAAATAAAACATACCATATTTCAGGACTTCTTGATCCTTTGGCCAATAATCCGGAAACCTTATTAACAGATGTTGAAAAATCAAATCTCAATTTAAAATTTGCTTTAACTCCTTATCACAGCTTAGATCCTAAATTCATCATTCAGAGAGCAAAAAATAGGCTGAAACCACCTTCCACTATTACTTTATCTTTTACCGCTGGTACTATCCATGCCATAGGAAAAGCCAACCAGAAATGGATTAAAAAGTTTAAAGATCAATCAATTATGCTACCGGGGATTGACAGCTATAATATTAAAAAAATCCAAAATCCTAATCAAACACATCTGGAATCGATTCTAAAAGATCTTCGGAACATCAGAATTTACTTTAAGAACAATCGTTCATCATTGGTTCCAGACCAGGAAGATGTCTTATTGGACGTTTTAGAGAAGATTAAAAAGATCCAAATCCTTCAGTCAGACACATCGTCTCCTGTGCAAATTGTAATATTCGGACATACAGATTCCTCGGGCAGTGAACGATTGAATTTAAAACTAAGTCGGGACAGAGCGGAAAATATATTTAACTATCTATTGGTTAACGGGATTAATCCAACATTTATAACCATATCCGGTATTGGAACACAATTACCACTGACCAAAGAAGAGACATTAGATGATAAAAAATTTAACAGGGCCATATCCTTTAAAACTTTCTACTATCATACAACAACAGGTGGATCTCAATGAAAAAAAAGATATGTATGCTTGGTGCATTTGCAGTAGGTAAAACCAGTCTTGTACAACAATATGTAAATAGTATTTTCTCTGATAAATATCACACAACGGTTGGTGTTAAAATTGAGAAAACCACCGTAGTCATGGATGATACAAATGTCGATCTAATTATATGGGACCTCCATGGAGAAGATGAATTCCAACACGTAAGGCTGTCTTACTTAAAAGGGTCTTCCGGTTGTATCTATGTGGCAGATGGCACAAGGGAAAAAACTCTTGCGACTGCATTAAGCCTGAGGAAAATTGCACAAAATACAATTGGCAAGCTACCCTTTATTCTGATGATCAATAAAAGTGATATTAAAGACCAATGGGAAATCGATGACGAGACGATCGATGATTTAAAAAACCAAGGAATATCATTAATCATCACCAGTGCTAAAACCGGAGATGAGGTCGAACAAGCATTTAAAATACTGACACAAAAAATGATGGAGAAATAACATGCAGTCCCCATCCAGTCAAATACTGCAAAAATTATGTTCAATCGTGTTTAAAGACCAATTGCTGGTTTATTTTGTATTGGATGATGCCGGTAGAGTTCTGGAATGGGACGGCAGTCTGGCTGAGCTGGATTTCAAAGAGCCTGAAACCAATTCAAAGATATCAGAATATGTCCTTTTTATGGAAGGCATATTGCCCTTACAAGGTCAGACCATGGATTTTTCGTGCATAAAAATGCCAGGTGATATTTGTGTAGATGCACTCTTGTTCAGGATGGACAAAGGATATGGTCTCATTATCTTGGATTCCTCAAAACAGGAGGCTTTTTTAACTCAAGCCCAGCAAAAATTTAATGAACTCAGTTTGCTAATAGAAAAACAGAAGAACCGAATCATCCAAAAACCTGGATTGCTCGACCTTAAAAATGATGCCTTTTTGGAAGATCTGTTTCAAGCACTTAATTTTGCTGTTCTGGAAATGAATGAACAAGACCATTTTGTTCTCGTCGGTACACCCCCACAATGGATAAAGCACATTCCCCAATCAAGCCAAATTCTATCAGGTGATGCATATCAGGAAGATGTGTTCAGTTTTTTAGGAAACTTTATTCGGGAAACAAAGCAAAAATGGGCAAAAAACAAAAAGGACATATATAGATCCGGTCTGTGGATAGAAAAAGACAATATCGGGCAGGAGTTGTTGTTTGAGGCCACTGCCATTGATATTCATCATAAAAAACTATTAATTATAACCCATGATGTATGGCACCCGAATCAGACACAATCCATTATCCAGAAAGGCCGTGACTTGGCTTTAAATTATCATGACCTGGAACGATCCGGTAAAAAATTGAAAAATATGCATGATAAACTGGAATTAAGGGTTCAAGAGAGAACAAAGGATCTGGAGCAGGCAAATTTTAAACTGGAAAATGAATTAAAAGAAAGAAAAAAGCTGGAAAAAGAACAGGCTGAAGTTTCCAAACAATTACGACAATCCCAGAAAATGGAAGCCATCGGTACCTTGGCTGGCGGCATTGCCCATGATTTTAATAATATTCTTGCTGTAATTATTGGATTCACAGAATTATCCTTATCAGAGATTGATAATGATTACCCGCATAAATCAAGATTTGAAAAAGTGCTTCTTGCTTCAAATCGAGCCAAAGATTTGGTGCAACAAATTTTAACATTCAGTCATCAGTCAGATTATGAAAAACAGCCCTTAAAGTTAAAACTGATTGTAAAGGAAACTTTACAGCTGTTACGCGCATCGATCCCGGCAACCATAGATATAAAAAACGATTTGAAAAGCAATGGGTATATCTTTGCTGACTATACCCAGATACATCAGGTGATTATGAATTTATGTACTAACGCCTGGCATGCCATGAAAGATACCGGTGGTACACTTAGTGTAAAACTAAGGGATATAAAGCTGTCTTCAGATGATAGCTTTAAACCTGTGGGTTTGACGCCTGGGCAATCCCTTGTGTTAAGCATATCAGATACCGGCTGCGGTATCAGCCCGGATGTTGTTGATCAAATATTTGACCCCTATTTTACCACCAAAGATAAAGATCAAGGCACCGGCCTTGGCTTATCTGTGGTCCATGGGATAATAACCAAATGCGATGGTGCTATTACCATTGATACCCAGCTTGAAAAAGGAAGCACCTTTAGTGTGTTTTTACCAGAATTTTCCCCCCATACTACAAGTGAAAAACCTAGGGAGCCCTTAATATTAGGCAATAACGAATATATACTGTTTGTGGATGATGAGGATTTTCAAATTGAATTGGCTCAAGGACTTGCTCAACGATTGGGATATCAAATAACCACTTGTTCAAATAGCATGGAGGCATTTGATTTGTTTTTGGCAAATAAGACCAAATATGATCTTATAATTACCGATATGATCATGCCTAAAATGACAGGAAAAGATCTTGCAAAAAAGATACGGACAATTGATCCCAACATTCCCATTATTCTCTCCACAGGCTACAATAATGACATTGGACAAGATCAACTGGATCAGGCCGGTATTACCACATGCCTAATGAAACCATTTAGCATAGCTGAACTTGCCAAAGTGATCCATGCCGTCCTTAAAAAATAGGTATCTATTCAATCTAAAACAAACAAAATATTAAAAAAAAAGAGATTAAATCTTTATTTGACTCTTGTTAGTTAAAACAAAGAAAATGCTGACGGATAAACCGTAGATTTTCAATAAATTCTCACAAAATCATATTATGCCAAACTTAGACCAATCCCATATGGGTTGCCTGATCCCACAATTTTTTTGCAAGTCTCAGTGTTGCCTGATCAATCATCTTTCCTTCAACACCAATTGCACCCTTGCCTGAATAATTCGCCTTTTCTATAACATCTAAGATTCGTTTTGCCCTTTTGATTTCTTCTTCAGATGGAGTAAACACCTGATTCACAATATCAATCTGATCCGGATGAATTACCCATTTTCCGTCACACCCCAATGCACTGGTAATAGTTGCTGACTTTTTAAGGCCATCAGGATTTTTAAAATTACCAAATGGCGCATCAATTGCCAGAAGGT
>JAAEKY010000544.1 GCA_024227235.1 Desulfobacteraceae bacterium | reverse complement strand
CTTTTGAAAAGGGCAGCATGAGGTCACCGAATATATTCTAGGGCGTTTGCCTGAATAAATTATCAAGGCAAACCATCAGCTTTAAAGCTGAGTAAGAGACCCTCAATATGTGTTTGTAGCAGGTTTTAAGACTGCATAATTTGAATTTAAGCCAGGAGATTTGCCTTGTTAACGCATTATTAAGGGAAAATGAATTTTTCCCTAAAAATTTTTTATTGCCTATTGCTATATGGCGGCTCATATGGGTTAGAATCGCTGCTAATTGGCTTTTGCCATTCTTTCGCCTGCTATTTCCTTTAATGTAAGTTCTGAGAATTTTTCAAAGAGCCAGCTCATTCGAGTTTCATTCATGCCGGCAAAACCACCGAGAGCATATGATGCATAAATTTCAAACTTACAAATGGTTCGACCGTCTTCTCCGATTAAGCTTACATCTCCAGTTATATGGTCATCTCCTGCCATGACTCCCCACATTATTGCATTAAATGAGGACCTGATCCTTATGTCGGTAATTTCAACTTTGACCTTATTGCTTGATGCTTCTTCGATTAAACCTGAAACTGCCAGCTTTTTTTCTATCATTTCACAGAGTTTTTTGTCATCAAACCGAACTATATCATCAAGATCTTTTGATGCTGTTTTGTTGATAGAAAGTTCTACCTTGGCATACTTTTCTCCAGAATATTCATAATTGCTGTGTTCTTGGGGGCGCTGAGCTTTTGATGAACAACTGATACAGGTTAAAATTAGAAAAAGGGCGGTAATTTTGAGCAGTGATTTCATTTTTTCTCCTTGTGTTTGTAATTAATTTTATAAATTTTTCGAGTAGATTCTAATGTTTAGATCACTGACTTGTTCATGTGTATTGGTTTGTTCAACGGCCCGAGGAGTGGGGTGGTAAATTCACCTTTGACTACGGCTGAAGCTTTGTTTCGCTACGCCCTCATAACCCGTTATGCAGCTGTGAAGCAAAGCTTCTGCCGTACCATATAATCAGATAATTTTCCAGCCCGCCCGAGCGTGTCCAGGTGAACTTTAACATCTGCGGCTTGCCCGTAGCATGTTCATTGTTGTGAATTTATCAAACAAGAGTCAACTGAAGGTTTGATCCATTT
>JAAEKY010000543.1 GCA_024227235.1 Desulfobacteraceae bacterium | reverse complement strand
TCTTTGCCCCACCACATGGGCCCAGCATCCGGTTCCAACTACAAGAACATTTTGAGCCATAAGTCTACGGGTTAATTCAAGATGACGATACCCATAGTGATCCCAGGGAGTTACACAACCCACAATCGCCACAATACCTCTGATATGATTGGCAGCTATTGAATCAATTAAAGGTTTTAATGGATCAGAAGCATTGAGTTTTGCCAGGGCTCCAATTATCTGTTCAACTGAAAAGCCAGCCATGATCTTAGCAGGTTTAATATTTGGAACGTATGCTTTTTTATTATTACGATTATTATAATTTTTCACAGCAGTTGTAACTATTTCTTTTGCAATTGTATCAGCTTTTTCCATTTCAAATTCAATGTGTGTTGCACCTTCTATTTTAGCCTGGGAATTAGTTGTAATTATTTTAGTATGGAATTTTTTTGCCACATTTTGAATATTTGGCATAATACACTGGACATCAACAACCACAGCTTCAACAACACCTGTCACAATGGCAAGCTCCTGCTGAACCATACTGCCAGCAAGAGGAATCCCTTTTCTCATCAAAACTTCATTTCCAGTACAGCAAATTCCAACCACATTAATTGGTTTTGATGAAGACCCGTA
>JAAEKY010000542.1 GCA_024227235.1 Desulfobacteraceae bacterium | reverse complement strand
CATTGGTGTCTAAATGAGAATTGTTTTACAAAAACTGGTGGGGAGGATTGGTATTTGCCCCTTTAGTGTTGCTTGCAGGTGGCTTTTTTCTTTTCCTCGGATTGTTCAAATATGAAAAATTGCAAAAAACTATGAAATGATTTCGGCGACAGTATTATTCATATTATCTCTATACCCTTTGATTATTGCCTATCAAGCATTGCGCTATCGTAGGCTCAATGCCGTTTCCTTAGTGGCTATTAATTAATATAACTTGTAATTTCGTATGGTTATGTTAGTATAAGCGATCAATTGCAGCATAAATATCCACAAAAAAAAGGAAATAAAAATGTTAAAAACCGAACAAGTTGGCATGAAACCTGATTTTCCAGATGTGTGCCGGAACTCATCAAAGAATTAAAAAATCTTGTCTTTTCTGAAGCTTTTTGTAAGCAACATAAAGAAAATCCTAAAGATTTCACAAGAACTCGTCTTTTGCCTTTTCACGAGTTGATGTTTTTTCTGCTGAATATGAATAACAGCTCATATCAGACCGAATTAAACAGATATTTCAAAGTCATCCAGCATTTAGAAATTGCCGAACGGACCATCCATAAAGGTAATTTGTCCAAAGCCAGGGCAAAATTAAAACACGAAGCCTTTATTGAACTCAATGACCATATGCTCCGACATTTTTACAGCAATTTCTCATTTGAAACATGGTTTGGTTTCAATCTTCTGGCTGTTGACGGAACAACACTGCGTGTACCCGATGAAAAACAGATTCTTAAACATTTTGGTGCTTGGCATTCAACGAACGGTAGAAAACCGTGTCCTAAAGCCAGAGGATCTCAAATGTTCGATGTATTAAATAAAGTAACGATTGATGCGATTATCAGCCCAAAAAGCGAGGGAGAGCGCGAGTTGGCAGCATTTCATTTTCTCAAACTTCAGCCTGAAGATCTCATCCTTTTGGATCGCGGCTACCCCGCCCACTGGCTATTTAAACTGATCTTATCTATGGGCTCTCAGTTTTGTGCACGGATTTCATATAAAAAATGGAACGTCGTTAAAAAATTCTATAGATCCGGTAAAAAGGAGCAAATCGTTAAGATTGACACGACACCCACATCAAAGCGCAAGTGCTTCGAAATGGGGCTCGACATAAAACCGATGAAGGTTCGCCTTGTTCGCATTGAACTTGCGTCTGGAGAAAGTGAAATCCTTATAACAACCTTAACGGATATGGACCAATATCCTCACAGGGTTTTCGCGGAACTGTATCACCTTCGCTGGCCTGTTGAAGAAGACTACAAGACCTTAAAATACAGGCTGAAGGTTGAAAACTTCTCCGGCAAAACAGTCCACTCCGTTTATCAGGATTTCCACGCCAAATTGTTTTCAAAGAACTTTACCGCGATAATCGCAACGACAACAAAAGATGAAATTATCATAAAATCAGAACCATTAAAATACGCTCATCAAATAAATTTCGCCCAAGCATTATCGAATATGAAAGACACTATCGTCTTGCTTTTTAATCGCTCCGGTAAAAAGGTAAGGATAATTGTCGAAAAAATCAGAAAAATATTTATCCAAACAACTGAATCAGTACGCCCAAACAGAAAATTTCCTCGGCGACATAGAGTTAAACAAAATCGCTTTTTCCTTGAGTACAAGACTGCCTGCTAAGGAAACGGCATTGATATACATCTTCTTATTTAAGATTTGGACATAATGTTAAAAAAGCTGCCAAGACTTTGTCTCTGTTTTTTTCATAACAGATCAACTGTGCGTATTTTTTATTAGCATTTGTTGTTTCCGGATCATTAAGCGTCATGATAATTGCGTAACGCTTCTGGT
>JAAEKY010000541.1 GCA_024227235.1 Desulfobacteraceae bacterium | reverse complement strand
TTAAGGGTTGATGCGGGCGCAGCAAGGATTGTTGCATTTTTTGAAAAAATTATTTCTCCTTTTTCATTGCATATGGCTGCCGCATCTTTTTCTCCCATAAGCTGTTCAAGCTTTTTCCACTTTTTTAAATTTTCATGTGGCGATTTGTTTTTTTTGTCATGGTTGCGGGTGCCGGTTAATGAACGGCAATCGCCGGTTAGCTGTTTGTCCGGACCTGAAAACGCACATGCTGGCATAACCGTGAGCATAAAGGCAATTGCCGCCCCGATCGCCCCTGACACCATCAGGGCCGCCAAACTCTTTTTGTGAAATTTTGATTTTATGATATTGTATGTCATCATTATTGGAATTGTGGGATTTCTCAGGTTGCACCCCTTCACTAAATCAATTTGTCGTGGAAGCAAAGCAGACAAACAAACCGGCTTTACTTGAATAATAAACCATATTTGATTATAGTGCCTAAAACAAGCGTTTCTCAATCATCACTCAAAATGAAAATATTACGTTATCCTTAAGCGCCAGAACAGGCAGTCCCTGATATTTAAAAACAAGGAGTGTGCTTAAATGATTACACCGGTTATACTTGCGGGCGGTTCCGGAACCCGACTTTGGCCGCTTTCAAGATCCTTGCACCCGAAACAGCTTATCAGGCTTTCCGGTGAGCATACAATGCTTCAACAGACATCCATGCGACTT
>JAAEKY010000540.1 GCA_024227235.1 Desulfobacteraceae bacterium | reverse complement strand
TGTACACCGTTTGAGCAGGTAGTGCAGCCACTTTCATTTGATCGCATAGTGACTTTTTTACTGCCTGCAAACTCTTGCAAATAATAGGTGCTTCGAATGCCATACATATCTGTGACTTCTACTTCATCTGGATTGGTATAATCAAATAGAGCACCAGTCCCTTTATTATTCACTTTTCCGGTGGCCTGATCACTGGTATTATAAGTCCATGAGGATAAAATAGTGCCTGTAAGGTCTTTTTTCCGGGTCAGGTTATTTACATCATTGGTATCATTATAAATATAGGTAAAGCCTGAAGCGGGTGAGCCGTTGCCATCATCTGCATATTGAACGCCTGTAAGGTTGTTGTTTCCATCATATGAATAGGATACCCATATGCTATCTGGTACTGATGGGGTTACAGGGCCTGTAATATAATCTATCTTGTCAGAGGCATTGTAATAAAAGGTTAAAACTCTTCCTGATGCAAGATCTGTAACCGTTTCTAAAAGACTGTTTCCGTTATAGGTAAGATTTTGAATGTTTCCGTTTTTATCTGTAATAGAGAGCAGTATCCCTGTATCGTTGAACTTGTAAATCGTACCATTGGCCCGTGTCCAGATATAGTTATTTCCGCCATCTTGTATTATAGTGCTGTTTCCAGAAAATGTACTATGATACGTATCACCTTCACTGTAATCCTCAATTTTAAAATAATAACCGCGTCCTGATGCGTCTAAAATTTTAATAGCAAAATCACTGCCGCCAAAATTAGGGAATATCTTTAAATCATAGTTCTGGGACCATCCATACCCCATAGAAGTAATAACTTCACTTTGGCTATTGTAATAGCGCTTAAATGCAAGACCACCAATAAAGGGGGAATTAAAAGCAAGATCGGTGGTCTGCTCGAAATTATTGCCATTTGTAATATTAACATTTGCTTTTGCGTATTGAATTGAAAATGGACCAATAAACAGAAAAAAAATC
>JAAEKY010000539.1 GCA_024227235.1 Desulfobacteraceae bacterium | reverse complement strand
AGGCAGCAAAGGCCGGTGGGAAAAAATAGACTGCCAGCAATGGCTGGAAGAAAATGATTAGTTTAATGAATTGCCCGTTTGAAATCCCAACCAGCAGTGTCAAAAGACCGGTTAAAAAAGTACAGCCGATAGTGTTGGTTTCAGGCCGACCCGGTCAGACACCCATCCGATAAACAACGGCATGGGCAGAGTTAGAATTCTGGACACGGTAATTAAAGAATTGGCCTGGGCCCCTGTCATCCGATGGATATCAACCAGGAACAACGGAAGCATGGAATATACTCCCAGAGTTCCGATAACGCCAAGGCTGAACAAAACAACCATTATCCAGAAAGAGCGCTGCCCCACCATGGGTAAAAATGCGGTCAACGTGGGCGATTTTCCAAAAAATCTTTTACACGGGAAAACCTGAAAAAAGCGAAGCCCAGAACGATTGAGAGGCCGCCAATGAAAAAAACACACCTCTCCACGGCAACCACAACAGTAATACCTCACTAATTAAAGGAGACAGAAGAAAGCTCAGGTTTGGGGCAAGTTCATGAATACCAATACAATAAAATAACCAGCTGCTGATAGTAAAAAAACCGATCCACCCTGATTATGGCTTAACCCCATGTCCAACGATATGGCCGACAATAAAGGAGAAATAATAATTCGAATAGTAAAATTAATAAAAAAGATTGCTGTCAAAAAGAAAATTGCCAATATCTGAAACTGGTGTATGGCCTCTTTATTTTTTGTATTGGATGATTTCATTTATAAAAAGTGACCTTCATATTTATCAGCCTCGTAATCCCAAAGTTAGTGCTTATTACAAGTGCGTTGAAAACCACCTTGAAGAACTGGAGCAGGAATGTGATGATATGTATAAATCCCGGCATGGCTATTGGCGGACATATGTCATGACAGTGATTTACGTGTGCCCTTAGGGTATAAATACCTGGCATGCGGTGATCTTCATTTTGGTTTTGCAAGAGTGCAGCATGAAAATTGTGGTCATGAATATTCTTTCTATCATTGATGATTCAGATTCCAGTATTTGATCACATTTGATTGGAGGGATTGCAAGTGTCCTATACTCAAATTCAGCATTATTTAATTTTTTCGATTTAATAGTTATTCATCACAACCAATATCTATTTTTCTTGCCAAATAGCTCTTTACCCAGCATATTGTGGGCTCACAAAATTTTTTTGCTATTTCTTGACAAAAAACAAAAAAGCATTTACTTAACTTTTTAGAAGGCAGAAATAGAAGGCGACAAAACATTTAAATATCCTTTAAAAGGAGGATAGATTTGAAATCGCAAAAAAAAATTAGTCGAAGAAAAGCAATATGGATGATGGCAGCTACCGGTTTTATCGGAATGTGCAGTACAGTTCATGCGGGTACAAAAAATATCGGAGCCCTGATGCCGGGAAAAGGCTGGCTCAAGCAAGGCGATAAGTGTGCAGGAGACGGGACCCCTTTGCAGTTTATTCCGAAAACAAATCCTGATCCTGATCCAACTAAAGATGAGTTGAACAAATATCAAAGATGTCCCTATTGCGGTATGGCCCGAAAAATGTGGAGCCATTCCCGTCATCTGATACATTATGATGATGACCTGGTTGATCCGACCTGCTCTTTGCATTGTGCGGCCATCAGCCTGAGCCTGAATCTGGATCGAGGGCTAAAGGCTGTTTATACCGCCAATTACGGCGCTGAAGGCAAGATAAAACCAATGATAAATGTGGATGAAGCTGTTTATCTGATTGGATCGGATTTGCCGGGAACAATGACCGGTCAGAGTAAAATGGCCTTTTCTTCTCAAAAAGCAGCCGATTTTGCAAAAAAAAGTCACGGCGGTGAAATCGCAGATTTTGATACTGCTCTGACAAAGGCATATCTCAGCATGGCGAAAGACACTGCCATGATTCGAAAAAAACGTGCTGCGAAAAGAAAAAAAATGAAATAATCCAGACAATGAATCAAAATTATAAGAACTGTATAAGCATCTTATTTTGTGTGTGTATCTCTCTTTTTTTTGTTACGGATTTATGGTCTCTTGATCTCAGCCGTAAAAAAAAGAATGCTGAAAGAAAATTGTATATTCCGATCACAAAAAAGGATCGTTGCGTGGTTTGCGGCATGTTTGTCCATCCCTATCAAAAATGGATTACCCAGATTCAATTTAAGGACGGTTCTTATCGCAGCTTTGATGGTATGAAATGTATGTGCCGGTTTGTTAATAACCCTGGAAAATATGAATCCAGTAAAAAAAAACAGGATATTCAACTTATTTTAGTAAGAGATTATTACACGCTGAAATTTATAAGACACGACAAAGCTTTTTATGTGGTTGGCAGTGATGTACTCGGCCCAATGGGTCATGAACTCATTCCATTTGACAGCAAAAGAAATGCAGATATATTTTCAGCTGATCATAATGGATTAAAAATATTGCAGTTTAATCAGATTAATGCTGAACTGTTAGATAAATTAGATAAAGCTAAGAAAACGATTCATTTGGAATAAATCAATGAGAAATTCTTCATGGTTTGCAATATTGATTATTATTCTTTGTTTATTGAGTGCCACGGAATACCGGCATTTCTCCAAACATTTTTCTAAAACGCAACATCAGTTGAAACTGAGACATCAGTTCCAAAAAGCTGTTGGTTTACCGAATTTGGCTATAAACAGTGCTGCGAGGTATTTAAGACATTACTCAATTTGTGATCTTACCACACCTTTTCAGGATTACCCTGCCAGTCTGGATCATTTTCCGGCAGGTTTTGCTTTTGCACCCCCTGATTATTCAAATATGCCTAGTGTGGTTGTGTTTCGTAAATCAGTGAAGTAATAGGGAAAAACCACATTATGACTTTGAGAACCATTTTTGAAAGACAAAGAGATATCATTGATTACAGTCTGCAAAATATGCTGCGTCGCTGGTCAAAAAATACTCTGATTCTGATTATCTTTATTGTATTGGTTTTTATCGTCTCCTCCGTTCTTTTCATCAACGGTTCCCTGACTAAAGAAATGATGGTTACCAGCATGGATCTGCCTGATATCACGGTTCAGCGCATCAAAGGTGGACGCCAGGTCAATATACAGGCTCCGGATGCACTTGAGATAGAAAAAATACCAGGTGTTGAAGCAGTGGAAAAAAGAGTTTGGGGTTATTTTTATCAGGAGACACTTCAGGCTAATTTTACGATTTACGGGATGGATCTGGATCAGCTTGAAAAAGGAGAATACAATCAAATAGTTGACTGGAAATCCTATCCAGATGATATCGAAAGAAATCCGGATTTCCGAATGATTGTCGGCCATGGGGTTTTAGAACTGTTGAAGAATATCGAGATGGACAATACTTTTTTATTTTTTCAGCCCGGGTGGCAGCAATTGATCTCTTTTGACATCATTGGGACATTTAGAGGTGAGACTGAACTGCAATCCAACGACATGATGATACTTCAAATCCAGGGTGCAAGAAAAGTTCTTGAGCTGCCTGACAATGAATTCACGGATCTTGCTGTTTTTATACCTAACCCCGAGGAAATTGATAATATAGCTCTGAAAATTCAACGGCTTTTCCCGGGATTGAGAACGGTTACCAGGGAACAGATTAAAAACAGCTATGCTTCAGTTTTTGGCTGGAAGAGCGCTTTTGTACTTTCCTCTCTGCTGGCTGGAATATTTGCTTTCTTAATTTTGATATGGGACAAAGCAAGCGGCCTGTCCCTGGAAGAAAAAAGGGAAATAGGCATTTTAAAGGCTGTGGGGTGGGATACAGCGCTTGTATTACAGGTTAAATTCTGGGAAGGACTTATCCTATCAGGTATCAGCAGTGTGTCAGGCATATTGCTGGCGTATGCCTTCGTTTACTGGTTGAGAGCTCCAGGATTAAAACAAATTTTTATAGGCTGGTCCACTATTTATCCATCGTTTCGATTGACACCTGATGTTGATTTCAAATTTTTGGTATTGATCATAACCATTTGTGTGGTTCCCTATCTTGCTGTAACCATTTTCCCTGCATGGAAAGCAGCCATAACTGATCCCGATGTGATGATTCGGAATATATAAAAAGGCGCTCATGGATAATCATGTTATTGAAATAATTAATGTAACCAAGACATACAATAAGGGGAAACCCAACGAAGTAACCGCTGTAAAGGATACTTCGCTGGAAATCAATGAAGGAAGTCTGGTTGTATTGAAAGGTTCCAGCGGATCAGGCAAAACAACCTTGCTTTCTCTGATTGGCTGCCAGACAAAGCCGACTACAGGCGAAGTGATTATACAAGGGAAAAAGGTTTCCAAATTGCCGGAAAAATTTATGAACTTACATAAACGAAAAAATATCGGCTTTATATTTCAACACTTTCAATTGATAGCCGGTATGAGTGTTTTAGATAATATTATGCTTCCTCTGATTCCCGAAGGCATCAGTTCAAAAGAAAGATACAGGCGGGCAAATCAACTGCTGGAGCAATTTAATCTGACACACCGCAGAGAATTTAAAACAAGCAGTCTTTCAGGCGGCGAACAGCAGCGGGCAGCTATTGCCAGAGCTTTGATAAATAACCCGGGTATTCTTCTTGCTGATGAACCAAGTGCCCACCTTGACAGCGAGCTGACAAGCAGTCTGCTTGATCATATAAGCCGGTTAAAGCAATCCGGCCATACCATTCTGATAACAAGCCATGACCCGGATGTCTATCAAAAATCCATGGTTGATCACATTTTTGAAATGAAAAACGGTCAAATCATATCATCATGATTTTACATCCGTGGATCTTAGGGTTGGCTGTCGGCCACAGCACCTTGCTGTTACTTTTTTCTCTGTGTGTTCTTAATGCCTGGCAGATTTTCCGAGGATGGGATTACAATTCCACCGGGGAAAATCAATTTTTATTAGAAAAGAAAACATATCTAATTTCATCAATCATTAATTTCACATTGTTTGTACAAATACTGATGCTTTTTTTATTTGAAATAACAGCGGATGAACTGGCTAATGTTCTACCAGGAGCTATGTGCGCAGTTGGGACACTGTCATCAAATAATTATGGATTCCTATTGTTGAACCTGAAAATAGTTTCAACTTTTGTATATTTTATGTGGTTAGTGATCAATTATCTTGACAACCAGATGGAGACTTATCCACTGGTGAAAAAAAAATATCTGGCTCTAATACTGATTTACCCACTGCCAATCATGGAAATCATCCTGTTTTTTAAATTTGCTTTTCATTTAGATCCATCTGTCATTACTTCCTGCTGTGGTTCTGTTTTCAATGAAAGTGCCAAAGGTATTGGGGGCAGTCTGGCTAACTCTTCTGCAAGTATCAGCCTTTCTTTGTTTTTTTGTGTTGCATTCCTTTTACTGGGGAATCGATATATTACTTGCCGTTGGGGTAGGGGACATAAACGGCTTGGAGCTCTTCTTGAATTCCCTTTCTGGATTTTGTTTTTTATTACCGCAATCCTTGTAACGATCTCTTTTATAAGTACTTATGTTTATGAGATGGTCTCTCATAACTGTCTTTTCTGTTTTATTGGTTCCCAATACCACTACTATGGTGTCTTCCTATATTTTTCCTTGTTTATTGCCACTGGTGCCGGCATGACCGGAGGACTGCTGGAAATGATTACCAAGCCGGCGATCCTTGCAAAAAAGGCAAGGCTTTTGCAAAAAAAGATGCATACAGTCTCTTTTTACGGGATGATGCTTTTTCTTGTTACGGGCTTTTGGCCTTTCATAGTCTATTATATAAAAACGGGGCGTTTAATATGAAATTTTTTAATTTACTATTTTTACTTACAGCTTTATTTGGAATAGCAAGTTTCACTTTCCCAAACCAGGTGTTTCCAAATGAGGTTTTCGGAGCGCCAAAAAAAATTGAATCGCATAAAGAATGTCCTTTATGCGGTATGTATCCATCCCGCTATCCACAATTCAATTGTCAGCTTATTTTTAAGGACGGAACCTATGAAGCATTTGACTCCGCCACTGGTCTGCTTTTGTATCTGCTTTTCAGCGATAAAACCGGGATCAATCCAAAACCCGTTGACAAGATTTATTTTAAACATTATTTAAAAGAGAGCTGGCTTGAGAGTAGCAAATCATTTTTCGTGATAGGATCAGAAATAATGGGACCAATGGGGATCGAATTTTTACCTGTAGACAACAAACATGCTGCTGAAGAGCTTAAAAATCAAGAAAATGGAAAAGAAATTATCTCTTTTAAAAAAATAGACCGGCAGTATATGATCAGAGCTGCCAAAGCCGGATGGCTACATTTTCTGGCAAAGAAACTGGTGTTAGATGAAAACTGATAAGTGTATAAAAAAAACAGTCATTTTTTTATTGTTTATTTTATTTCTTTTTGGATGTCAAAAGGGTAATAAAGAACAGCTTCCTGTTGATTTCGTCTGGGATCGGATGGTATGTCAAGAGTGCAAAATGGCACTCAGTGATCCTCACTACTCTGCTCAAGTCATAGATCACAACGGAAAGGCTTATTACTTTGATGATATCGGCTGTGCAATATTATGGTTAAGGCGACAGCCGTGGCAGGGAAAAGCGCGTACCTGGGTCAATGACTTTAATACGACCGCATGGATTGATGCTAAAAAAGCTAACTGGATATATGGAAACCCCCAGACTCCAATGGGATATGGGTTTGCAGCAACACTTTCTCCGCTTGAAAATGAATTGAAGTATGAAACGGTTAAAAAATGGATGTATGTTGGGAAAAACCTTGTAAATGAAAATAAGGCTAAACACCTTGATACCATCAAATAAACACTTTTAAGTGTTTGGGAAAACTGATTGTATGAAATCATTGCTTGAGAAAGCAGAATCAGACATGTATGCATTATAGTGTCTATCATCCTTGGGGTGTGTGACAATAGAATCAGATAAAAAATTCACAATTCAAAATATTGAGCGCATAGATTAATCGGCTTTGCACGGATTGCTGGTTAAAGTCCTTATTTCCAGTTATAAGATCTCTTGATTGCTTTTTTCCAGCGTGAATACATTTTTTCCCGTTCTTCTGATGGCATGGCAGGTTCAAATCTTTTGTCTTCAGACCAGTTGGCCTTTAACTGGGCCGTACTGGTCCAGAATCCAGTTGCAAGTCCGGCTGCATAAGCAGCGCCCAATGCAGTTGT
>JAAEKY010000538.1 GCA_024227235.1 Desulfobacteraceae bacterium | reverse complement strand
TGCCGGATGAAAAAACCAAAAATGTCATCAGAAGCTGGGGGGACAACGATATCGTCATCGAAGATAAAGACGGCGACAAATCCATTCACATCAAGCAGGCCTGCGGCAATGAAATCATCATGCACGAATCCAGCCCTAATATCGAAATCAAGCAGGAGTGCGGCAATGAAATGGTCATGACGGCCGACGGTCCTGAAATTGCGATCAAACAGGCCTGCGGCAACCATATGACAATGAAAGAAGCGGACGGCATTCAGATAAAGGACAAATTTGGAAATGAAATGACCATGGATGCGGCATCAGGATTTATCCATATTGCATCACCCAGCCACAACTCCTATATCGACATCGGAAAAAGCTTGAAATGGGGAACCAACAGTGATGGTGAATGGCTGGTGCTGAATGACGGTAAGTTCACCGTACAGGGCAATACACACGAATCCTTTGTGGGAACTAAAACCGCATTGTCGCTTGCCGCCGATATCCAATCTGTGAATGGTATCTCGCTTAAACGTTACTATGCCTATGAAAATGCCGTTAATTACAGAGGACGTAATAAAAGAACAGTAGGTCCGGTGAAGGTGGATTCCGATACCAAGTATCATATTTTGGGCGGCGCAGATGATGTTGCACAGATAATTCTGGATAATTCAGCGGCAGAAATGTTCTATGATGGTGAAGACAACAAAATCAAAGCCGATCACACTGGAATAATACTTAAAACCAATAAAAAAATTACCATAGATGCAAAGGAAATCCTTATTAAATCAAAAGGAAATATCGACATGAAGCCCACAGGCAAGGTAACAATACCTAAAGGGCACTGGGATTTTGGAGACGGTGACGGCTAAGAAAGCTTCCCTGATTTTCGTATGGTCTGGTGATGTTGATCTTTTAATCTATATGGCAAAGGAAATCTTTTGGACGTAATCAATACCACTAACATGGAGATCGCTTACATCCTGGGCAAAATTATTCCCCCCGATCACTCCATGACCATCATCATCAAAGGCACATTTGACCTTAGAAATGATGCCCCCATTGCATTGTCAGAAGAACAGCATCCGCCAACCGGTGATGTCTTTTACCCTGATGATGAGGATATGACGGGCGCCCCGCGGTATTCATCGGATTTTGCCTATTTTAAACCCAGAGCCGATCTGCTGCTTGCCGGACACTGTTGCGCCCCTGAAGGCAGACTCAGTTCTGCGCAAAATGTTAGATTCCGGGTCGGATCAATTGAAAAATCCCTTTTGGTTGTTGGCGACAGAACCTGGAAATGGGGCTTCCTCGGATCATCGCCTTCTGATCCCGAGCCATTTTCTTCCATTGAACTCAGGTATGAAAACAGCTTTGGCGGTCATGGGTTTGATAAAAATCCGGTCGGAAAAGGCTATGGGAAAGTTACCGCTACGGATGGCAAAAAAAAGCGGCTTATTCCCAACATTGTGCAAAATGGCGATCACCTGATCTCACCCCGCAGGAAACTGGAACCTGCGGGTTTTGGCCCCTTTGCCATCACATGGCCTCAAAGAAGATCAAAACTCGGCACTTACAAGGGCGACTGGCTTAAAACAAAATGGCCGTGGTTCCCCTCTGACTTTGACTGGGGATATTATAATGCTGCCCCGTCGGACATGCAGGTCGAAAATTATCTCAAGGGGAATGAACCCCTTTTTTTTGAAAACCTTCATCCAGTTTATCAGTCATATCAATCAAAACTACCAGGGCTTCGAGTGAGAAGCTTTTTATCGGTGAAGAGCCCTGAAGATGAAGGCAATGATATGTTTAAAGAAGTGCCCATGAATCTGGATACATTCTGGGTTGACATGTTAGAAGAAAAACTGATCCTGGTCTGGAGGGGCTGGATACGTGTCCAAAATGAGGAGCTTGAAGATGTCAACCATCTTTTCACTGTTTCAGAAACAGTTGAAGGCGCATTCCAACCATTATCCTTTTATGAGACGCGTCTGAAAGAATTACTGAAAGCAGAAGAATTGGAAGGGGAGCTTGAGCCTGCTGAGGTTGAAACGGAAAAAGGTGATGCCGGGATCGATATTGAAGAGGAAAATGCAAAAGCAGAAAAAGAATATCGCAACGCCCTGAAGCAGCAAGGTATTGATCCTGATGCCCCCCCACCGCCACTTTCCGATAAAGCAAAGGCAGAACAGGCAAAGATAATAAAAGATTATGGAATACAGTTGCCTGTTGCTTCAGAAGATAAAACAACCCGGGAGCTGTTTATATCCCGATTAAAGCAACACCAGTCTTTTGACGGAGAAGATTTACGACAGCTTGATTTAAGCGGGCTTGACATGACCGGCGGGAAATATTCTGAAAGCCTGCTTTCTCAAACAATCCTTTCCGGATCAACAATAGCAAGAGCCAATCTAAAGGGGTCCAACTTGAGCGATGCTGACCTTTCTCATGCTGATTTAAGTGAATCAGACTTAAGCAACGCGGATCTTACCAATGCCAATCTCTATGGGGCTAATCTTTCAGGTACAAACTTAAAAGATGCCATTTTTACAAATGCCAATTTAGAAGAAGCAAACCTTAAAGGCGCTGCTGCCCAAAACGCAGATTTTTCCAAAGCCAATTTAAAAAATGCGGTTCTTGTAAAAGGAGCATTTGAAGAAGCAGAATTTTCAAAAGCGGATTTAAGCTTCAGTGATTTCACAAATGCTGTTCTTTCGGAAGCATCCGTAAGAGGCGCAAGGGGAACAGGCATGTGTATGGACAAAGCCAATCTTACGGAAATGCGTGCTTCAGACGGCTGTATTTTTGAAAATTGCTCTTTTAAAATGGCGATTGCGCCGGACTCCATATGGACTGGGGCGGTACTGACTGAATCGGATTTTTCCTTTTGCGAATTAAAAGGGTCGGATTTTAGCAAAACAACACTCAACAAGGCCAATTTTCAGGCAGCCGAGTGCAGTTCATCACGCTTTGGCAACGCATCAATAAAAGAAGCTATGTTTGTTCAGACCAATCTATTCGAGGCAAATCTTGAAAAAACAGACCTTGGTTATTCTAACTTTTCAGGCGCCAATCTTTACGGAGTTGAGTTTCTTGAGGCAAGGCTGGATCAAACAACGTTTGAAGGGGCAAACCTTAAAATGACAAAGCTTTATAAGGAGTAGAAAAGAAAATGGATGGTTTGCTGAATATCGAAACCATAATGAATAAAATTCAGTCCAAAGATGCATTTGATAAAAGTATCTTTATTAACCTGTCTCTCCCAAAGCTTTTATTTTCAAAGCTGGTTTTTAATGGAACCATTTTCAGGGATGTCATACTTAAGGAAGCCGATTTCTGCGAAACCCATCTCACTGATATCGTACTGGATAATGTGGATTTTACCAATGCTGTTTTTCAAGAGAGCATCATTTCAGGACCATTTTTCAGCAACTGCAATGGCAAAGGGGCAAGTTTTAAAAATGCACGGATAAAGCGCTTTTCATTCATGGCAAACACTATACCTGTGAAAGATCCTGAAGACGTTCAGATTCCATTCTCCGGATTCGATTTGCCTGAGAGTGAAATACGATCGCTGAGGGAATTTGGAATAATGGGTTTTGCCGTCGGCAACGCCAGTCTTGCCGGTGCCGACTTTTCCAATGCAAGTGCCGTCGATATGCAGTTCTCTGAGACTGACCTGAATAAAAGTATTTTTAATGAGGCGGTTTTGGAAAAATCCAGCTTTGAAAAATGTAATTTACGACATGTTGATTTCTCCAGCGCATCATTAAAGCAAGTTCATTTTATAAACTCACACCTGGACAGCGCCCTGTTTAAAAAGACAGCTATTGAAAAATGCCAGTTCTCAGAGATCAACTTCGCTGATATTGATTTTCAAACATCCTTGTTCAAAAGAGTTCAGTTTATAAGGGCCTCTAATTTAGCCACAATGAAGACGCCTTCAGATATGGCCGGCTGCCAGTTCCATTTTTGCAATCTTAATGGCGCTGATTTTTCAAATAAAAATTTATCAGACACTGGGTTTATTGAATGCGACCTGACAAATGCATCTTTTTTCAGGTCGGCCATGAAAGGAGCACGGTTTTCAAACTGTTCATTAACCGGCTGTGACTTTAATAAAATTGATCTTACGAATACGGATTTCTCAGGTGCTAATCTGGAGAGTGCAAACTTTTCAGGATGTGACCTCACGGATGCTGATTTTGAAGGGGCAATGCTTAAGAATGCAAATTTTTCAAACGCAATCCTTTCAGGCACATCCTTTAAATCTGCAAACCTGACAAATTCCGTATTTAAAAACGCAGAAATTAACAGCTGCGAGTTCAGAAAGGCGAGTATCCAAAACATTGATCTTAGCAGCACCTCCATCACAGGAACTGATTTTCATAAAATCAATTTTAATTCTGTTATCTTGAATAAGACGCGCTTTACCTTATGTAATCTTAAAAAAACCATTTTTTCTGGTATGGATCTTAGAAACGGAGAATTCGTGGATTCAGATCTTGAAGGTGCCGACCTTTCGGAAGCCAATTTTGATGGTACCAATTGCCGCCAGGTTAATTTCACCAAATCGAATCTGTCAAAAGCAAGCTTTATTAAATCAAATTGCCACACAGCGGATTTTACCGGCAGCAATTTAAGTGCATCTGTGTTTCACAGGGCAAATCTTAAGTGTGCCTGTTTTCAAGAAGCAAACTTGAAACAGGCTGACTTTTCTAATGCAATAATGGACCGGGTGGATTTGACGGCCGCTGTTTGCCATGTGACCAATTTTTCCAGCGCAAAAATGATATACGGCGATCTGTCCCATGCAGATCTTAAAGGCGCCTCCTTTAAGGATTCAAACCTGAAACAGACATTGTTACATCGAATTGACGAAGAACATACCAACTGGAATGGTGCCAAAAAAAAAGGCGCTGAGGGAACCGACAAAGATCTGGCCTGGGCACAGGAATGGACCCCGCCCCGACCCGTTGAACCGTAGATTATTTGAGAGTACGTTTTTTGTTATCATTAATAAGCTATATTTATAAAGCAATGCTTTACACAAGGTGACTCAAATGGCAAAAATAGCAAATCTTTTCACAACACGATCAAACTCTCGTTATTTTGGACCTGCCGTTATTTCAGGCACACAGCATGATCAGTGTTCAACACATATGAATGTTCAGGTGCCAGGGTACCCGACGGGTTTGAAGGCCAGGATAGCAGTGCCGCTTGAAGATGTCCTCTCCCCCGGTGACCAGGTTTTGGTGGCTTTGGAAAATGAAAACCAAATCTACATTATTGGCGTGTTGAACCAGAAAGTAGTTAATAAAAAAAGACCAGTGAAATTTGAAATTGAAAATGGTGCGTTTGCTAAAATTGAGGGTTCCAAAGGAAAAGCAAATATACAAATCTTCAGCAATCAGAAGGATCTGATTTTTGAATACTCCCCATCATCAGGTAAGGCAAAGGTAATCTCTAACAGCAGCAGTATTTGCGTGGAAGCACCAGGAGGAGACTTATCATTGAACTGCAAAGGAAATTTAAATCTCGGTGCAGAGCAGGTGAACATTTCAGGTCATTCAGCCCTTAACCTAACGACAGCTGGTCTTGAGAATTTTAAAGGCTCTTCCATCGGCATTAAAAACAACCAGCTGAAAATCAGCTCTCCTGATATTCGAACCACAGCTGAACTAGGTCATTTCAATATTAAGGAAACGCGATATACCGGAAAAAATTTATTAAGCAAAATCGGACAATTGAAAATAGTGGCAGACAAAATGGAAACCACTGCCAATTCTGTAGTTGATAAAATCAAGGATATATTCAAGACAGTTGAAAATCTGTATCAATTAAAAGCAAAGCGTAAGCGTATGGTTGTCGAAACTACATATCATGTAAAAGCTGAAGACATAACTTTTAAGTCCGAAGAAGACTTTAAGGTAAAAGGGAACCAGATACATTTAGGATAACACAACATATTTGAGGATTTAAAAATGCCTGGAATTTTTTTCGCTTCGACAAAGGCCGGCGGTAATTGTTTTGCCATGCCGGATGTCTGCCTGACACCCGCGCCTCCTGCACCAAGCCCGGTCCCCATACCCTATCCCAACACAGCAATGGTCAATCAGGCAAAAAAAACATCAACCAAGGTCAAGTTTGCAGGCAAGCAGGTTGTAACTTTAAAGTCTGAAATATCACGTTCCATGGGTGATGAGGCAGGTGTTAATAAAGGCGTTATGTCAGGTATGAACATGGGGAAAGTTACCTTTAAAAAGGGAAGTTCCTGTGTCAAAATTCAGGGACAGGCGTGTGTTCATTTAACAAGCATATCTGCTCACAATGGAATGAATGCAAATATGCCGGCAGGTGCCCAGGTGGCACCCAGTCAGACCAATGTGAAAGTTGCACCATAACCATGTCTATATGATCAATACCATCTTCTTTTTTTAAAGGTTTACTAAAACCAATGAAACTTATTCTCACATTAGCAGTGATATTTACAGCCCTGTATTTGATGGATAGGGTTTTATTTCTGGATATGACAAGGCTTGGTTGGAGAAAAGCCAGAAATTCAATGCCGGGCATTGCAAATAGATTCAATCTTACCTTTGTTCCGGCGAAACAGCATCACCAGATGGGCAAAATCCAGGGCGCCTATGACCACTATAATGTGAGCATAGAACCTGACAACAATGCAACGATCAGGATAGAAATACCCGGCCTGGAAACGGTTCGTCTCAGTACAACAAAAAAAGCCCGTTTGTTAAAATTTGAAGGCATGAAAAGCTTTGAATTCAAGAATCCCTTTTTTGATAGAATTTTTAGCTTAAAACTGATTGAAAACAATACAAAGCTCTCATCGATGACATCATCTGAATCGCTTGTTTCAATAGAACAATTTTATAACCAATGGAAATCTAAAATCAGGTATATAAAATTGTCAAATGGTGTTCTTGCCTGTTCATTAAAATACGGTCAAGCCACTTTTATCCCTGAATCAGCAGTTAATGAATTGCTGCCGGGTCTGGCAGCATTATCAACTGCCGTTAATTCAATGTTTAAAGTATCACTAATTAAGGAATAAACAATATTTGTCATGCCGCATACTCACGCACTTGCCGATTCTTTTTTATTTCAAAATAAAATTGATTATCAGATTTTTAAACAATGCCTGTTGGATTGTAATTTTACCGACAAGGGCGTGATTGAAGCGCTGGGTGTTAAGGACATCTCTTCCATCAATGAAAAAGACCTGTCCCTATTGCTCAAAAGCACCCAAAAAAATACCCCTTTAAATACCTTTATCCGGCTTTTTCTCATTGAACACCCATGCGAAAAAGAGCAGGTGAAAAAGGCGTTGTCTCCCATTGAACCGGAATCGCTGGTAAACGCAGGTCTTATCCGGGTTGAAAAAGACCGGGTGTGGCCGGCTGTCAAGCTGATTCCTTTTCACGGGTTGCATATGGTTTTCGACCGGCAGGAAAGGCTGGACAGCCCGGACCGGCAGGATTATGTGATGGGGGTCGGCTCCAGCACCATAACCCTTTCCAACCTGACCATACGAAAGCAATCAGGCCGGGCACTGGACCTTGGCACTGGCTGCGGAACCCTGGCGCTTATGGCTGCATCCCACAGCGATCATGTCACGGCCGCCGACCTGAATTCAAGGGCCGTCGCC
>JAAEKY010000537.1 GCA_024227235.1 Desulfobacteraceae bacterium | reverse complement strand
CCGGTAAGGGCACCTTCGGGGTTGTCATGGTCTGCGGGTTCAAACGCGTCATATGGATAGTCGTCATCCCCATACAAGGAAACCATCTGGCCATCCGGCTGTTCTGTAAATCGAGGTTCCGGCTGGTTATTAAAAGCACCAAAATCACCGCTCAGTCCAATGGGAAGATATTCAGGATCCATCCAGTATTCCGCATCAGAAGCCTCGTATATGTTTTTGGTTATTCTAACAATATCAATATATCCTTTTATGTTGCCGCCATGAACGCCTCGCATTACCGGCGTGCCCGTCAGCATGTTTCTTGTTTAAATTAAATTTTGGACAAGTAGAGACTTGACAATTATTTTCTAATATTGATACTATCCATGTAAATCATAAACTAAGGTTTCGAATATGCATGGATATATTAATAGAATTATCGAAAAAGGATTAAACAGATCCCTATCACGTTCACCCGCTGTGGCTATTCTCGGCCCACGACAATGTGGAAAATCAACAACAGCCAAATTACTGCTTAAAAACATCCCATCAGTTTATCTTGATTTACAGGATCGTGTTGATCGAAACAAATTGGCAGAACCTGAACTTTTTTTTGACCGTCACCGTGACGAACTTATCTGTCTTGATGAAATTCAACTATTGCCTGAATTTTTTTCGATACTTCGCTCTGAAATAGATAAAGATCGCAGGCCCGGAAGGTTTTTAATCTTAGGTTCAGCCTCCCGTGATCTTATAAAGCAGTCAACAGAATCTCTTGCAGGTCGTATTTCTTATACTGATCTTACTCCGCTTCTATTGAAAGAGGTTGCTGACATTTCTTCATGGTCAGACCTTTGGCTCAGAGGCGGTTTCCCTGACAGCATCCTTGCTGATAATGAGCCGGATAGTTTCGATTGGCGGCTTGATTTTATTCGGACATTCATGGAACGTGACATTCCTAATTTGGGTTTTAATATACCAGTTCCAGTGATTGAACGTTTATGGTTGCTGTTAGCACACTACCATGGACAAACTGTAAACTATCATAAATTGGCAGGTGCCGCTGATATTTCTATTCCTACTCTGAAAAAATACCTTGCTATTCTGGAGCAGACATACATGCTCCGCATACTTCCACCAGCCTCAACAAACCTTAAAAAAAGATTGGTTAAATCTCCTAAAATCTATTTACGTGATAGCGGTATTCTTCATGCACTTCTCGAAATAGAAGAATACGATTACCTTTTAGCAAATCCTATTGCCGGCGCATCTTGGGAAGGTTTTGTAATTGAAAATATTATTGCACTGCATAATCGCTGGAGACCATCTTTTGTGCGTACTTCCAATGGTGCTGAAATAGATCTGGTTTTAGAACGGGCCGGGAGATGCCACCTTTTTGAATGTAAACTTTCAAAAGCACCAAAACCCTCGCGAGGTTTCCATGAACTTGTTGATTCCATGCAGCCTGAATCCGCTTGGCTAATTGCACCTGTTGATGAACCTTTTGAAATCAAGAAAGGTATTGTTGTTTGTTCGCCGAAGCATTTGGAAATTTCTTCAAACATATGAGAAGAAACTGGTTCTTCCAAAAAAAACTGACTTTTAATATTAAGCGCACCGGACCATATAATCAGACAATTTGCCAGCCCGCTCCCGTGCGTCCTATTTTGCTCTTCAGCGGGCGTGGCTTTTTGCGACCCGTTGCAAGAGAATCGTTGGAACACAATTTTGAATTTCTGCGCTTTCTTTGAAAATGTGAAAATTATAGTTTCCATATTGATTGAAGGAACTATCAACACTACCGGAATTGTCAATGATTTCCGTCACAACGGATTATTGCGAGGGACAGGTGCAAAAAAGGGTATAATCCTTGCGGTTCCTAAAATATTATAGCGCTATATCCCTGCCTGGCAGGTTTAAAATAACCTGTGGCAGGGATGTGACACCATATTGATAAGTTCTATTCCATTTCAGGATAGGCCAGGGTTTTATTTACCGAATAAGTCCATGGCAGACCTTCATTTTTCCAGCCGCCCATGGCGCGTTTTCCATTTAAAGCACTGTCTGGATTTTTAATTTTGTCGCCTTCAAAACCGCCAAGCATATTAAATATCCGTGATATAGGCCAGCCCGCTTCTGCTGCCAAATCTGCAGCAGCGCAGGAGCGTCCACCGCTTCTGCACATAAAAATCAAGGTGTCTGTTGCAGGATTAAATTTACCTTTCAGGTAAGAACCAAAAGCAGGATTGACATTCATCCCGTATCCTTTAGTGGTATGTTTACCGGTCCAGATTTTAACCGGAACATGATAAGCTATGGTCGGGTGTCCGACCAGGACAAACTCCGGACGGGTCCTGACATCAATTATAAAACTATTTTTATTGGATTGGACCATTTTTATTGCCTGGAAAGGGGTGACATCCCCTCCAGCATGTCCAGCTTTTACAACCGTGTACTCGTACGATGTGCCAGCATTCAGCCCCGGAACTAGGAATAAACACCCCAGGAAAATTAATACAGTAATACATTTGATAGACTTTTGCATGATGCCTCCTTTTAATTGAGTTGATTAAAAAACAAAGGTGAACTTGTTGTGCAGACAATGAAAATTAAAGAGATAAACAGGTCCTTTATTTCCAGCCTGAAAAAAGAAAGGACTGGGAACATGTATATCCTGAATATAATAAAAAAATCATGGCCTGATCAGTGGTATTGTGTGACTTTGGGTTAGATATTCAACCCTTCGTTCCCCATAGAGACCTTTGAATAATGCCCCCTTTTGCCCAATTGCCACAGAATATAAAAATGATAATCATCAAAATATTCTATATATTCATCCGGTTATAATTATAATCTTCCTTGCAATAAAACAAAATTGAACGGATTGATCTCAGGGGCCGCCGACCGATAGGGAGGGAACAAGGTTCCACTAAATTTTGGTAAGAACAACACTGTTCCCAAGGTTGTTATAGATTTAAAAAAAGCCGCCCCTTGCGGTCCGTAGGGTTAAAGGTAGCGATTGTTATAGATCGATTTTGAATTATGCCTGATGAGTTGCGTATTCATCTAAAAGCCGGCGTATCATCTTCTGATATTGAGTATTATACTTTTTCGCTTCATTTTTAAAAAAATCCACACTCGCTTTGCTGAGAGCAATAGTTACCTTTACAGTCTCATCTTTTAGAGCTAACTGTTCAGGTGAGGGTAGAAAGTCTGAGACAACTTTTACGTTTTCCATTGGCTCGTCAGTGTATCTTATTTTCGTTTTCATAGATTTTTTTACCTTTCCGCCAGTAACCGGCGCCAAAGATTCTAATTTTGTTTGAGCGGTATGTAAATCGAACAGTTAGAATGCCACCAGAAACATCACCTAAACAGTAGAATCGTTCTTCTTCTACGCTATGTTCCAGATCCTTCAAAATAACACGATGGTGATCCAAAAAAGCTAATTGGGCAAGGGCAAACGATACGCCATGTTTCTTTTGGTTGGCTTTATCTTTGTTATCATCCCACTCAAAATCAGAATTATTAGTCATGACAAAAGTATAAGAGCTTGTTTGCTAAAAGTCAATATTTTTATATGGCTATTTGTATGGCTTAAGATCTATAACGGAAAGCTCACTGGACGAAGGGGCTTCCAATAAACTTGGTTAAAAGAATTGCTTTCAAAATCGGTTTCAGTTTTTGAAAAAGCACGCCCCTTGCGGTCCAGTGTAGCGCCAGGTTATGCAACATTTTAGCCAAATTAGTCATAATTAACTGGATACTCCACCTGAAAATAACAAAATCATTGCTGTCAGAGCAGTAGGGAACATTAAAACGAAGCTAACCATGAAAATAGTGACCCATGGGCTGGTTTTTCCAAACCTCAATTTATAAACTTCATTATAATTCATAATAATTGTAGGAAGAAATAAACTATATATATCCCACTGGTCGCATAAATTACGATTTGATTTTCTCAGAAAAAAGACTGACATGACAAATATAGAGCAGAAGCATAAACAAAACTCAAGAATTGCTAAATTAACAAAAATTCCAAATATGAATGGCTTGTTTAACACTTACTGATCCTTATTTATGCATAACGTTGTGCTTCAGGGGCCGCCGACTGCAAGGAGGGAACTGATCGAAGATCCCCCCTGGAAAAAAATGAACATATCGTTGATTTTAGGGTTAAAGGTAGCGATGGTTATGTGTGGTTATTCGTAGTGCGTCCACATTCGAAGAATTTTAACAACTTTTCTTTCACGTAATACTTGATAAACTATTCGATGTTGTATGTTAATTCTCCGTGAATATGCACCCATTAAATCGCCAATTAGTTTCTCATAAGGAGGTGGCACCTGATATGGATTGGCTTTTAGTATGTCAATTAGGGAAAGAGCTTTTTTTTTGAGGCCAGAAGAGCCCAATTTCTTTGCATCTTTTTGAGCTTGTTTTGTATAAACAATTTGCCACTTCACCAGTCAAGATCCTCGGAGCAATCTTCAATAGGGGTTTTTAGGCCTTCAATTATGGACTCTCGCATTCCAGGTATATTTACCAAGAACATTGTCTCTTGGATTGCTCGCCAGTCACTTTCAGAGAGCAGCACCGCATTCCCACGCTTGCCGGTAATTGTAATGGGTTCATGGGTTGACGAGGTCTCATCAATTAGTCGGTATAAATTTTTTCTTGCTTCTGTTGCAGATAATGTTGCCATGTTGCACCTTTAAGTTAAATTTATATACAGAGTACGCCATCCCGTACGTATTGTCAAGTTTTTACACATAACGAGTCTGTAGGAAAAGCCTTTTTCAAAAAGGTGATCCCTTTTTTGTTCTGAGACTCTTCCAATATTTTATATCGATTTAGTTGTTAAGGTATTCGGTCTGTTTTTATGTCAGGCTGTCTCTATTTGATACATTTGATGTTCATATCCAGGGGTATACCCTTTATCCTATGCTGCCAGGGGTAAACCATATCGGTGTAATTTTTTCAGGTTATGAACAGCACAAAATAACAACCACTGACAGTTTACTTTGGTTTTTCCTCTCAGACTGAACCGATTAAGATTTAGAGCATGTCGTATGTTTGCAAAAACAGGTTCCACTGTTCCGATTCGCTTTGAGTAAGTCATTTTGCCTGATGGAGAATCAATTTTATGTTTCATTTTATCTGCTGCTGTGGTGGGTGCATGTTTTCTGTCATGATAATAGGCCACCTGTCTGACTTGCGTCCGATCCGGATAACGAAGACATCGGGTCCTTTTCTGACAGTTTAAACAAGCAGATTTCGGTCCTTTAAATCGGGTGGTTGAATATCATTTTTTATCAATATTCTTTCCATTGCGATAAAGGTGGTTGCCAGCTGGGCAAATGCAGATCCTAAAGTCAGGATCAAAGATAAAATCTTTGGTTGAATAGATCCTGTCTTTCTTTTCTTTTTGTACGTTCTCTTTGTAACGGCCTGTATTATCAAACCGCGGATCTCGCTTTCTAAAATACCGATCCGCAATATAACTGTCTACTCCCTGTTCAAGAAGCATATCCATATTTTTGTTTGTATGAAAGCCACTATCAGCTGTGAGTTGAGTATTTTTAAAAACATTGTCTTCTTTATTTATAATAGAGAAGTTCTCTTTGGTATTGTTGATCATGGGCTCAAGCAACCCATGTTCCTGGGCTTTGCCAAACGCCTGTGCTGCAACAATGACCTGATGCTTATTATCTACCATGGCAACACCATTGTAACCTTGAATAACCCCATTGGATGTTTTCATTTTAGCTGAGTCATTGTCCGAGATATTAGACTTAATCGGTTTACCAGAAGAGCCTGGCTTATCATCATTATCATCTGTCCAGTTTCGGATCTTTTTGATCTGCTTTTTTAGGGTTTTGATATATTGGGTATCTTTTTCAACGATATGATTATCATCTTCAGTGTGATCAATGTGTCTGTGCTTTTTAATAATCCTTTCAATTGCCTTTTCAAGCTTAATACATTTTTTCTTAAAATCAGCTTTAGTTCCACTCCATTCTTTAGATGCATTCGAAGGCAGTTTACAGCCATCAACAGCAAACATTTCTTTACCAATTAATCCCATTTCATCGCAGACAAGAATGATTTCTCGGAAAAGAGCAATAGCCTGTTCATCTATGTTAGATATAAAATCAGCAATGGTTGAAAATGAGGCCGTGTATTGGCAGATAGCGCCATGAAAGTAATATTTTCTTCACAACATTGGGCAATTTTCCTACTGGAGGTGATCCCTCTTGAATATGCGAAAAGAACAATCTTTAAAAGAATCTTCGGGTCATAGGCTGGTGCCCCTGTTTCATCATTCTTATACCGTTTATCAAAAAAGGCAATATCCAGTTCATTATCAATCAAATGATTCAGAGAATATTCAAAGGTACCTGGCAAAATTTGTCTATCAAAATAAACCGGTAGAAAGACGCCTTGATCGTATGAATAATTTTTATATTTGACCATTTTTTTGCTCACTGGAGTTAAGGGGTTATTAATCAATTTTAATAAAAATCTAGCACAAAATGGTCAGTATCTCCAGTGTTTTTAGGCTTTTCCTACAGACTCAACGGTTGAGTTCAGGGGCCGCCGACCGCAGGGAGGGAACTTGGGCTTGCCCCAAGCGGTCCGCAATGATGGTTATACGTATTTACTTCTCAAATGATACTGGTATTTGTTGAATTTCATTATCTGTATAAGCTGTAATAACTGCATTTACATAGGTCTTTCCGCTGAGATTGGAATGAATATTTATAGAAGTAACAACATACTTGTAGTTGCCAACGATTTTTTTCTGAGCTTCAATTTTAGCCATTTCTGCAGTTTCACCACCTAAAATTAATGGCAATAACCCTACTAAAGTTAACAGTAATATTATTCCTGCTATAAACCCCGAGCGTGGGCGAGAAAAGAAAGATTTGCGATTGATGCCATTCTGATCCATTGCCACTTTAATAGGGCGAGAGGTAAGTGTTTTTAAAATCCACACTAAAAAAACAATTATAAATGTGCCAAAAATTAGATAGCCCAACGATGCAAAAGGGGAAAGCTTTATATATGTGAACAGTAGGTCGATTGGGATAAAAATAGGAAAGACTATTAATAATCCACCCATTCCCGCTAAAAAAAATGCAGCGAAAAACGAAACAACTTTTGCTGTTTTTAGACCTCCACGGTAGAGCAGGATACCAGCTATAACCGCAAACAAATTGAAACTTGAAGAATAGTTTGTTTCGTGGATTATACAATATATCATGAAAGCTATATCGAGTATGCCTACAACGATTAAGACAATTCCGACTTTTTTAAGAATCTTTTGTGGATTTTCCATATTTGGGTATGCGTATAACGTTTAGCTAAGCTGCAGCGGGGCTGTTCTCGCTGTCAGTGTTTAGCGTTT
>JAAEKY010000536.1 GCA_024227235.1 Desulfobacteraceae bacterium | reverse complement strand
CCTGCTGGGCATACATGGGCAAACCAGCAGTGATCTGCCCAATAACAGGAACCTGTATTAATCGACTCAAATCAGAAACTTCACCCATTTGATTTAAAATATGAATAGTGCGACTATACCGACCCTCCCGCTTAATACACCCCTTATCTTCAAGCATCTTAAGCATCTGAGCAACAGCAGCATGACTGATTCCAAGATCAGAAGCTGCAACCCGCAAACTCGGAGCAACTCCGCTCTTCCCAATCTTCTGCTTTAAATATTCAAAAAAAGCATTCTGCTTTTCAGTTAAATTATCTCGCATATCATTTTTCCTTGTTGCAATTCAGTTCTTCCTTTGTTATATTAAATCATAATGTAAATGTCAATGTAAATGTTTTGCGGAGAATGTAAATGAAAGAGAAGAAAGTAATAATGAAAAATGAATCAGAATTAGAAAAGCTTTCAAACTTTGTAATCTTCCAGACTTCTACAGGAAAAGTAAATATAGATGTATTTTTTCAAAATGAAACCTTATGGCTGACTCAAAAAAAAATGGCACAGCTTTTTGAGAAAGGTCGAAGTACCATAACAGAGCATCTGACAAATATTTTTTTACAAGGCGAACTTGATGAAAATTCAGTATGTCGGGATTTCCGACATACTGCAGAAGACGGAAAAACATATAAAACAAAATATTATTCCTTACGAGCTATTACTGCTGTTGGATATCGTGTGAACTCCCATAGAGCAACAGAGTTTAGAAAATGGGCAACTGAGATTTTACACGAATACATCATCAAAGGTTTTGCCATGGATGATGAGCGGTTGAAGCAGATCCAGCATTTTGGCAAAGACTATTTTGATGAAATGCTTGAACGAATTAGAGAAATCAGGCTTAGTGAGCGAAGGTTTTATCAAAAAATTACTGATATTTATGCCCTGTCAGCTGATTATGATAAAAATTCTATGCTTACTAAAGATTTTTTTTCTTCCATACAAAACAAATTGCATTGGGCAATTAATGGGAAAACAGCAGCAGAAATTATTTATTCAAAAGCTGATGCAAATAAGATTTATATGGGACTAAAATCCTGGAAAAATTCACCAGGTGGTAAAATATTAAAATCAGATGTAACTATTGCAAAAAATTATCTTGAAAAAGAACACTTGAAACAACTTGGAAGAATAGTTTCTGCTTACCTGGACCTTGCAGAAAACAGAGCAAATCGTGAAATTGTTATGAATATGGAAGATTGGATTGTGTTTCTGGACAAATTTTTAGAATTGTCTGATTATCCGATTTTATTAGATAAAGGAAAGGTGTCAGCGATAGAAGCTAAAATTAAAGCAGAAACAGAGTATGATAAATTTAGAGTAATACAGGATAAAAATTATATTTCTGATTTTGATAGAGAAATAAAAAGAATAACAGACAAAAAAGAGTAATGATTTTCAACTCAATTGTGGAGTTAATATGGATAAAAAAAATAAGGTAATGAAACGGTGACAAATTGTCACCAGTTGAAAATGCCTGCTCAAGATGCCAAAATTATTGCAGGCGGGATGACAGATGATTCAAAAGGATATTTTGTTGAACCTACTGTGATTTTAGCAGATGATCCTGAGTATGAGTCAATGACTCAAGAAATCTTTGGTCCGGTTTTAACAATGTATGTTTATAAAGATGATGAGATTGATAAAACCCTTGAGATTTTGGATACAAGTACTGCTTATGCTCTGACCGGAGCAATATTTGCCCAGGATAGATATGTTATTAATCAACTGACAAATCATCTTAAACATTCTGCAGGAAATTTTTATATTAATGACAAACCAACAGGAGCAGTTGTTGGTCAGCAGCCCTTTGGCGGAGCAAGGGCAAGCGGAACAAATGATAAAGCAGGAAGTCTTTTAAATCTTTTGCGCTGGGTATCACCAAGAACCATTAAGGAGACCTTTGTTCCTGCAGTAAAATATAAATATGAATAAATAATTTTTTTTGAACCTTGACCTCCTTTTACGATACTAATAGGGTAATGAAATACTTAAAAGTAAATAGATTCCTAAAAGGAGATATT
>JAAEKY010000535.1 GCA_024227235.1 Desulfobacteraceae bacterium | reverse complement strand
TGGTCCCCCATTTTATTTTTGAGTCCTGCCAGGTGGAAGTATGATATTTTTGAGCACCATAAATTATATAGTTACCGTGGTCAGTAGGTGTTTCATCCATATACCAATCTTTGATTACTTTTCTTGGACCGCCTACTGCATTAACTTTAATAAGTACCTTACCAATATTATAAAGGATTAATAGCCTGTCGCCTGGATAAAAGTGTAATTTTTTCATTCAAAGTTCCCTTTCAGTTATATTCCTATAAACCCATAGCGTCCACAGTACTGATACCGGCGATCATGTTATAAACCTCTTCTGCTTTTTGTTTGTATTTCACGTCTTTTTGCTTTTTAAATATTTTATAGGTTGCTTTTAAGCCATTTAAAGCTATTTCAGGTTCCCATATATCTATTTGGTATTCTAAAATATCATCTAATATTTGGTTCAAGTGCCCGATAGCTTCTTTCTCACTTCTTTTTGCAGCAAGAATTCTTACAAGCTCCAGTCGCAAAATAAAACTGTCTTTTTTTGAAGAAGCTCTATTAATTGCTTGATGCAAAAAGCTTGCAGAGTTAACTTTTCCGTTTCTTTTCCTCAAGACAGCTCTTGCTTCTTTGATTGTTTGGGTCACATAATTTTCTTCATCTAAATTTGCTGAATCAGAACTTTTTTTACCAGGTTCAGCGGTGCTCAAGCTTTTTAACCACTGTTTTGTCTCTTCATTGGCAAAGGGTGTTTCATTTGAAAACATAAGCTCTTCAACACCGGGCAGTTTATTGATGAACATGAATGTTTCCTGGCACACAATGGTGTGGGCAGGTTTATATTCTTCTCCGAGGTTCATTAAAGCTTCTGCTGAATACCAGTTAATATCAAAGGCAAATATACTTGCCGGGTTATTCAGGGCACTTTCAGCTGCTAAAACAAGCTTTTCCCCCTCTTCATCATTTTTTAGAGTTTCAAGATGAGTAAAAATTTGTTCCTTTGGTGGTGCAAGTTTTGTTATATTGTCCGTTGAAATTGGTATTGCTTTTACTGCCTCCCAAAGACCAAACCTGAGCCATC
>JAAEKY010000534.1 GCA_024227235.1 Desulfobacteraceae bacterium | reverse complement strand
TTTGCAATCGCTTTTCTGCAATCTAACTTTGGTTATGGGGATTAGCGCATAGTTATTCACAGTCGCACACCAAGAATTCTACTTGAACTCGAACCAATGGAATAATCACCAAAAGCTATTACAATTAAAAAAATAGGGAACACAATTATCACGAAATGAACCCAAAGCCAAAAAATTTCATCGACGGTTAATGAACAATCGAATCTTGTGGCATTTGAGCGCTCTCTGTGACATCGCGCCTTCCCTCGAAACACACTATGGCAGCCCTCAGTCAAGTGCTTGACTGATTGCGACAGTGTGAACCACGCAGCCGACTTGGCTGCGATTTTTTTGATGATCCGCGGTGTGTCTGCTTACTCATCTGGATAGCGACTTATTTGAGTCGTATCCCATTAATACCCGACTAAGAATAAAGCAAACGTCGGGCACGCCTTCGCGCAGTCGGTTGAACTGACTTTGGTAGAGCACTAAATTCAGTCTTAAATAGACTTTCTTTATAAACTTTAATTATTGCGGCTCGCCTTCCTCAGCCCAACCGACGCGCTCAGTTGCGATTTCTTAAGTCAGCATTTTAAGGATACCAACTTTTTTGGGTGAATCAATCACCATAAGGGAAACCATCATAACATAAAAAAATAAAAAAGCAACCCTTTTTTAAAAATATTTTAAATAAAAATTGGCTTTTTCTTATCTGTCGTTAACTTAATAGTATGCCAACGAAACGGGTGAATCATTTTCAATCCACCCCATAAGGAAAACCATCATAACATAAAAAAATAAAAAAGCAACTCTTTTTTAAAAATATTTTAAATAAAAATTGGCTTTTTCTTATCTGTCGTTAACTTATAGTATGCCAACGAAACGGG
>JAAEKY010000533.1 GCA_024227235.1 Desulfobacteraceae bacterium | reverse complement strand
TACTGGTCGAAAAAATCAGAAAAATTTTCATTCAAACAACTGAATCAGTGCGTCCTAACAGAAAGTTTCCTCGTCGACATAGAGTTAAACAACATAGGTTTTTCCTTGAATACAAGACCTTCTGTTAAGGAAACGGCATTGTCTCTAACATTGCATATTTCGATTTGCATTGCCTTTGGATAGCCAGCCGCATGCATGGCTTAATTTTGGTATAAAATTAGTTTTTAGATCGTGTTCAAAATCAGCCACCAAGAATGGCGGATTAAGAAAGGTTCTTCTTTGATTCTTTATCTTTTATTATGGCATCCTGAATGATTTAATATCAGGCTTCAGACCGGATGGCAATTAATAAAAGACAGCAACTGAAGTTAACATAATCTACCGGCTTGAAAAGTACTGCATTAATCTCAGATCAAGTGTGACCCCATTATTATATATATAGGGACGTCCCTAATGACCCTAATATTCAACTAAATCTTCTATAAATGGTGCATGGGAATGCACCCTACCTGCTAATGCCCTTGCCAGTGGCAACCGGGGCCATCAATCAATAGTTCCAAATTTATATGTAGCTCCAATTGCCTGAGATAATTTTTCTCCAAAATCAGTGACAAATTTTTTATCTTTGCCACAAACAACAATTATCATGCCTGTCCTCATTTCAACCATGAAAGATGCATCATCACGAAGTCCAAGGTAATGGTTTTGATCACTGAACCAAGCCTTGGTGAACTCATAATCTACTGCATATTTTTCAACAACATTAAAAATATTATCAACTCGATTTATTTCTAATGCTTTTCTTAACATGTTTTCTGATCCACCATATGATGCAAATTCAGGATATCGCATTTTTTCACATTTTATAAAAGCATTTTGAAATAAAAATTTTTCTAAATTTTCTGAATAACTACTAACGAATTCACCATCATCAGATATAATTACTTTTGCCCCCCCAGGGCATTTTAGATCCAATGATAATTGACCGCCCATGTTAAAAAGCCCGATAACTAGCATCTCAGGATTTATCGATTCAGGCTCAATCTCATTTTCCTCTTCATAATAGTCACATATTTCAGTAATTGATGTATCTATTAATAAATATTTGCTTAAGATACCACCATCATCTTCCCCCAAATTCTCTAAGAGAATCCTATAAGATTTAGGTAGATCAAAACCTTTTTCTTTAATTTTTGATACTTTTACCAAATGGTCTATAGATTCTTTACTGGCTGGCTTAACATTCTTTACCCATTCTTTATCAACATCAGATACATACGTAACCAATCGATCAAACAGACTATCTATGTGCCCATCTTTTGGTAATAGCTTATTCTTCTGGATGATTGTTTGCATATTTCATATATTCCTTCGCATTTTCGTGATCTGCGCATGTTAGGCATTGTTCCATCTGATTCTGATCAACCGGGACGTTATCGGCATTTTTTCGTGTATATGGATGTGGGTTTTCCTTATTTCCACGCCATCTGGAATCAAAACCATCTATAGAACTGGGATTATTATGAGCTGCGTTAGCTGCTTTTGGCTCAGAGCACACACCTTTAATGTTTCCCCCATCGATATCATTTAAATTGTCGGCAGGCATAGATTCTCCAGAAACTCTGTATTTTGGTGTTTCAAGATCCTTATTTAAATGGTCTTCA
Source organism: Desulfobacteraceae bacterium (assembly GCA_024227235.1). Lineage (GTDB taxonomy): Bacteria > Desulfobacterota > Desulfobacteria > Desulfobacterales > Desulfobacteraceae > Desulfobacula. The sequence continues at coordinate 465 of JAAEKY010000533.1, read as the reverse complement.
AGTTTTCTCGCTTGAGCAGCTGTCTTGGTATTATTTTGACCAGAAATTCCTACAGAAACACTTCCGTCTTCATGAGTAAATACTGTAGAAGATGGATTTTTTCTCTTACTTATAACATTATCCATTTCTGTTGCAACATGTTTAGATTCTCGTATCGCCTTATCGGTTCTTGGAGGATAGATCTCTTCAGCTTTTGGCTGTCTTGGCTTATCTACTTCCGTCTTTGGGGCTCCTTCTTTATCACTATTCGAATAATCCTTTTTCCCCTTATTGTCAAGCTTTTCAGGCGTTTTAACCTCCGGCATTCCTTTCTTTGCCTTGTTTCTGGAAATCTTATTTTTAACATTTGAAACCACACTCTTGATGGTTTCTTTTTTAGGCAGTTTAGGCCGACTTTGCATACGTTTCAGGACATCATAGATTTTTTTCAGCAGCTTAGCCACTTTTTTCAAACGCCCGGTTTTG
>JAAEKY010000532.1 GCA_024227235.1 Desulfobacteraceae bacterium | reverse complement strand
TGCAGCATTATAAACTGCATTACCTGTTTTTATTGCATCCTGACTTGGAGGCACGCCAATTGGGACAATAGGTGTGTCTTTAAAAAAGTATTTAATAAAAGGCAGTTGCAGTTCTATTGTGTTTTCGTTTGGGAATGATTTATCAGATTTTCTTATAAGTTCAACTTCTTCAGCCTCGGCTTTCTCAAGAATGCTTGCTCCAAAGTCTTTATCTATATCAAGATCACCAAAAGGAGTCTCCCATGAGCCTGATTCAAAAATAAGTGGTGTATCGTCTTGCCTCATATGAAGACCACAAATCACAACACAATCTATGTTTTTTCCCTTTTTTGAAAATGCAAGTGAGGCTATTGTCCGGCATGCGATTGAGCCGGAAAAATACCAGCCAGCATGGGGAACAATACAGCCTTGAAAATCACCTTTGATAATCCCATTATGATCTTTTAAATAATCTTTGATATTGGATTCACACTCATCTTTACTTGCAGGATACCAGGTTCCCCTAAAAGAAGCTTTTTTTCTTCCCATATTTACCCTCCAAATATTTCTTTTTGTA
>JAAEKY010000531.1 GCA_024227235.1 Desulfobacteraceae bacterium | reverse complement strand
TATGGCCTCAAGGTCTAAATTGAAGTCGGCATCGGTTTGGACAATTTTACCAACACCTCCGTGATTATCGATATAAAAGTTATATTCGACAAAGTAAGGCGCCAGCATGATTACTTCCTCTCCGGGGTTGAGCATCGCTTTCATCACAACATTTAATGCTCCTGCTGCTCCACAGGTCATGAGCATGTCACCATGATGTACTGGAACTTGCTGTTCAACGGACATCCTGGCAGCAATGGTTTCACGCACCCAGGGATAACCACCATTTGGCATATAGGAATGCATACCCGGAGTTTTGTCTTTTGCTATTTCTAGAAGGGTCTCGTTAAAAAGAGCAGGGGGAGGCAGATCCGGGTTTCCGAGGCTGAAATCGAAGACCTTGTCGGCACCATGCTCAGCCTTCATTCGTGCACCCTCTTCGAACATCTTTCTGATCCAAGAAGATTTTTCGGCGAAGATTTTCATTTTTTCTGAAACAGGCATACTGTTATCTCCTTTTATTATGGATAACTAATAGATAAAAGTTAATTTTGTTTTTTGGTAATTAGATAATAATATATGGGGTATCTTTGAAGAGGTACACCATCAAGAATTGTTCTGCTTTTTAAAATAATCATAGGCAGCATTAATATCTTTCATTTTTTCTTCAGCAACCTTTTTAAATTCATCACCTAGATGACTGACCTTATCTGGGTGGTATTTCATACTAAGCTTGCGATAGGATTTTTTAATGGAATC
>JAAEKY010000530.1 GCA_024227235.1 Desulfobacteraceae bacterium | reverse complement strand
TTTGAAGGCTCAGGCCTTACCAGTGATGAATACATAGAAATTACCACAGAATGGACAGATGCCGATGGAACCCCCCTGCCCCAGACTCTTGAAGGTTACACTGGCAGACTTGCAAAAGTTGTGGCTCAAAATACGCTTGGCAACACCGGTTATCTTGCAAATTTTGAAATCAAACCCGGCAGGCATCTTCAACTGGTACAGCTACCCGAAGGTACCGTCAGTAAAGCCCATTACTATATTCACATAAGCGGAGAGAAAATCATAGACAACCCTGATTTTTCTTCTCTTGGAGGTGATGAAGCAGGAAAACTCTTTGCATACAGACCTAAACATTTTGTACCGTTTATGGTGCCTTTGTATGATAAAGAACAGACTGATATTGAACAGGAAATTGATCCAACTAAAGATCCAGTATACCAATGGGTCTTTAGACCGGAAATGCAGTTTTCTTTGTTTGAATTAGAAAAAATGGAGTATCAGGAAAAAGATGAAAAAACAGGAGAAACATATAAAATTAATATGCTTGACCCGGATGCAGAGTCAAGTGTTCCTCTGGTCTCAGAATTTGATTTTTTTTACGATATAGTTTCAGATCAGTTACCTTCATTGTTAAGGTTTGGTTCAGATCGTGAACTTATATTTGCTTTTGGTGATCAAGAAATTAAAGCAACGCTTAATGAAGATGGAAGCCTTTTTTACAAAGTTGATTCCTCAACTCTTGACTTTTCTGAGTATCTTACTCTTAGACTTTTTCAAAATGGTGATGATGCAAATATACTTTGGGAATATGCTATCCCACAAATTGCGCTGGTTACTGATTATGATAGAAACGGGCAAATAAATGATGCAGATAAAAATAAGGTAACAAAAACCCAGCCTTGGCGATTTTGGGTAAATAATGATGAAGATGACGACTCAGACACAGATACAGGACTCGCCGACAGTTCTACTGATGATTTGCCGGGAAGAAATAAAGATAACAGCGGGTTTTTTGGTGTAGATAAAAAGGTAAACGGAGTAAGAGACCTTGTTGATTTCTTTCCTGTAATGCTTGATTTTATAAAGTCACCACAATATTTAACTGATGAGTTTGAAATAAGACTTAAAAATAAAGACGAGGCTGTTTCAATAGTAAAAGATGTATTTTTAAATCCAGATAGTTCTAATGAATACTTAACAAATTTCCAAGCAGGTTATGAGTTAAGAGAAAGAACAACAAAACCGTTGAACTCTAAAGGATATCTGCTAACTCAAACCAATATTAAAGACATAAAAGATGGGAAATCAGTTATTCTTGTAGAATGTATAAAACCAATATTCAGTCTTAATGATTTAAGATCAGGAAATCAGATAGAAGAGTTAAATACAACCCTTGAACTTGAAGTATACTCAAAAGAAGGCCAAAAAGTTGTAGCAAGAACCCAACTGCCTATGTCAATAAACGATGTTACCAGGATGTATCGACTTGCAAATATGAGAAATACAGGAGGCGGAGATAAAACTCGTCCTGATAGAACAGCCTCAAAGCCTCCATTTTGTATGGATACAGATGGTGATCCTGATACTAACCCTGAAAAAGAGCTTGTATTTATTCATGGCTACAATGTAGATGAAGACGGGGGCGAAGCAACCTTTGCTGAAGTCTTTAAACGGTTGTATCATTCAGGTTATAAAGGTGGTTTTTACGGAGTTTGCTGGTATGGTAATCCACCGGCTAGTTTAGGCAGCAGCCATTATCATCAGGCGGTTGTCAGTGCCTTTAATTTTTCAGAAACCTTTGCCAATTTTGTGAATGGTCTGCCGGCCAAAAAATCGGTAGCTGCCCACAGTCTTGGTAATATGGTTACGGGACTGGCGATTCAGGATCATGGTTTGAAGGTAAACGACTACTTTGCAATTGATGCTGCAGTCGCACTTGAAGCATATGGATTGGCTCAACCCATAACTGCCAATAACCATATGATCTTTGATGACTGGGAACGATATATTGAATATAATGGTACAAGTCTTAAAAAACTATTTGCCAGTGAATGGCATAATTTATTTGATGCAACGGATAACAGAAGTCGGTTAACCTGGAAAGACAGACTGAAAACAGTAGTTACGACCAATATCTATAATTTTCATTCTTCCACTGAAAATGTTCTGGCCAATTATGAAGGATCTACTTTTTTAGAAGGAATTACAGCAAATAGCTGGGCAAAGCAGGAAAAGTTTAAAGGTCGTCCTCAACTTTTACCAAATGCGGGTGGTGGATATAGCCCTTATGCAGGATGGGGGTTTAATTTTGGCATTAACAGCGGATTAGGCTGGTCTAAATTGCTTATAGATACAGGTACAATGAAAACCTATAGGCAATATACCGCTGAAGAAGCAAAAAATGAGATAATAGATGTTAATAACGGTGAAATATTAAAAACTGAACCATTTTTTACAGCAAATCCTGAAGAATTATTTGATCCTGCCACAGGTAGTGCGTTTGTTATGAGAAGAGTCGGGGATACAGATCTGAATGACTATTACCATGATCTTGATGCGCCGAATGTTTCTGTCCGGAATTGGCTGCTTGCCGAAGCGTTTCCGGCTACTTCTTGGGCAATGGGGAGTAACCCTCATGAAAAGATGACAAACTTTAATATGTCAGATATATTTATAAGCGACTCAGGTCATTGGCCTGAAGACAGAAAAGATGGCGGGGCTAAGTTATGGTGGCATAGTGATTATAAGGATTTATCCTATCAACATAGTTATAAGTTTTTTAAAGAGATAGTAGGTTTAAGCAAATAAAAGGAAAAAAAATATTATGCGATTTAAAATACTTTTATTTATCATTTTTAGTATGCTTTTTTATTCAACTAATTGTTTTGGCTTGCCAAAAGCAAAAATAGCAGCAAAAGTTGTGACTGTAAATGGAGAACCTGTGATTGGAGCGTACGCGTTTGCCAGGTTTACAACATCTGGTTCTAAGGTTGTAAGAGGTGAAACTGATGCCAATGGCATTTTTACAGCAACCTCAGAAACAATTGATCATTGTGGTATAACCATTGAAAAGGAAGGATATTATGTTGGGGGTGTTAGGTATAACGAACACAACCTCACACTCAAAAAACATCTTTGGACTAAACGCTGGGAACCCTGGGGTAAAGTAGAGACCGTTATACTTAAAGACATAAGAAATCCAATCCCGATGTATGCAAAAAATACATATCGTTTAGATATACACAAATTAGATGAACTTGTAGGGTATGATTTAAAAATAGGAGATTGGGTAATACCTTATGGAAAAGGTGTTATTAAGGATTTTTTATTTGTTTTTAAAAAAAATGATAAAGATGCAAAACTTAGTAGTGAAAATTGGCACATTTCTTATAAATTGACCTTCTCTAATGAAAAAGACGGTATTCAGGAATATTATCCGGATAAACAAAATAACCGCAGCGAATATATTTGGCCGTATGAAGCGCCAGAAACCGATTATTTATCAAGTTATAAAGGTTTTACCTCAATTAAAGATGGTTATGTAAAAAAAAATTTTGATAAAAAAAGAAATTTTATATTCAGGGTTAGAACTAAACTTGATAAAAATGGAAAAATTATCGATGCGAGATAT
>JAAEKY010000529.1 GCA_024227235.1 Desulfobacteraceae bacterium | reverse complement strand
ATCGCATTTTCAATTAGACGCTTACAGCCATCGGCAATCAATTGTTCTTCCTTAGTTGATAACTGAAATTCCTGATTATTGCCATAAAAAACCGCTTTACCAAACTTATTCGAGCTTTCAAGCTTGTTCAGCTGTTTTTCTATCATCTGCCTAAGTTCCAAATCGTCAATATATTTGAGCAGAAAAATAGTTTTAATTATACGTCCAAATTGTTTTAGGCCTTGATAAAGTGGGTGCTGCCGTGAGTAAGAGCTTAGTCTTTTGAATAGTTGCGAGGCGGTTGTTTCTTTAAGTTTAATGGTTGTAATTAACTGAAGGATATAGTCCCATTGTTCTTGGATAATTTTAGTGTTAATTCTTTTCTTGGGCAGAACCTTATAACCAAGAACCTTTAATAACGAAGGATTCTCAAAGCTGTATAGCTGTTGATTTTTAAAACTTTTAATCCTGGGGGCAAAAGAGATACCAAGCAAATGAGTGGTGGCAAAAATTAATTCACTGTAACCATGCGTATCAGTTGAATGGATATCACTTTTCACCACATCGTTATGCATCAGGCCATCAATCACGTATGCCGCCTCTCTTTCCGCAGGATTAATTACATTAATATGCGCCTTTCTGCTGTTAAATTTATTAACAATCAAATACAGATGCACTATCATATCTGATTTGTTTACTGAAATGAGTTGGATTTTGAAATAGGTAGGACCAGACTGAAATTGAATGATTAGCTAGAGGAGCTTTGAAAATTGAAACTTATTTTTCAAGCAAAGATGTCGTAAACGATTATCGAAGTGTATGTTAAATCCTATGAGGATTTTTACCCAAATGTGCAATTATACCCATGTTTAATGGAAGCTAATACCCCAAAAAGTATTGAAGACTTAAGCCTGTATTACCCCGAACAAAAGGATTAATAATATCTTCGATATGAAACATAGTTTTTGCTGTCGGACGAGATTTTTGATCAACATGGAGACATTGAATTTGATTTGCGGTCATAATGAACATGGCCGTGTTCGTCAGGGAGTTCCTTTGACCGACTGGAGGATGGCATTTTTCATGGAACGGCTGTTGTAGGGTTTTGGCAGGGCCATTTTAAAGCCATATGTCTTAAAATTCGTGATGACAGGATCTAAAGAATATCCGCTTGATACAATGGCAATGACATCGGGGTTTATCTGCTGAAGGGTTTCAAGGGTCTTGAGGCCGCCAAGACCACCCTTTACGGTCAGGTCCAGGATAACGAGATCAAATGGATTACCGGCCAGGGTCGCCTCTTTATACCGTTTTATGGCCATGGTGCCGTCAGAGGCTGTTTCAGATTGATAACCAAGTGTTTCAAGGATATTTTTTCCAAGGCTGCGGATCATTTCTTCATCATCCATGAGGAGGATCTTTTTTATAATGACAGAATTCTGGACGGCGTTTTCTATTTTATTCGACACTGACCAGTTGTCCTTTTTTTCAGCAGTCGGCAGATAAAGGGTGACAATGGTTCCGTCATGGTTGTCGGATGTAACAACAATACGGCCACCATGACTATGGATAATGGAATAAGTGATGGTGAGCCCCAGTCCGATACCTTTCTGCACCCCCATTCTTTTGGTCGTAAAGTATGGATCAAAAATTCTTTCCAGATGATCTGGGTGGATTCCCTTCCCCTGGTCCTGGACCACGATCTTGATGTATCTTCCTCTTGAAAGGGCGGTAGGACCGTGACCTGAGTTTTCAGTGACCACCATGCTTTTTGCCCGGACAATGAGATTTCCTCCGGCAGGCATGGCTTCTATTGCGTTGTACAGGATGTTGTTGATGGCTTGTTTCATCTGGGATTCATCATATTCAACCGGAAACAGATCATCCGGCAGGTCTAACTGCCACTCAATACCCGGGGGTTTCGAGATCAGGGAGACAGCCTGCTGGATCAAGTGCTTTATGGAGCCTTCCTGTTTATCCGGGGTGCCGCCCCTTGAAAAGGTAATCAATTGTTTGGCAAGTTTGCCTGCCTGAAGGCAGGCATTTTCAGCAGAGGAAAGATACTTTAGACTGTTGATATTTTCCTTGGCCTCCAGTTCTGCCAGAGAAATATTGCCCAGGATTACGGACAACAGGTTATTAAAATCATGGGCAAGGCCTCCTGCAAGGGTGCCGATGGCTTCAAGCTTTCGTTGTTCCTCTTTTTTTCGTTTCGTCTCATCTCTGATGATCACAACGTTGCCGATATTGATACCGCCATCATATATGGAAGCGACACTCATGGCCACATCCAGTATTCTTCCATCTTTTGTCAGCCTCTGGGTTGGAAAATTTGTAATCTCTTCTTCTGCCTTTATTCGTTGAATCGCTTCCTGGGTTTCTTTTATGGCTTCATCCGGGACAAAATCCACGCGCTTGCCTTTCAGCTCCTCAAATGTCCAGCCAAACAACTTTGTAAAGGCAGGGTTCAGATACTCTACAAGACCTTCGGCATCATAGCGGACAATGGCATCCACGGATGCATTAAAAAGCTGGGTATACTCTTTTTTTGTTTTTTGAAGGGCATTGGACAGTTGCCGGCGATGCGTTTCATCCCGGATAATCACAACATTGCCCAGGTTAATCTTGTTTACATCAAAAATTGATGCAACACTCAAGGCAACATCCAGAATTTTGTCGTCACGGGTCAACCGTCTTGTCTGGAAATTGATGATTTTCTCTCCAGACACCATCAGTTGAATCGCTTCCTGGGTTTCTTTTATGGCTTCATCCGGGACAAAATCCACGCGTTTACCTTTGAGCTCTTCAAATGTCCAGCCAAACAATCTTGTAAAGGCAGGGTTCAGATACTCCACAAGACCTTCGGCATCGTAACGGACAATGGCGTCTACCGAAGAATTCAACGTTTCAAGAGAAATTTTGGATGTCAGCCTTAATGTTGAAATTTCCTGTTTCAATTGACGAATTTCTTCTTTTAACCGCTTAACAGAACCGCTTTCTTCCATCATTTGCTCCTGATTGCATCTCTTGTGAAGATGAAACAACAATTTAAGAATATTGATTCTAATAAAAATCAACATGGCTCTTTTATCTAAAGGCTCTAATATGCTTTTATTATATCGAATAATCAGTGATGCGTAAACACATTAAAAAAAGCGTGTTGGGAGCAAATAAGTTGTCCGGATTTGTAGCACATAAACTGTCCGGTTATTATGAAAGCCCTAAAGGAGGCTTTCATGAAAAATGAAATTCGAACGGATTTACACAGGTTGGAGAGCCAAAAGATTAACACAGGATCAAGCAGCCAAAATTTTGGGTGTTTCAAGCAAAACTTTCAGGCGGTATATTAATCAATATAGGGTTCCATTAAACAAATAGGACGAATCATCCATGGATTCCCATTCCTGATGCTTTTAATGATACTTCACTTATAATTTCAGCCAAAGTTGGGTGGGCATGAATAGTATGAGCGATCTGGCTTGCTGTTAATCCATTTTGAATCGCAAGGGTTGCTTCTGCGATAAGATCGGTTGCATGGGCGCCAATTAGATGAACACCAATCACCTTATTTGTTGGTTTTTCCACAATCATTTTAGCCATTCCTGCCAATTCATCTATTGCCTGGGCTTTTCCAAGTACTCGAAAATTTAGACTGTACGCCTCAACATCATAACCTTTTTTCCTGGCTTCACTCTCACTTAACCCCACGGTGCCAATTTCCGGCATGGTAAAAATCGCGCTTGGAATCACGTTATAGTCCATGACACTTTTTTTGCCCATAGCATTTTGGGCGGCTATTATTCCTTCATGAGAGGCCACATGGGCCAACATTACTTTATCAGGACCTAAAATATCTCCAATAGCGTACACATCCTTTTTACTTGTTTCTAATTTTTCATTCACATCGATCCAACCTTGTGGCATTGTCTGTAAACCAATATTTTCCAACCCTAAATTTTTTGACAATGCCGACCTGCCAATGCAAACCGCCATTATTTCAGAAACAATGCGCTTTGTTTTTAATTTTTTTGGTTTTGGATTATCTGTGAATGGGGACAATTCTAAATTAATAGATAGCCTACCATCATTGATTTTAGAAGATTTTACAATCGTATCACAATACACTTTTATTTTCTTTTTTTTCATTTCTCTTAATAGAACTTTAGAACATTCTTCATCAACTGAAGGCAAAGGAAGCAATCTTGACATTGCTTCAACAATCGTCACTTGTGAGCCTAATGCGGCAAAAATAAAAGCGAATTCACATCCAATCACCCCTCCTCCTACAATAACAATAAATTTGGGAATCTCCTGGATTTCAAGAAGATCATTGGAAGATAATATGTATGAATGATCAAATGGGAAATCAGTAACACTTAAAGGCTTAGTTCCTGTTGCAATGATCAATTTATCGTACGCAAGCTCTTTTGAATTTTCATCATCTGAAATTAAATCTATTATTCCGTGAGATTTAATCTTTGCCCTGCCCTTTTCTACTGAAATATTATTGTTTTGCATTAAGGCGGCAATCCCATTACGTTGTGTCTGAATAATCTTATTCTTTTTTCCCATCAATGCTGTTAGATCAGCAGTTACATCACCCTGGACCTGAATCCCAAATTGTCCTGCTTTTTTAAATTTTAAAAAAAGGTCGGCAGAATTTTTCATTATTTTTGAAGGGATGCACCCCCTGTTAAGACATGTGCCACCTAAATTTTCTTTTTCAATGAGCGTCACATCTGCGCCCAATACTGCAGCCCTAATCGCTGCAACATATCCTCCAGGACCTCCACCAATAACAACAATTTTTGTTGGCATTAACCTCTCCAGTAAATTATAGTTTTGCTATAATTGAATTATAATCATTTTGCTATCGTTTTTAAACATCTAAATGAATTCCATAAATTTTTATAATCAAAATTTAATTTTTCATGAATTTAACCAAAATTAATTTGACAATATCATTGTCGTAAGGTACTTTTCAATATAATTCAACTAAAATAATATTTCCACCAATTTCTAACTAAAAATGAGGCGCCCATGAAGATTGATGGTATGAATATCGATATTATCAGAGAATTAAAACAAGGGAAAAAATCCTTTAAAAGAATTGCTGACAAACTCTCCATAACGGAAAACACCGTTAGATCAAGGGTAAATAAACTTCAGGAAGAAGGTGTCTTAGAAATTTGTGGCCTTGTTGATCCTGCCACATTGCCAGGCCACCGTATTGTTATTATTGGCGTTAAGTTATCAGAAATAAACTTAGTTGAAAAAGGAGAAGAGATCAGCAAACTGAAAGGGGTTATTTCAGTGAGTGTTGTTACAGGAAGATTTGACCTTTTAACAACGGTGCTTTTTAAAAAAGGTTTTGGCCTACTAGAATTTTACACCGAAGAAGTCTCTCAAATCCAGGGCATCAGATCTGTAGAAACATTTGTTGTATATAAATCCTATAATTTAAAGGTTCCCTATATTTTTTAACCCATAAAAATATTTGAGGACTGTTATTATGACCATCAATTTAAAAACCACACCTTTGTATAAATGGCATAAAGCTGCGGGTGCAAACATGGCTGATTTCGGTGGATTTGACATGCCTTTATGGTATGACACTGGAGTCAAAAATGAACATCTTGCTGTTTTAACGTCAGCCGGTATTTTTGACACCAGTCATATGGCCTGCATTGATATTAATGGAAAAGATTCTTTTACCCTGCTCAATTATTGTTTTACAAGGGACATTGCCACACTTAAATCCGGTCGTTGTATTTATGGAGCCTTTTTAAATAACGATGGGTATTGTATCGATGATGCAATTGTTTATAAATTTTCCGATTCTGATTTTATGATTTGCGTTAATGCAGGGATGGGAGCAACGGTTACCCAACACCTTAATTCCAACAAAAAAGACTTTAATGTTAGTATAAAAGATTTATCCGGAAAAATTGCTAAAATGGATATTCAAGGTCTAAATTCAGCCCGCATTCTTTCAAAACTAATCCAAAATCCTGAAATTATTTTTAATCAAATGCCGTATTTTTCATTTAAAGGCAACTTTACTGAATCTATTTTAGGTAAATCCGAAGTCAAATTACTGGATGGAACACCCATATTACTCTCAAGATCAGGATATACAGGTGAATTTGGATTTGAGATATTTTTGAACCCAGAAAAAATCGTTAAATTCTGGGAAGATATTTTATCTATAGGTACACAATTCAGTATCACTGCCTGTGGATTGGGTGCAAGAGATTCACTGAGAGCAGGTGCATGTTTGCCCTTATCCCATCAGGATATTGGACATTGGAAGTTTATTAATCACCCATGGGATTTTGCCATGCCGTATACGCATGATAAAACATCCTTTACAAAAACTTTTATTGGAAGTGATGCCCTTTTACCTGATAAAAACGATCATTATATTTTCCCGTTTGTTGGAGACTCATTAAGAAAAGTTTCTGCTGGAGCCAATACCCAGGTTTTAGATAAACATAAAAATCAGATGGGTAAAGTTTTAACCTGTGCCACAGATATGGGGATTACCTGGCATAATGATAGAATCTTAAGTGTATGTTCAAAAAATCTTCCTCAGGATTTAAAGATAAAAGGCATTAGTTGTGGGTTTGTCATGGTCTCAAAAAAACTTACCCCTGGTACGACATTGTTGCTTAAAGAAGGAAAACGAAAAATAAATGCTACAATTGTTACAGATATAAGACCGGATAGAACTGCAAGAAAAAAAATAAACAATTTTATTTAATAATAATTATTGGAGGCTGCTATGAAAGAAATTGATGATCTTAACTTACCGGATAATGTAAAATATTCAAAAGATCATGAATGGGCGAAACAAGAAGGTGCCATTGTTTCAATTGGTATTAATGATTATGCTCAAGATCAGCTTGGAGAAATTGTTTTTGTCGAATTGCCAGAAGTTGGGGATACTTTTGAAGAGGGTGATGAATTTGGAAGTGTTGAGTCAGTGAAAGCCGTCTCTGAAATCTATCTCCCGATAGGCGGAGAAATTGTTGAGATTAATGATGCTCTTGAAGATGCCCCAGAACTTGTGAATGACTCTTGCTATGATAAAGGATGGCTTGTTAAAGTAAAACCGGAAGATGATTCCCAGATTGGTGATTTAATGAACAAAGCAGCATATCTTGCCATGCTGAAAGGATAAACTATCATGCGTTATCTTCCACATACCAAAGAAGATATAGAAAGTATGCTAAAGGTTACAGGACACACATCCCTTGATGAGCTTTTTAACTGCATACCTGATGATCTAAAAACAAAGGAAGGTATTGATATACCAGAAAGTTTGTCAGAATGGGAACTCAATTCACACATGGAAGCGCTTGCTTCTTTAAATATCGCCTGTAAAGACTATAAATGTTTTATCGGTGCCGGCAGTTATGACCATTACATTCCTGCTATTATTCCTTATTTGATTTCACGATCAGAATTTATGACAGCCTATACCCCTTACCAGCCTGAAATCAGTCAGGGTACATTACAAGGAATTTATGAATTCCAGACAATGGTGACTCAATTATTAGGCATGGATATCGCCACTGCATCTCACTACGACTGTGGAACTGCTCTTGCTGAAGCTGCATTGATTGCTTTGAGAAAAAACAGAAAAGCCAATAAAATTGCCGTATCCTCTTTAACGCATCCCAGTCACAGACAGATCATTCAAACCTATATTCGTCCTGCGGGTTACGAAATGGTAGAAGTCCCTTATACAAAAGACGGCCTCACGGATTTAAAAGCGTTTGAGGCCATGGATGATATTGCAGGCATAGCGGTTCAGTCGCCAAATTTTTTTGGTAATATAGAAGATTTAAAGGCTTTCAAAACCATTGCTGACTCAAAAAAAATATTATTTATTACGTCTTTTACCGAAGCACTGGCATATGGACTTTTAAAAAATCCTGGATATTTTGGTGCAGATATTGTGGCTGGCGAAGGCCAAAGCTTAGGTATTGCTAAATCCTTTGGCGGCCCGGGCTTAGGATTACTTGCCGGCACAAAAAAACAAATGAGGAACCTTCCTGGACGTCTGATCGGGAAAACCACTGATGCAAATGGGGATGAAGGTTTTGTGTTAACCCTTGCAACAAGAGAGCAACACATAAGAAGAGAAAAAGCTTCCTCAAATATTTGTTCCAATAATGGCCTTAATGCCATGACAGCAGCAATGTATCTTGCAACTATTGGTAAAATCGGTATAAGGGAAATCTCCCAACAAAATCATGACAAAGCCGCATACCTGAAAAATTGCCTTGAAAAAGCAGGGTTTAAACCTGGGTTTAACACACCCTTTTTCAATGAATTTGTTATGAAGGTTCCTAAAGGATTTGCCAAAAAAAGAGCAGCGTTAATTCACAAGAGTTGCATCTTCGCAGGAATGAGTCTTGAGTCTTTCTATCCCGAACTTAAAACACATTATTTATTCTGTGCAACAGAAACCATCTCAAAAGACGATATTGATCAATTGGTAAAGGAGGTACAATAATGAGTCAGCAACCTGGAACAAGTGGACTTATTTTTAATGAACCACAACTATGGGATAAAAGTCGCAAAGGCCGTTGTGCCATGTCTTTACCAAAACTGGATGTAGAACGTGTTGAACTCGATAAAACGCTCACAGGAGATCCCCCTGACCTGCCACAGCTTTTTGAGCTTGATGTGGTCCGCCATTACACCCGTCTTTCCCAATGGAACTTTGGCGTAGATTCAGGCATGTATCCATTGGGATCATGCACCATGAAATATAACCCAAAAACAAATGAGGTTCAGGCTGCCAGACAAGGATTTGCAAGTGCGCATCCATTATCAGGAGATGAGTTTTCTCAAGGCGCATTAGAACTAATGTTTAATCTTGAGCAATACCTGGCTCAGATTACCGGTTTTGATGCCGTTACCCTTCAACCAGCTGCCGGTGCACATGGAGAACTCGCTGGCATGCTGATGATTCATGCCTATCATGCAAAGAATGGTAAACAACGGTCTAAAATTCTTATTCCGGATACTGCACATGGTACCAACCCTGCAAGTGCAACCTTGTGCGGCTATGAATCAATCAATATTAAATCCGGACCTGATGGAATTCTTGAACCTGGGACTATTGCAGCTGTTATGGATGAGGATACAGCCGGTATCATGGTAACCAATCCCAATACCGTGGGGTTTTTTGAATCCAATATTAAAAAAATTGCCGAAATTGTGCATTCAAAGGGTGGGCTCGTGTATGGAGATGGCGCAAACATGAATGCAATTATGGGTATTGTTAAACCCGGAGAAATTGGCATTGATGTGCTTCATTTAAATCTTCACAAAACCTTTTCTACACCCCATGGCGGAGGAGGCCCGGGTTCAGGCCCAGTTGCTGTCGTTAAAGCCCTTGAACCTTTTTTACCAATACCCAGAATTAAAAAAGAACTGGACACCTATAAATTTATAACAGACTGTCAAGATACGATTGGAAGGATTCATACTTATTACGGACATTTTGGCATTATGGTAAGAGCATATTCCTATATTTTGTCCATGGGTGCAAAAGGGTTAGAAGATGCTAGCAAGCTAGCGGTACTCAATGCCAACTATGTGAAAGAAAGCTTAAAAGGGACCCTTAACCTTCCCTATGATAAACCTTGTATGCATGAGTGTGTGTTCAATGATAAGTTTCAAAACAAATACCATATTACCACCATGGATATGGCAAAAAGACTTTTAGATTATGGATTTCATCCTCCAACTGTCTACTTTCCACTTGTGGTTGACGGTGCATTTATGGTTGAACCCACAGAAACAGAATCAAAAGAATATATTGACCAGTTTATTCATGCAGTCAAAGCCATTGCCAAAGAAGCAAAAACAAACCCTGAAAAACTAAAGAAAGCACCACACTTAACTAAAGTTACACGGCTTGATGAAGTGTCCGCTGCAAGGAAACCATGTCTGTGCGGATAAATCAAAAAAAGCGCTCGGCAGTATTTATTGATCTTAAAACATTCGAATACAAAAGAGCACTTGATTTTCAGCTCAAGGTCGTACAATCAAAAATTGATAAACCCCTTACCGAAGATAAAATATTTTTTGTTGAGCATCCATGTGTATTCACTCTGGGCAAAAGAGGAGGAAAAGAAAATCTAAGCGTTTCACAAGATTTTTTGATGTCTAAGAATATTGAAGTTATTCAAACCGAACGTGGAGGGAATATAACCTGCCATTGCTCTGGACAAGCTGTCCTATATCCTATTGTGGACCTTGAAAGAAGTAAAATCAGTGTAAAAGATTTTGTTCACGGCCTTGAAGAAATTATGTTAAGAACTGCTAAAGATTTTCATATTGATGCTGATAGAGATATAAGGAATCATGGCCTTTGGGTAGGTAATGCTAAGATTGGCAGCGTTGGGATATCCATTAAAAAAGGAATTTCTTTTCACGGTCTTGCCATGAATATCAATCCTGACCTTGAGCCCTTCTCATGGATTATCCCCTGTGGTATTAAAAATATTTCCATGACATCTGTTAAAAAAGAGCTGACAGCCCAAAATATAAAAAAAGATATTTCAATGAATCAGATAAAAGATGCCTATATAAAACATTTTTCAAAAGTGTTTAACTATTCAATTATAAAAAAAAATGAAACTTAAAAAAAAATATGGTAAACCCTCGTGGCTTAAAAAAAGTCTTCCAAAAGGTGGGGATTATCAGCGGGTAAAAGAGCTTCTTTCGAAAGCAGGGTTACATACTGTCTGCCAGGAAGCCAATTGTCCCAATATGTTTGAATGTTTTTCCAAAGATACTTCTACCTTTATGATTTTAGGATCTGAATGTACTCGAAACTGTAAATTTTGCAATGTTGCATCAGGACAACCTGAACCAATAAACCCGTATGAACCTGTTAAAGTGGCTCAAGCCGCACATGATTTAAAACTGAAATATGTTGTTGTCACCTCTGTTACAAGAGATGACCTAAAAGATGGAGGAGCTTATCATTTCGCAGATACAATCAAGGCTATAAAAAAAACATTACCAAACAATCCAAAAGTTGAAGTTTTAATCCCTGATTTTCAAGGAAACATCGATGCATTAAAAATAGTTGTACGTGCAAAGCCAGATGTATTAAACCACAATATTGAAACGGTTCCATCGCTCTACCCTTCTGTAAGGCCTGAAGCTAATTATCAACAATCTTTGGACCTTTTACAAAAAGTAAAACACATTGACTCTTCTATGGTTACAAAATCAGGAATGATGATTGGACTCGGAGAAACTACAGATCAACTTGAACAGTCTATGATCGATCTTTTTAATCATGGATGTGATATTCTAACTATTGGACAGTATCTCCAGCCAACGAAATCACATCTTAAAGTAAAAAAATATTATTCACCAGAAGAGTTTGAAAAACTTGAAAAAAAAGCGCGAACTATTGGATTTAATAAGATAGCTGCCGGACCTTTTGTCCGAAGTTCCTATCAAGCTAAAGATTTATTTGAGTCATAAAATTATTTATCTTCGAAATTACCAGCCTTACTGATTTCAATGTAAGATGCGCCCTGCTTTACTCCAAAATTGCCAGCAAGAACAATGATCAGATCTTCTTTTTTGAAACATTTGTCGTCAACCAGCATTTGAATACCATCTTTCAAAGGTTCAGCAGAAGAAACATTCATTTCAATAAAATTAGCAAAGACCCCAAAAGAAAGAGAGAGTTGGCGCATAACCCTTCTGTCATAAATCTGAGCATATATGGGACTGTCTCCCCGGTAAGCTGAAAGAGCACGTATTGACCTGCCGGTTAAAGAATCAGCAACAATTCCTTTTGTATTTAACCTTAAAGCAGCTTTTACAGCAGCTTTAGCAAGATAAGCTGTGATTTTATCTTCTAAGGTATACGGCACATCAATAAAACTGCTCTTTTTATCTTCAACTTCTTTTGCAATTTTGGCCATGGTTCTAACAGCGACCTCAGGATATTTACCATTGGCTGTTTCTCCAGAAAGCATTAAAGCATCTGCATGATCCAAACAGGCATTGGCAACATCAGACACTTCTGCCCTTGTAGGCCTTGGTGATTCAATCATAGAGTGAAGCATTTGGGTTGCAACAATAACCGGCCTTCGTTTTTCCATACAGGTTTTAACGATTTGTTTCTGAATTAAGGGGATCTGTTCAGTCGGGATCTCAACAGCCAGGTCTCCCCTGGCAATCATAACACCATACGCATGATCAAGGATTTCAAAAAGATTTTCAACGCCTTCTGAATTTTCAATCTTCGCAATAATTTTTATATCAGATTTTTTTTTGTCTAAAATATTTTGAACAGCAATAACATCTTTCTCATTTCTTACAAAGGAATGGGCAATAAAATCTAAATCATTATCAGCGGCAAACTCAATAAACCCTATATCTTTATGGCTTAACGCAGGAAGCGTAACATGAACAGATGGTATATTTATGCTTTTTCTTGCATATATAACGCCATCATTTTCCACATAACAGGTCAAATATTTATCATCCTTTTCCATTACAGCCAATGCGATATATCCATCATCAATTAAAATCGAGCTGCCAACAGGAATATCTCTTACAAGATGTTCATAAGACACACAAATAATATCATCTTTGGATTTTTCACCAGGTGCGCCTTGTATTCGAATTATATCCCCATATTTGACAGTCAAAGGTTTTTTATTATCACAAGTCCTTATTTCAGGACCTTTTGTATCCAGTAGAATGCCGATTTTATCAGAAACTTTTCTTGTATTTTCAATAACTTCAAGGGCATCATCATGCGTCATATGAGCAGTATTTAATCGGACAACATTCATCCCTGCCCAATATAGTCCTTTAATAAATTCAGGTGAACAATTTAAATTAGAAATAGTGGCGACTATTTTTGTGTTCCGACGCATCATAAGCAAACCCTCCTTTTCTACACATATTAATGATAAAGCTTTCAAAGGCTGTTTTTTCATCAAATGATGAAGTCTTTAATTTATAATCTAAATCACCTAAAAAAATCATGGCTTGATTAAGTTCATTTAATGAAAAGTTGTCAGATTTTTGAAATGTCTGAAATACAGGATAGGCATTTTTAGGATTAGGCGCAAGAAAAAGATCCTTTGATTTGGTTTTTTTCTTGCTTGACCCTTGTTCAGATAAATAATTTTCCTGTTTTTCAATAAGGCGTCTTACCTGTGTATCGTGATTCACAATTTCGGGAATTACAGATTGTTTAAATTCATTAAAATTCATTTGATTAAAGCTTAATTTATTGTTTTTATACCATTTTGTAGCATAACATTTTACCAAAATCAGTTTACGAATCTGATTCTCAAACGATTTTAGTATCTGCAAAAAATGATATCCCTCATTTAACAATGAATTCAGATAAAAAATAGCATTTTTTACATTTTTTTCCATCAATGAATTGGTCAGGTTAAAAATTGGATCTTTTTTGTCTCTTTTTACAACCGATTTAACATCTGCAATACGAATGTGTTGATTATTGCCAGAATAAGCGATCAACTTTTCTAAGTTTTGAGAAAAAATATCAAGATTAAAACCCGTTAAATCTACAAGTGTTTGAAGTCCTTGATTATCAATTGTTTTTTTTGACTCAGATAATATTTGTCCTGCGATACTTTGTAAGACAACTCTTTGCTCGTCCACGTCTGCTTTTCTTACACCTTGGGCAACTGAGCAGTCACTGATAAACCCTTTTTCCTGAATAGCTTTATAAATCTTTTTTCTTTTATCAATAAGTGTTGATGTTAAAATTAAAAAATGATTTGACGGTATACCTTTTTCAATAAAATCGATCAGGTGATCAAGATCTGATACAGAAAAACGGATGTCTTGATGGTTTTGACTGGTTTGAAATAAAGGAATGTTTTTAACCACCACAATTTTTTTAGAGACAAGAAATGAAAAAGTGGATACCTGTTCAATGATGTCACCCATAGAAACGGAACCGCCTTCTAATGTTTCTATAGCAAACTGATTGTTATCATTGCCAAGGAGAAATGAAGATATAGACTGAAACGCTTTTTTCATCAAGTAGGGCTCACCATAAATCAAAAACAGATTCGGGATAGCATCTTTTTGAACAGAGCTTAAGAATTGATCTAATTTGTGATGTTTAACAATATGTTTATTTTGTACCATAAGAAGATTTTGAAAGTTTAATTAAAAGAATTAAAGCAATCAGAGAAACTGTCAAACCGATTCCTTGGGACATAGAAATAAATTCAAAAAAGAAATCACCTCGGAAATCACCTCGGAAAAATTCTATGATGGATCTGAACAATGAATAAAGCATAATATAACTTAAAAAGACCATTCCATTGAACTTTTTTCTTTTTTGCAAAATCAAAAGTATAAAAAACAGGGCCACGTTTGAAAACATAGAATAAATTTGGGTGGGATGCAAATATACCCCCAAAGGAGCCAGGCTTTCCGGATGAACAAATTTAATGGCAAAAGGAAGATCACATGTCCTTCCATAACAGCACCCTGCAAAAAAGCACCCTATTCTTCCTACGGCATGGGCAAGTGCAATTCCGGGTGATATAATATCTGCGGTTTTCCAAATATCAAGCTGTTTGAATTTTAAATACAATGCTGTGGCAGTCACGGCTGTTAGAAACCCGCCAAAAAAAACCAGGCCGCCATTCCAAATCTTAAAAATGTCTAATAAATTATTTTTATAAGCGTCGAAATTAATCACAACATATAAAAGTCGTGCCCCTAAAAGTCCTGATATTAAAATAACGTAAAAGATATCAGTAATCATCTGAGGTGTAATCTTATGGGATTTAGCATTCCATTGAGATACCCCTATGGCTATCAAAAGTCCTAAAGCAATAAAAAGGCCGTAGGTGTAAAGATTGAACTTTCCGAGATTTAAAAGGATAGGATGCATAATTATATATCCGGAATCTTGTTAAACAGGATATGATAAATCAAAATGGTCATTCCAATAGAAATGGCACTGTCAGCAACGTTAAATGCGGGCCAATGAAAAGAGCCTATATAAAAATCAAGGAAGTCCAGTACTTTTCCATACTGAAATCTGTCTATTAAATTTCCGACAGCACCCCCAAAAATCAAAGCCAACCCATAGGAAAGAAAAATAGAGTCTGAAGCACATTTTCTATAGAACCACAGGACAAAAATTGCGACTATTGAAGACATAAATAAAAATATGAATTTTCTAATTTCAAGAGACTGGGTTGCAAAAAAACCAAATGCGCCACCCGGGTTCAAAATATGAGTAATATTAAAAAAATTACTTATTACAATAATATTATCGTATAAGGCAATATTGACTTTGATAATATATTTTGTGATCTGATCAGCAAAAACAACACACCCGCTAACCAAAATCAATCTCATCCATATTTTTGAATTACCCATCAATTTACAATATCTTTTTTAAAGCACTTGCACATCTTTCACAAGCACTTGCATGATCTGGATCATTGCCGATAGTCGTATCAAACCGCCAACATCGATCACATTTTTCACCCGTGGCTTTTTTTACTTTTATTGCAAGACCTTCAATTTCTTTACCCTGATAAGCCGAATCATCAATTGTGTCCACCAAAGAAGCCATGGATACAATAAAAATATCATTAAGATTTTCAGTTAAGTTCTCAACAATGGTTTTCAGCTCCGTGTCTGGCAATTTAATTTCAAGAGCTGCATCAAGTGGATGGCCGATCAGTTTGTCTTTCCGGGCCTCTTCAAGGGCTTTTGTCACTTCACCCCTAAGGTTTCTAATGTTTTCCCATTTATCGGCAAGTTCTTTATCTTCCCATTCATCATTAAGCACCACCATATCCTCAAGATGAATACTTTCTTTTTGATTGATAACTTGGGGCATATGTTTGTATATCTCGTCTGCAGTAAATGGCAGAATCGGTGCCATAATCTTTGTGACCGCATTCAATATGAAAAACATGACTGTTTGGGCATCCCGTCTTAACGGATCTGTCGCAGGAGAGGTGTACAATCTGTCTTTAATAATATCTAAATAAAAAGAAGATAAATCTACCACACAAAAATTATGTAAGGTATGATAAATGGTATGAAATTCATACGTATCATACGATTCAAGTGACCGTTTAACAACATAATGAAGCCGATGAAGAATAAACCGGTCAAGCTCTGACATCTCTTTTATAGGTCTTAGATCTTTTGTTACATCAAAATCAGAAAAATTGCCCAGCATAAATCTACAGGTATTTCTGATGCGTCTGTATGCATCTGATAATTGTTTAATAATATTATTAGAGATACTGACATCCCCTCTATAATCAGCAGAAGCCGCCCAAAGTCTTAGGACATCTGCGCCATATTGTTTAATCACAGATTCCGGTGCGACAACATTTCCCACAGATTTAGACATTTTATGGCCTTTTTCATCCACCACAAACCCATGGGTAAGAACGGCTTTATAAGGGGCTTTTCCAGTTCTTCCAACCGCAGTTAAAAGGGATGAATGAAACCAGCCTCTGTGCTGGTCACTTCCCTCTAAATACATATCAGCCGGTCTAAAAAGGCCTTCTCTTTCTTCAAGGACAGCAGCATGACTTACCCCGGAATCAAACCATACATCCAAAATGTTATGGTCTTTTGTAAAATTAGTTGACCCACATTTTTCACACTTAGCCCCTTCAGGCATCAAAAATTTTGCATCTTTATCAAACCAGACATCAGACGAATGTTCTGTAAACAATTCATGTATTTTGTCTATAGATTCTCTGGTGACATACACTTGCTTGCAGTCCTTGCAATGGAACACTGGAATGGGAACTCCCCAGGATCGTTGCCTTGAAAGACACCAGTCCGGACGAAATTCAATCATGGAATAAATTCTTTCACGTCCCCAAGACGGTATCCAGTGAACATTATTGATTTCTTCTAGCGTATTCTTACGAAGTCCCATCTTGTCCATGGAAATAAACCATTGAGGGGTTGCCCTGAAAATGACTGGCTTTTTACACCGCCAGCAATGGGGATAAGAATGGGATAAATCTTCATTTTTAAGCAACATATCCAGATTGGAAAGTTTTTCATTAATACTTTTATTTGCTTTAAAAATAAATTGACCGCCAAAGTGCTCGACTTCTTTTGAAAAAACGCCATTGTCTTCTACGGGTGAATAACAATCCAATCCATATTTTTTCCCTGCAATATAATCATCTGCACCATGACCCGGTGCGGTATGAACACATCCGGTTCCTGCTTCTAACGTAACATGATCTCCAAGGATAATAAGCGAATCCCTGTCATATATCGGATGTTTGCATGTCTTTTTTTCAAGATCGAGAGCGGAAAACTCTTTAAGGATGGTATAATTTTCCATTCCAAAAGTCTCCATAACTCCTTCAATCATATCTTTGGCAAGAATTAATACGCCTTGATTTTCTGTTTTTACAGCAGCATAAATAAAATTTGGATGAAGACATATTCCCAAATTAGCCGGAATGGTCCAGGGCGTTGTGGTCCAGATGACAACAAAGATCTCCTCATTAATATCAGGAAGGATATCTCCCAAATCATCTTTCATGGGAAATTTTACAAA
This sequence comes from Desulfobacteraceae bacterium, assembly GCA_024227235.1. GTDB lineage: Bacteria > Desulfobacterota > Desulfobacteria > Desulfobacterales > Desulfobacteraceae > Desulfobacula. The sequence goes on along the minus strand of JAAEKY010000529.1, from coordinate 18,052 downwards.
AATAGACGGCGAAGTATGATCATGATATTCTATTTCAGCTTCTGCAAGGGCTGTCTGACAACTACAACACCAGTAAATAGGTTTTTTGCCCAAAAACATATCTTTTGAAAGCGCGAATTCACCACATTCTTTGGCAATTCTAGCTTCATAAGGATAGTTCATGGTCAGATACGGTTCATCCCATTCCCCAATAACACCAAACCGTTTGAATTCCTCTCTTTGAATCTCAACAAATCTAGCAGCATAGGATCGACATTCTCTTCGAACTTGGACATCGGTCATCTCTTTTTTCTTTTTGCCCAGTTTTTTATCGACATTATGTTCAATAGGAAGCCCGTGACAGTCCCATCCAGGAACATATGGGGCATCAAATCCAGTCATTTGCCTGGATCTTACAATAATATCCTTTAAAATTTTATTAATGGCATGACCCATGTGCAAGTGCCCATTAGCATACGGAGGTCCATCATGAAGAATAAAAGGTTTTTTGCCTTTAGATTGTTCTCTTAATTTCTGGTATATCTTTTTTTCTTCCCATTCTTTTAACTGCTGGGGTTCTCGTTGAGGCAAATTGGCCTTCATGGCAAATTTTGTTGATGGCAGATTCAAGGTTTTCTTATAGTCCATTATTCCTCCGGTATTCGGATCAATTTATATTCATTAGTTAAGCTTTTCTTTGTACGGTTAAACCATTAAAAAGTCAAGAATTAACACACTATAACGCACTTTCTTAAAATCACTATATCGCCTACGAGACAGCAATTTGTCTAAGTCTTATACGACTTCATTTAAAAAATTTCTTTGGTGAACATTGAAATTGAAAATCAGATGATGGACTATTGATGAGGAAAATGATAAATAGACTGAAAATTGGATTATAAAATGCTGAAATTGAGATGAAAATTAAATATATAAAAACTATTTTTAATTGATTGAGATGAAAAAATGGAACGATTTTTAGTTATTGTAGTCTCTGCTGCTATTGGAACTGCTTTTTTCTTATGGTTTTCCCAAGCTGTTAAAAAGCAATACATGAAAGAATACATTATGTCACACCAGTGGCTTTTACACCCGAATTCAATTTGTTACTGGCGAACATTAATGGCTATGATAGGATTTATTCTCTATTTTTACACCCAATATCAATCTATCGCCATATTTATATTCACTTTTGCAGCCATCCTTGATGGGGCTGATGGTGTTGTGGCAAGGGGATGCGATCTGGGATCTAAATGGGGAGAGTCTCTGGATCCCATGTGCGATAAATTGACGTATCTACCGCCATTGATTGGATTTGCCTATACAAATATTTTATCAATAAAATTTGTATGGATTCTTGTGGCCATTGAATTAGCAGGACAGTTTTTTGCCCGTCGAATTTTAACATGGATCAAGTTCTCCGGGGCTGCCAACAATTTTGGAAAAATCAAAGCCATTATCTGCTTTGGCCTGGTTATTTTATGCGGTTTGATGGATAAAAATCCGGAAATTATAAATATTGCCGATGAAATTCTTTTGGCCTGTATTATCCTTTCATCTGCATCAATCGCTTTTAAATTTATTCCCAATCGACTCTATGCAGATATTCTATCCGCCCTTAATTTTTGTTGTGGTGTTGCAAGTCTAGTCTTGACCCACAATCATTATTTTGCCTGGGCAATTTGCATTATCATCGTTGGACAATTATTTGATCTGTTTGATGGGCGTATGGCTCTAAAGCATGGAGGAACAAAATATGGACCTTACTTAGATGATATTGCAGATTTTGTCAGTTTTGGTCTGGCGCCAGCATATGTTATCGTCCAAACTGGCGGTGTATTTGCATGGCTAATTGGTGGTGCTTTTATTATTGGTGTTGCATTTAGGCTCATCCGGTTTGTTTCAGTTGATAAAAATCGAACTGATTTACCAGAAGGCATATTTAATGGACTTCCCAGCCCTGCTGGTGCCTTGATCGTTCTTGGTGCCGCACTTATTGCTACACCAGGCATATTGTGGGGATTGACCTGTATTTCAGTCGGTTTAATGGTCAGTCATATTCGTTTTGCCCATTTTGGTCGGGTAATCCTCAAAAAAATTCCTAAACCTGTATTTTTTTTAATAAGTGCATCTATTATCATTACACTTTCCTATATTTTTAAAACAAAAAATGTCGTGATGTTTGGATATCTGATTCTCGGTTCGGTCACTTTCTATATCCTAATCGGAAGGAAATGGGCGTTTAATAATTAATTGTTTTGTGCCTCTTTTGTCATATGAATGTACTCTTCAAATGTCATGAGTTGATCAATAACTCCATCAGGGGTGATTTCGATAACTCTGTTGGCTAAAGTGTTTGAAAATTCGTGGTCATGGGAGGTGAAAAGAATCACTTCTTGAAATTTACTCAGGCTGTTATTTAAGGCTGTAATAGATTCAAGATCAAGGTGATTGGTCGGTTCATCCAACAAAAGGACATTTGATCCGGAAAGCATCATTTTTGAGAGCATACAACGAACCTTTTCTCCACCAGAAAGCATGCTAATCTTTTTTGTGGCTTCTTCACCGGAAAAGAGCATCCGTCCCAAAAAAGTTCTGGCAAAATTTTCTCCCTCTTTTGGAGGTGAAAATTGTAAAAGCCAATCTATCAAACTCCCCTCACCCTTAAAATAGGCTGAGTGCTCTTTGGGAAAATAGGAATGTTCAATGGTAACACCCCAGCGGAATGTACCACTGTCTGGTTTTATCTTTCCTGCAAGGATTTGAAAGAGTGTTGTCTTAGCCAAGCTGTTTTTACTTGTAAAGGCTATCTTATCGCCACTGTTAACGATAAAGCTAACATTCTTTAACACGGTATCACCGTCAATGGTTTTAGTAAGTTTGTCCACTTCCAGAATAACATTGCCACAAGACCTTTCCGGTTTAAAACTGATAAAGGGATATCTCCTTGAAGAGTGCGGCATATCCTCAATAGTAAGCTTTTCCAGCAGTTTTTTTCGAGATGTCGCTTGTTTGGATTTGGAGGCATTGGAACTAAAGCGCTGGATAAATATCTTGAGTTCATTGGCTTTGTCAGTGGCTTTTTTGTTTTCTGCCTGTTTTTGTTTCAGGTTCAGCTGACTGGCTTGATACCAAAAGTCATAGTTTCCTGTATATACAGAAATTTTGCCAAAATCAATATCTGCAATATGGGTACACACTTGATTCATAAAATGACGATCATGAGAGACGACAAGGACCGTATTTTTGAATCGTAAAATAAAATTTTCAAGCCATTCAATGGATTTAATGTTCAGATTATTGGTGGGTTCATCCAGGAGAAGGACATCTGGATTTCCGAATAGTGCTTGAGCAAGTAGGACCCGTACCTTTTCACCCCCTTCAAGTTCCTTCATCTTTTTTAGATGGGTTTCTTCTGCGATATCTAAGTTGTTTAGTAAAACAGCTGCTTCTGATTCTGCTTCATAACCATTCATTTCTGCAAACTCAATTTCAAGCTCGCCTGACCGGATTCCATCCGATTCGCTGAAATCAGTTTTTGCATAAAGTTCATCACGAAGTTTCATCGTACTATAAAGTTTTTGATGTCCCATGATGACAGTGTTCAACACGGTCTGTTCATCAAAAGCAAAGTGGTCCTGTCTTAATACGGCGATTCTCTCATTCGGCCCTAAAATAATATTTCCTGAGTCTGGTTCGATATCCCCGGCAAGGATGTTCAAAAAAGTAGATTTACCTGCACCATTTGCACCAATAAGGCCATAACAATTGCCTTGTGTAAATTTTATATTAACGTCTTGGAACAGGACTTTTTTGCCGTACGCCAGGGTGATATCGGTTGTACTAATCATTGTTGCATTTCTTCCTAATTATTACAAAAAATCCACAGAATAAGCTGGATGGCTCAAGGCTGTGGATCTTATTCATTATTTAAAAGAGCGGGTGAAAAGGTCTTCAATTGCTCTTGTACCTTCTTTTGAAAGGTTTCTGGTTCCTGTCCCACAAAAAGTATTATATGAAATTACCGGTTCTTCTTCTATCCATTCAGAATCCTTCCATACATACCATTTGTTTGTTTCCTGATCAAAAACGCTCACAGGACGGTTAAAAAACTTGGCAAGCTCGACGCCCCATCCAGTTCCGCCTTTAACGGTTTTATCTGACTGAATCCATCCAATGGCAATTACCTGAAACCCTTTATTAACCATATGAAATATTAGCTGAAAAACTTTTCTTATTTTATCTGCCTGTGAATATCTTCTACCCATTCTGGCAGAGACAATTTCCATGCTGATATTTCCTTTTTTCAATTCATTATCACTCAAAATAGTGATGTTTTTATTCCGCGAGCATTTGTGTCCTTCAAATGAAAAATTAATTTCATTAATTCCATGCTTTTCTGCACATTTGCCAAACATCTCTTCTGTGCCTTTAAGTCCACCACTGTACAGGCTGTATTCTTTTGAACTCATTGATTTTTGAACTCCTTTTTTTTCTTGATACCATTTATATTTTAATATCAAGGCTGTTGCTTTTTTATTAACACTTATTAGGTCCTAATTTTTTAAAAATAATATTTCAAGGTATGCTTAACGCAAACATTTTTCCGATAGACATATTTTAGTCAGGAATAGATACTATTTTTGGACAAGGGAGGAATAATATGTAACTTTTATAATATTTTCAAGTATTATTTTTCTTTTTTTAGAACAACCTTAAAAATTTTATAGTTTTACAGACAATTGAATCATCTGCCGATCAGATTTTTCAAAAGGTAATTGGTAATAGTTGAATTGTATATCATATTTCTCAATAACCTCTGAAGTTATTTCATCCTTGCCTTGCTTTCCTTTCATAGCATAAATGATTCCCTTTTTATTTAAAAATGGATTGGCAAGTGATGCAAAATCAGGGAGCTGGGTGAATGCACGAGAGATGACAGCATCGAACTTTTTTTTGTAGTCGTCATTATCATGAAGGTGTTCGACCCGTGAATGGACCGCATCAATATTTTCCAGATTTAGCATCCGAATAACATGCTTTAAAAAATTTACTTTTTTCCGGGAAGAGTCTACTAGAACAACTTTTAATGAAGGATTCATGATCTTAATTGGAATCCCTGGAAATCCCCCTCCTGCCCCTAAATCAATAAAAGTTTCCTCAGTATTAAAAAACAAAGTGGGTATAATCGAATCGATAAAATGTTTTTCGGCGACCTGTAAGGGTTCTTTGATTGCCGTCAGGTTTATTTTTTTATTCCATGTCAGAAGTTCTCTTGCATGGATAGCCATTAGATCAGCCTGAAGATTAGAAACTTTGATATTTAACAGTTTTGAACCCTTATTAATATGCGCTTTAAATTGAGTGATAGTGTTTTTAGAAAAGATATTCATTGTTTATACTTTTTACTTGACAATCTAAGTATTTATCTATAACATATTCGCCTTTATAAGCTAAGTTTAACTTCGAGTTCACACTAACAAAATCGCAATAATTTAGCAATATTTAATATACGGCAATGCCTTTGGCAATAACTGCGTTTAAAAAAAATTTTTTCAAAGGCAAAATATATACTCATTAAGGATGATTTAAAAAATGATCAGAGATCTAAAAAGAGTGAGGAATATCGGTATCAGCGCTCATATTGATTCCGGTAAAACCACATTAACAGAACGAATCCTTTTTTACACTGACAAAATTCATAAAATCAATGAAGTCAGAGGTAAAGATGGCACAGGTGCTGTTATGGATTCTATGGAGCTTGAGAAAGAAAGAGGCATTACCATTGCGTCAGCTGCCACATATTGCGAGTGGGATAAACACAATATCAATATTATTGACACACCAGGCCATGTTGACTTTACAGTTGAAGTTGAAAGATCTTTAAGAGTTCTGGATGGAGTTGTGTTAATTCTTTGTTCAGTATCTGGTGTTCAATCACAATCTATTACTGTCGATCAGCAGATGAAACGGTACCAAGTCCCTTGCATTGCTTTTGTCAATAAATGTGATAGATCAGGAGCGAATCCTATAAAAGTAAGTCGCCAGTTAAAAGACAAGTTAGGGCATAATTCTGTTATGATGCAGCTTCCTATCGGTCTTGAAGATAAGCATGAAGGTGTTATTGATCTTGTTGCCATGAAAGCCTATTATTTCGAAGGAGAAAATGGTGAGGAGGTTGTTGTAAAAGAAATCCCGGAAGACAGGATGGAAGAAGCCCAAATTGCACGAGAAGAAATGATTGATGCAGCCTCACTTTTTTCCGAAGAACTGACCGATGCCATTCTTGAAGAAAACGATATCACTGAAGAATTGATTATGCAGGCGGTTCGAACAGGAACGATTGCCAGAGAGATGACGCCGGTTTTTCTTGGATCTGCATACAAGAATAAGGCTGTTCAGCCTCTTTTAAATGCTGTAATAGATTATCTGCCCTCCCCTCTTGAAATTGAAAACGAAGCCATTGATTTAGATAATAACGAAGAAACTGTGATTCTCGAAAGTAGTGATTTTGATAAACCAACGGTTGCACTGGCATTTAAACTTGAGGATGGTCAATATGGTCAATTGACATATATCAGAGTTTACCAGGGTTGCATTAATAAAGGGGATACCCTGATCAATTCAAGAGATGGGAAAAAAATCAAGGCTGGCCGTTTGATCCGAATGCACTCCTCGCAGATGGAGGATGTTGAAGCCATACCTTCCGGTCACATTGGGGCAATGTTTGGAATTGATTGTGCATCAGGCGATACCTTTGTTTCTCCAAAAATAAATTATTCCATGCTTGCCATGCATGTTATGGAGCCGGTTATCTCACTTTCAATTGTTCCCAAAGACAATAAAGCCCAGATTAACATGTCAAAAGCCTTAAATCGTTTTACCAAAGAAGATCCAACCTTTAAAACATATATGGATCATGAAACGGGTGATACCATTATTCAGGGGATGGGAGAGCTTCATCTTGAGGTGTATGTTGAAAGAATGAAAAGAGAGTATGATGCTGAAGTTGAAACAGGACAGCCAAGAGTTGCATACAGAGAAACCATTACAAAGAAGGCTCTGTTCAACTATACCCATAAAAAACAAACCGGTGGTGCGGGACAATTTGGCCGTGTATCCGGATTTATGGAGCCATGCGAAGAAGAATTTGAATTTGTAAATAAAATCACTGGCGGTAGAATTCCTACACAATACATTCCTGCATGTGAAAAAGGATTTCAAGCATGCATGGATAAAGGTCCTAAGCTTGAGTTCCCAGTTACCGGCATTAAAGTGACGATTAATGATGGTGCTTACCATGCAGTCGACTCTTCTGAAATGGCATTTCAATCTGCAGCAAGAGGAGGCTTTCTTGAGGCATATGGAAAAGCTAAACCGGTTATTAAAGAACCGATCATGAAAGTGGTTATTGAGACACCCAATGAATTCCAAGGGGCCTGTATGGGGTTAATCAACCAGAGAAGAGGTATTATCCAAGGTTCCCAGGAAGAAGGTGTAATGTCAGTCATTGAATCTGCGGTACCATTGTCGGATATGTTTGGTTTTTCTACAGTGCTAAGATCTGGTACACAGGGAAAGGCACAGTTTACAATGGAATTTTTAACCTATAAAAAGGTTCCACAGTCAGTTGCTGAAGAGATTGCAAGAAAAAAATTAGAAGAAAAAACAAAAAAGAAATAAGAAGACGTTTATATAATATAGAGAGGGAACATGTTAAAAAAAGATCTTATTCTCAAAAGTCCGGTTTCGAAAACCATAGGGATTGATAATGTTAAAGACGGCAAATTCGGTGCAGTCCTTTCAAGGGCTGGAGTGGGTAAAACCAGTTTTCTTGTTCAGATCGCTTTAACACAATTACTTGGTAATGAAAAAATACTCCATATCAGTCTTGATGACTCCATGGAAAAGATTAATATTCGATATAATGAAGGCTATACCAACCTTGTTGACTGTATAGGGTATGTTGACCCCCAGAAAGCTGTTCGAGTCTGGGAAGACATTAACCCTAATAAAGTCGGCATCAGCTATAATGAATCCACATTTGATACACAAAAGATTGGTGACTATCTTAAAAGTTTTATAAAGGCTGATCTTGCATTGCCTTCTATTCTGATCATTGATGGCCTTAACTTTGATAAAGATATTTCAGATAAACTTGATGCTCTGGAAGATTTAAATCGAGAATTCTCGATTTTTACCTGGTTCTCAATGAAAATCCACAGGGAAGAAGAGCTATGCGCTGACGGATTTCCCATTCAACTTGAAACTTACAAAGACAGATTTGATAAAGCGGTTTTTCTTAATCCCATTGAGGATAAAATAGAAGCGATTATTTTAAAAGATGGGGACAGAACCGATCAAAAACATAAACTGGACCCCGCCACTATGATGATTGTTGAATACACATAAATATTTTATTTATTTAATGTTAAAAGCCGTAAAGTCAACTCCAATGACTTACGGCTTTTTTATTTTTTAATGCAACATATTGAACTCTAAGAAAAATTAAAACCCATAAATATTTCAAATTTTATTCTATTTGATAGAAATTGAGTTACGTAAAACCCAAGAACAATATATTCAGCTGCTCAACGCCTTAGTGGATGCTATTGTGCGCTATGATTCCATCATGTATGCATGCGCATCTTTCAACCTCAAAAATTATCCATGATTTTTTCAGAGGGGTGTTCCTTCTGCTCCGGCGTCCTGCCGCTCGAAAAAATTAAATCCGCGAAAATCTTTACCACGTACACTACCTGGGCCACACTCATTTAAACATTTTAGGATAATGGATCATATTTACGTGTGACCTTTAGGTTATGAAAACTGATATATTTGTGACAAAATCGGATAAATTTATTTAAAACTGATCAAGAATTTATTCTTTCTGGTACGATAAAAGAGGTTAAAAAATCACATAAGAATATAATCTGATGAATGAATCAAATCCATTTTTTAATAAAATTTTCAATAGACTCATAAATCCTTTTTACATCTTCTCCTATCAGGATTCCATGGCGGTCATAATCAAAAATATAGTATTCTTTAAATTTCGAGCCTAAGCGGTTAAATAGTTTAAAGGTTCCTTTGGGATTCACTACGGGGTCTTTTCTTGACTGGACGACCACGGTAGGTTTTTTAATAGTTTTGAGTTTTGGCTCAAGGAATTGCATGAGGTTTTCGAGCTGATGAATGCCAGCTATGGGGTTCCTGATATAATTGATATGAGGATTCTCAGGACTGTTTTTTATAAATTCTTTGGCAATAGTATCCAGATGAATCATTTTGATCATGGAATTCCAGGTATTTATGGCTGGAACAAAATAGGAACCTAAATCCTGCAATCTCATGGGAGGAGCCACAGCAAAGACAGCTTGGATATCATCCATTCTTGTAGATAATTCAAGCGCTAATCCGGCACCGGTTGAAAAACCGCCAACAATTACTTTTTTGCAGGAATGTCGTAAAACAATAAAGGCTTCTTCAACAGATTCAATCCATTGATCATATTTGGTCTTGGCAAGATCTTCAGGTGCGGTTCCATGACCTTTAAGTCTTGGTACATATACTGTAAATGATTTTTCATGCAAATACTGGGCAAACGCCTTCATTTCTCTTGGTGCTGCCATATACCCATGAATTAAAAGAACACCTGCAATTTCATTATCATGTTTTAAAAATATGGGTCGCCCTACCCTTTTTTTCTTGGATTCATCTTCAAGGTAATATGTATTATAATCCTGTGCAAAATCCACTTCGATTTTTTCATTGATCCTGTTTTTAACCTTACGAATAATTTCTCCATAAGGCTTTTGAGCGATCTTTTTTAAATAATCTTCAACCTCTTTTACCGGCTCGACTTCATTTGCCATGACGAGAATTGGATTTTCAATTCTGATGGTATGAAAATCTGATTTAATCATAAATCGGGTCTGATCTTTAAATATTTTTCCATCATGAATTTCAATAACCTTGGTATTGACTGCCATGGTTAAAAAATCTTCAAATCGTTTAAACCTGTCATCTGTTAAAAGATGAATTTGATTTTCATGAAAATTATTAGATACAAAATAAGTCCTACTGTAAACCAGCCAGGCAATAGCATAATAGACCTTGCATTTAAATTCATAGATATTAATTCCATCTCTTCGATAGGGAAAATGCTTTAAAATACATGCGAAGACATGGTCATAGTTAAAGCTTGTCATGGCATAAACAGCGGACATGTAGTTTTGCATAATATCAATGGAAAACTCTCCAACAATCTGTTTTGAACTTAAGTCATCATCAAACTTAATTTTACGCTTAACCGTCAGCATGCTTTCGATATAAGGATCTTTAAGATATTTTTTTATATCTATCGGTTCGCCAAAACGAATGGTAATATCTACATCAGAAAACAGCATGCTGCCTTCTGTCATTAACTCATCCATTACTCTTTGAGAGGGGTCTTTCATTAAAATTTGACCGATTTTGCTTAAGATGTTTTCTTTTGGACTTGCAGGATAATAGGTAATGTTAACGGGAACGATAGATGTTTCCTGGGCAAGAACCTGGTCAATATTTTCTATCTCAAATTCTTTAACAAGCCTGTCAAACTCAGGCTCACCCATGTCTCTCATTCTTCTTAAGCGTTCACGATAAAATTCACACCGCAATGCCACGATGGCAGCACCAGTATGGGGCCGGCGAACAGATCCATCATCGGTGAGGGCGAACTGATCTTTTTTGATCAATTTTTTATTTTTGACCATCATCCCTTCTGGAAAAATGATCCACTGGATATCTCCGGATAACAAGGTTTTTAAAATAAGTTTATCCCGATTGGGATCTTTTGTAGATACCGCGCCTAAATTTTTTAGAAAGCCTTGTAAAAAAGACACGTCAAATAATTCTGCTGCAGCTAAAGACCAGACTTCTTTTTTTGAGATACTGTGAATGTGATAGGGAAGAAAAATAGTTTCTATTCTTGTAAAATGATTTGCAGTAAAAATGACTGATCCATCAGGGATATGTTCTTTTCCAGAAATATTAACATTTGCTTTTGAAAAACCAGAAAAAGTTTTTAAGGTGTAGCTGGATAATTCAAATGCGAATCGGTTCATAGATCAGTCCTTTTAAAACATCATTGTCTAACTATTGTATTTATTATATATTAGCTGAGTTGATTGTAATATAAATCTTGACCTTATAACGTATAATACTTAATGTACCTTTTTTGTCAAAGATAATTATTTAATACCTTTAGGGATTGCTTAAAATTAAATTGCTTTTAAGTGAACCCTTAGAATCGGAGGCTTAGATTGTATTCTAAAATACTTATACTGAACTTTCCTGCAAAAGTAGCCCAAAAAGCATTGGTTTGTCAGCTTACAAAAAAATATGACATGTTGTTTAATATCTTAAGTGCGAAAATATCCAATAAAAAAGAAGGCTATATGGTCCTTGAAATTTCTTCCGGATCAAAAGCGGGATTTAATAAAGGGGTAAAATATCTAAAAGACCAGGGTGTTTCAGTATCCAGCCCCGAACATCAAATCTTTAAAGATGAAGAAATATGCACTCACTGCGGGTGCTGTACAGCTGTCTGCCCAACAGAAGCACTTCATATCAAACGGCCGGAAATGGAAGTATTGTTTGATAAAGAAAAATGCAGTGTATGCGAACTTTGTGTCGTCACCTGTCCGTCCAGGGCCATGGGACTTTTTTCTACAGAGGCTGAAACAGTTGCATAGATGACGGAACCGGTTATAGCAGTCGCGTTAAGTGGCGGAGTTGACTCTCTTGTCTCAGGATATATTTTAAAACAAAAATACAAACATATCTTTGGTATTCATTTTATAACCGGATATGAAAAAGAACCTGCTGATATAGCCAGACTTGAAACCCAGTTAGGATTTCCTGTCTCAATAATTGATCTGTCAAAAGTATTTGAAGAAAAAGTAATTCAGTATTTTGTCCAGACATATCTTAAAGGCAAAACTCCGAATCCTTGCATTATCTGCAATAAAAAAATTAAATTTGGAGAACTTTTAAAGCATGCCCAGACAATGGGAGCTGATTTTCTGGCCACCGGTCATTATGCGACCATTGTCAATCCCATATCTTTTCCGGATAAAAAAATCAGCCGTTGTTATCTGGAAAAAGGAAAAGACCCGTTAAAAGACCAGAGTTATTTTCTGTCAATGTTAACTTCGGATCAACTGGAAAAAATAATTTTCCCTTTGGCCGGGATGACAAAAATAAAGGTTAAACAATTTGCTAAAGAAAACCATATTGCCCCTACACAGCCCAGTGAAAGTCAGGATATCTGTTTTATACATGATAACAATTTTTCCAGATTTATTTTAGAAAAACAAAAGATGACGCCTGAACCTGGGAATATTGTTGATATGACCGGAAAAATAGTCGGGCATCACCAAGGATTGCATCAATTTACAATTGGGCAAAGGCGTGGCATCAATTGTCCGGATAGCGAACCTTATTATGTTAAAAAAATTGATGTAGAAAATAATTGTCTTCACGTTTGCTTTAAAAAAGATCTTGGCGGTAAAGACTGTAGGGTCAAAAATGTTAATTGGAATTATTCAGATCAAAAAACTATCTGCGATATTATTACTAAAATAAGATACAGCCACAAAGGTGCAATATCAAAACTCACCTTTGATGGATCACAATTAAACAGAACTCAGCTTAATGAAAGCCAATTAAAAGAATTAGCAGGTCATATTGTATTTGATGACCCGCAAAATGCCATCACACCAGGACAGGCTGCTGTTTTTTATAAGGATGCCAGAGTGTTAGGCGCTGGTATTATTCAATGAAAAAATTCTATATAGAAACATTAGGATGTAAAGTTAATCAATACGAAAGTGATGGAATTGCATCAAACCTTGAAAACCAAGGCTGGATAAAAGGATCAAAAAAGCAACAGGCTGATGTGTTTATTATCAACACCTGCGCAGTCACATCCAAGGCTGCAATGCAGTCAAGGCAGTCAATTCGAAAGTTTATCAGAGAAAACCCAGATGCTAAAATTATTGTTACAGGGTGCCATGCTCAAACAGATCCTGAACAAATAAAAAAAATAGAAAATATTGATCAAGTTGTTTGCCACAAAGATAAACTACAAATTGCAAATCATATCACTGATATTTGCAAAGATGGTTCTGCACTAACCTTTAAAAAAACTGTACACAGCAAAAACAATATTTTTGAAAGTTTTGATCATGCGGTAAAAGGTAAAATGACACGGGCATATCTAAAGATACAGGATGGGTGTAGTGCCTTTTGCTCCTATTGTATTGTCCCCTATGCCAGGGGGTCTTCTGTGAGTATGCCTGAAAATAAAGTTTTTCAGCATTTAAAAGAATTGAATGATTCTGGATTTAAAGAAGTGATTCTTACCGGCATTCATACAGGCATGTACGGTCTTGATTTTAAAAAGCCGACATCCCTTTTTCAATTGCTTGAAAAAATCAATAATGAAAAGCCGGTTCAAAGAATTCGACTCAGTTCTATAGAGCCTGGTGAAATAAAAGATGATATCATCAACCTTGCCACATCTGGTAATATATTATGTAATCATTTTCATATCCCCTTGCAATCCGGAGATGATGATATTTTAAGAAAGATGAAACGGCCTTATGATGCATCTCTTTTTGAGGAAGTTGTTTATAAAATCCATCACAAAATACCGGATGCTGGTATTGGGGTTGATACATTAATTGGGTTTCCCTCAGAGACCCAAGAACAATTTGAAAACACGTATCAGCTGATTGAAAAGCTCCCCATCTCTTACCTGCATGTCTTTCCATTCTCTGCTAGAAAAGGCACACCTGCGTATCATTTTGATAACAAAGTTGATCCAAAGGTGATCAAGCAACGCTGTAGCATGATGCGCAATCTTGGAAAAATCAAACAAAAAGCATTTATTAAAGCCAATTTAAATAAAAAGCTTGAGGGTCTTGTTCAGCATAAACCTGATGAAAAAACGGGTATGCTAAAGGCAATCACATCTAATTATTTGACCGTTTTTTTAAATACAAACAATGCCCAAAAAACAGGGAAAATTCTTGATCTTATTCCTGAACAATGTGATAGTAGCATGAAAATTTCAGGAAAAATTCTAGATTAATCTAAAATAAATCGGAGAGTTAAAGCATGGAAGATGTTTATAAAAAATTAGCGGTCCACCTTGATAATACCCCCAGTGGTTATCCCGAAACAGAGACAGGGGTGGAACTTAGAATTTTAAAGCAGCTATTCACTGAAGAAGAGGCCCAACTTGCACTTTGCCTTATTTTGATGCCTGAACCAGTGGAGGCTATAGCTAAACGGGCGAATAAAGACCCTGAAGCAATTTTGCCTATTCTTATTGAAATGGGTGAAAAAGGATTAATCATCCATGTGAATCGGAATGATCAACATACTTTCATGCTCCTTCATTTTGTTGTGGGAATCTGGGAATACCAGGTCAACCGGTTAACCAAAGAACTCATCAAAGACTTTAATGAATACGTCCCCTATCTGATCAAAGGCCAATATAAGCATAAAACTCAACAAATGAGAGTTATACCGGTTGCAAAATCGATAAATACAGAACTAAATATAATGGATTATGAACAGGTTGAAAGTATTATTCGATCACAATCCAAAATCCTTGTTGCACCGTGTATTTGTAGAAAAGAACACCAAATGATGGATAAAGGCTGCGATAAAATAAAAGAGGCTTGCCTTGTATTTGGCAGTGGTGCCTATATATATGAAAGCCGTGGGATTGGACGTACAATTTCTCATGAAGAAGCGTTGGATATCATCAAACAAGGCATTAAACAAGGACTTGTTCCCCAACCATCCAACTCACAAAAACCAACCAATATCTGTCTTTGCTGTTCTTGCTGCTGCCAAATTCTTAAAAACATAAAAGATTTTGAATTCCCGTCTAAAATTGTGAGCTCTAATTTTCAGGCAAATTGCAATGAAGAAGACTGTACGGGGTGTAGTGCATGTGAAGGCATTTGTCCTATGGACGCAATTGAAGTCGACGAAGAGCAGATTATCGCCAAAATTGATCTAAATCGATGTATCGGATGCGGCCTTTGCGTAACGGTTTGTGAATTTGATGCCATGTCTCTTAAAGATAAAGAAGACACTGAAAAAGTAGCGCCGCCGGCAAATATTGTTGAAACATATATGAAGATTGCCAAGGAAAAAGGGTTAATGTAATCAAAAATTTTAATAGTTTCTATAGAAAAACATTCAAATATTGTTCAAGTTCATAGAAACCATAAATTTTACCCACAGGCATAATACAAGTATCCCGAGGATTAAAATTTGTGGTTAACGTAGAAATCGGGCAAAAGTGGGTATTTTTCTTTGAAAACTATAGGCCTCGTTCTTTTTTTATACTATCATAGGCTTCCTGAATTTCTTTAAATTTATCATTGGCAAATTTAATAAACTCTTCAGGAAGTCCTTTGGCTTCAATTTTATCCGGATGATATTCAGTCACTAACTTTCGATATTGTTTTTTTATTTCTTCATTGCTTGAGTTCTCATCGCATTTCAAGACAGCATAATACTTATTTGTTTCTTTAACATATTTTGATTTGAGCCTTGAAAAATCTGTCTGGTTGTAATTAAAAATCCTGGTAGCCGATAAGAGCATTACTTCTTCTTCGTTTGAAATATTTCCATCAGCTGCAGAAACCCTTAACAAAACATCCATCATCAATTCGATAATATTGGGCTGGGTTCTGAATATCGAATAAAACTGCATAGCAAATGCATCAAAACTTTCTGGAGAATTAACGGCTTGCTTAAAAATATTTTTTGCAGTGGTCTGGCCATTTAGATCAAGTTGAAGATCCCTTACCATAAATGTTTCAACTGCAGAAATCTCATTGGGTGTTACTTTACCATCTGCTTTTGATATTTTTGCCAACATGGAAAAGGCAGCAGTGAAAAATACAAGTTGAGCTTCTTCGTTTGATGAGAGCGTTGTATGAGTGCCTTGTCCTGATGACAGATAAATCTGTTCTTTTTTATCTACAAACGTATGCCCGAATGCAGCACCTGCCACAGCACCCAAAGGTCCACCCAAAGTAAATCCAATGGTCCCGCCAATTATTTTGCCTAACCAACTCATCTCTTTTCCTTCCAATTAAAATTTTGTATCTGCAAATTTATATATTAAATAAATGTTATTTATTTAACAAGTTACAGGAAATTATCATTCACCATTTGTAACCTTGAAAAACAATAAAATAGACCCTTCGGGAGCACCCTTTTGTACAGATTTGCTGTGTTTTCGGACATTTTCGGTAGACAACTACAGCTATATGTCCGATGCCTTACATATCTGCTCAAAAGGGCACTTGCAGAATCTGGGTTCAATTATAATCAAAAGCCTTGTATCATTTACAAAGATTATATATAAACACAAAAGCTTTTTGCGTCAAACTTTTAACTAAATTTAATTAAATATTATGCTTCTGTTTAAACAAATTGTTGGAGTGCTCATCATTCTTCTCAATATTGCAGGCCTCGGATTTGTCCTTTATATGGTTGCGATGATGTTAAAAGAAAAATACTTCCCTCAAAAACAAATCGTTGCTGTTCATGACAAACCGGTCAAGAAAAAACAACCTAAAATTATCAATGATGACATTGTTCCTGATGAAGATGATTTGCTTAAGGATATGGATTTATCCGACCTGGATAACCTTAATTTAGATGATTTCGAGTAAAACCGCTTTCAAGCCCTAAAACTTTTAAAAAGGAAACATAAAATGCATTTGAGATTTTTATTATTATTTTTCCTATTGATACTATTTTTGACAACCAATGGATGTGCTCCTGCAGCCGTCGGTGGTGCGGCATATGGTGGATATAAAGGTGCGACAGACAAAAGGTCCATTGGTACAATAATGGATGATTCTGTTATTTCCACAACGATTAAAACAAAAATGATTGGGGATGAATTTGTAGAGGCTCGAAATATTGATGTTGACGTCTTAAACGGTGTGGTCTACCTGGTCGGTGTTGTTAAAAATTCATCTCAAAAAAGAATGGCTGCTGATATTGCAAGAGGCGTTGACGGTGTAAGACGAGTTGAAAATCAACTCCTGGTCGGTACGACCAGTGTAGGACAAACTGTAGACGATACAATTCTGACAAGCAAAATAAGAGCAGAGCTAATAAAGGACCCAGACATCAGGTCAACAAATATCGATATAGATACCAATAACAATATTATTACACTAACCGGTATTGTTCGGTCTCAAAAAGAGAAAAGCAAAATATTATATATTGTACAAAAAGTTAGTCGACATAGACAAATTGTAGATAATCTGTCTGTTGGAAAATAAAAAAAGCTAATTATATTTTTTTTTTCTTAACCAGGGTTTATTTTTCTTTTGTTTTTCTTTAACTGGTGCACACCTTGTTTCAATTGTTCCTTTCCCAATTATTTCTTCAACTTGTTTGAAAAAAGATGCGTCTGAGCACGTCATATAGTCATCAGATAACTTGATCAACACAGGCTGTTTTTCTTTTGTTAGAATCTTCAAACACGTAATACAATCTCCCGGATACATTTCAATGATGGATTTAAGGTCTTCAAGTGTGTCCAGCGAAGATGTTTGTGAGTCAACTTGGATCTGTATGCCGTTGGTCCACTCGTTAGACGCCTGTTCAATGGGAACAATTTTATTTGCAATTAGCTTAACAATATTTTCTTTCTTTTGAACTTGTGCTTCCATAATCACAATTTCTTCATCTGCCAGAATCATGTGGGTTTTTACATAAAGATTGGGAAATACCACAACTTCAACGCTGCCGGATTGATCTTCGATGGCACTAAAGGCCATCATATCGCCTTTTTTTGTCTTATGAAGTTTAAGAATTTTTAAACTGCCTGCCATGCGAATCATTTTTTCATCGGCAACATCCTGAATACTCACCGAATTCACTGTGGTGTATTTTCGGATGGTATCTTCGTATTTATCAAGCGGATGTCCTGAAATATAAAATCCCAAAGATTCCTTTTCAAAAGACAATAAAATAT
>JAAEKY010000528.1 GCA_024227235.1 Desulfobacteraceae bacterium | reverse complement strand
TCAGAGTATCTATTTTCTTGTCTGGCAATGGATTAAAGCCGGCGGGATGATGCTGGTAACAATGACTATTCTTATTTTCGGGTTGCGCCTTTTTGCTTTTTCCCGGTTTCAGGCACTGGGTTCAATTACTTTGATGGTTGTGCTTGAAATCATACTGATCAGTTTTTACTATAGAATTACTCAAGACAAAGAAACTGAACAGGATATTGAATCTGTTGAAAAGGTTAAAAATATTCTTTTGCAGGATGATCTCCCCCTGGATATCAATATTGATATAATTCGCCAAAAAATGATGGAACCTGCAAGGAACAAATTCAAGAAACGGGTGGGTTCAAATGATCCCGAACTTTTTGAATTTCTGGATCAGCATATTGACCTTGATGATATGATGAGAATGGAAACCGCCATTGAACGGTCCTGTGAGTTGTTTGATCTGGACTCTGACAGGGTGCCGGTTCGACTTTTTTTAAACCAGTTAAGAATAAATGATATCAGACGAATTAATGCGTATTTTCTCAAGATGCACCAGCTTTTAATGGCGGGTGGTTATTATATTGGATATGCGCATACCATCAACACACATTATAATTGGATATACAAAAAATATCCTAAATATATTGCTGGCCTTGTTTATCTGGCAGATTTTTGTTTCACCCGTATTCTTCCTAAACTTCCAGGGTTACAAAAAATCTATTTTTCGATTACCAATGGCAAGAACAGAGTTCTTTCCAAGGCAGAGCTATTGGGTCGTCTTAGTTTTTGCGGCTTTGAGATTGTTGCAGAAAAAAATATTGGTCAAAGATTGTATATAATCGCCAGAAAAGTAAAGACCTTTTCCCTGGACAAGAATCCCACCTATGGCCCCCTTATTCAATTGAAGCGTTCTGGTGAGGGGGGACAGATCGTTCATTTGTATAAATTCCGCACCATGCACCCTTATTCAGAGTATCTACAGCAATATATCTTTGATATGCAGGGACTGAAAAAAGGAGGAAAAATTGAAGATGATTTCAGGGTGAGCACCTGGGGAAAAATAATGCGCAAATTCTGGCTGGATGAACTTCCCACGTTGTATAACTGGTTAAAAGGGGAGTTAAGTCTTGTGGGCGTTCGGCCCTTGAGTTTTCATTATTTAAGTTTGTATGACACAGATCTTCAGGAGTTAAGAAAAAAAGTCAAACCCGGTCTTGTCCCGCCATTTTATGTGGATCTGCCCAATACCTTTGAAGAAATATGTGCTTCGGAAAAAAAATATATAGAGAATTTTTTAAAGCATCCTGTCAGAACTCAGTTTATATATTTTTGGAAGGCATTTGTGAATATTATGATTAAAGGCGCGAGAAGCGGATGATAGAATTATAAAATCAAAAAAATAATTTTATAAATTAGTATTAAAGGATATTTTAGATGAAACGATTTGCATTGATTGGTGGTGCAGGATATGTGGCACCGAGGCATATGAGGGCTATAAAGGATACAGGCAACAGCCTTGTGGCTGTTCTTGATCCCAACGACAGCGTAGGGATCATCGACAGTTATTTCCCAAAATCTGATTTTTTCACCGAGTTTGAGCGATTTGACAGGCATGTTGATAAAAAATGTCGGAAAGGGGATGCTATTGACTATGTGAGTATCTGTTCTCCCAATTACCTTCATGATGCCCATATCAGGTTTGCTCTGAGAAATGGTGCAGACGCCATCTGTGAAAAACCACTTGTCCTGAACCCATGGAATATTGATGGCTTGGAAGAAATAGAGGCGGCCACGGGGTCAAAGATTTATAATATTCTTCAACTCAGACTTCACCCGGCTTTGCTTGAATTAAAACAGAAAATTAATGATACAAGATCCGATGAAAAAAAATCGAATAAAAAAC
>JAAEKY010000527.1 GCA_024227235.1 Desulfobacteraceae bacterium | reverse complement strand
ACCTCACTTCCCGTACTGATGTTCATATCTAAAAATCTTTTTCTCATTGTCAGATTTACAATTAAAAAATCATCACTTACTTTAATATTGGTTTGAAACATAAGCCCCCTGTCAAAGATTTTAACGACTTCTCCTTTAAAAACATTTCTTTTTAAGTCTTCGGGATTAGAACTATGCAATAGCGTACATTCCGGCCTTACACAAAATGTCACTACTCCGGTTATACCACTAAGCTCACGAGAGCAATGGAAAAAACCTCTATCATCACTTTCAGAAATACATATTCTATCAGCAGTTTTAAGGAAATTACAGAATATCTGATATCCATTAAACCGCAAACTCAACACCTCTCCATCATCGTTTTCTACAACTGCTTTTTCATATATGTTTTCAGTACAAACGAAACTGGCTACAAAGGTGGAAGTAGGATTTCTGAAAACCTTATCGGGTGTATCGATCATTTTTATTGTGCCATTTTCCAGTATACACAGTCTGTCCGCTAGCGTTATCGCCTCCTCCTGGTTGTGGGTAACATGAATTGTTGTTTGCTTTAACTGCTGCTGAAGTTCCCTGGCTTCTAAAGTCAGTCTTTCTTGAAGATTCCTATCCAGAGCGGCGTAAGGTTCATCCATGATCAGAACTTTGGGATTCATAACCATGGCCCTGGCTAGGGCAACCCGTTGTTTCTCGCCGCCGCTTAGATTTACCGTGGATCTGTCCAACATATAGGAGATACCAAGAATTTCTGCCATGTTTTCGACTTTAGCCTTTATCTCTGATTTAGCCATTTTTTTCAGGTTCAAACTGAATGCAATGTTTTTATAGACGTTCATATGGGGAAAAAGAACTTGATCCTGAAAGACATATCCGATGTCCCGTTGTTCGGGGGGTAGATGATCGCGCCGTGTCCCATCAATCCATATTTCACCACTCTTTGGTTTATTAAGTCCTGCCAGGAGCTTCAGTAACTGTGTTTTCCCATTTCCAGAAGGGCCTAAAATCACAAAATATTCTCCGTCCTTAATACTAAAATTAATATTGTGAAGGGAGAATGTTCCGATTGTAAATTCAATATTTTTAAAATGGACTATGTCTCTCATTATAGCTCCCCTTTTAGATATTTGAGATCAACTCATAGCCGGCCATAACAATTCAGATTTTAATTATATTTGCGTTGCTGGTCATGAATATTTGCTCTCGGGCATTAATTCTTATCTAACTCTTTCAATTTTTTCCGGATCAAAATAGGCTGCAAATCCGAATTTTTTAAAAATATCCTGAGCTTCCTTTGATGTCACAAACTCAAGATATTTCATAGATGCCTCCTTTTTCTTTGAGTAGACAGTCATGCCAATGGGTGCCACGCTATATTTCAGTTTATT
>JAAEKY010000526.1 GCA_024227235.1 Desulfobacteraceae bacterium | reverse complement strand
TCTTTTTGTATTGGAAGGCACCTTTATGGTGCTGAATAAAAAGGCTATGGCCAGCATATTTGAACTTTTCAATTCAATTACCGGCAAAGATAGTGAAGTTCTGTTTGACTATATTGACCGACCTGTTTCAGATGATAATAGAAATTTACAATTGATTTCTCTTCTTGATTCCAATGATCTTGAAAATAAATATTATAATACCCACAACAAAACTCTAAAAAAAATAAACAAAAAGCATTTTATTGCACTGGCAAAAAAGAACCCATAATAATCCATTAGTCAACACTTGAGTCAACTGTAATGACGCTGTAATTTCAATTATTATCAAGCACATCACGCACCTTTCTGACAAGATCTTTAAGCGCAATCGGCTTTGATAAAAAGCCCTTAACCCCAAGAGATTCTGCTTTTTCTTCAGAAATGGTTTTGCTGAATCCTGTGCAAAGAACAATTGGTATATCTTTTCTGATTTTAAGAATTTGTGCGGAAAATTCATCGCCTGCCATCTTAGGCATTGTCAAATCAGTAACAACTAAGTCAAATTGAT
>JAAEKY010000525.1 GCA_024227235.1 Desulfobacteraceae bacterium | reverse complement strand
GGTGTCGGTGATCAAAAGGAAAACCATAACCGTCTGCATTGGAGCCATAGTCAAGAATCCACACAATTAAATAATAAACAGAAAGTTGCGATGCAATCAGAGCTTTGCCGAATTGTTCGGGTTTTTCTATAAAAGTTTCGATTTCACTAATGGGCAGCTCGTCAAATTTATTACTCATTTTGCGTCTCATCGTTTTAAGGTTACCGGCCACAGCAGCCTTTGATAATGCTTTGCGTAGCGCTGAGCACTCATTATCAAAAAGTGTTAGCCCAATAGCCTGCAGAAAATGGAAATGACAAATGTAGTGGGCGATATCTCCGAACACTGACTTTACGGCCGATTTAATTGCCTTGGCCATATCAGAAACAACAGCAAGCGGCACTCCTAGACGGTTTTTAATTTCTTTAAGAAATCCGATGAGATCCTCTTTGTTTTCACTTTTAATTTTAGCTGAATACAGAACAAAGCCGGAGATAGGATCTATACTTGAAACCAGTTTGGGGCTATCGCCTTCGCAGGTAGCATCTAAGTGCAAAATATAACCGCCCTGTTTTTCGATATATTGCTTAATGAGATCATTATTTTGTTGGTGAACCGCAGTTAGATAAAAAAGGAAATTATTGATAAGTACTTCTACTTCGCTCGTTGATATTTTGATGGCATGATTTTGCAGCAATATTAATTGAATCTCAGCAACCTGG
>JAAEKY010000524.1 GCA_024227235.1 Desulfobacteraceae bacterium | reverse complement strand
CTATAAAAAATCCAGAATGTTTTTTGACATCATTTGAAGATATTTGCGTTGAGAAACATTATGCTTACCTTGACACCGCGATTGCAAATGCTATTTGGGATGAGTGGGGATTAGACGTGGTTTTTCAAAATGACGGGAAAAGACTCGTTAGTATTGCCACAGTTGCCCGCATTCTTACGATAAACCGCTGTATCGACCCTGCCGCTAAATCAAAAACCCCTGAGTGGTTTCGACAGACTGCTTTACCTTGGATGCTTGACATTAATCCCAGTGAAATCAATCCATCTCGTATTTTTCGTGAACTATCGGTTATTGAAAGTCATAAAGATTCAATCTGCAATTATTTATTTAAGCAACTTAACCGATTTGATTCAACGTCCATGAAGTCGCTCTTCTATGACCTGTCCAGCACGAGTTTCGAAGGTACAAAGTGTAAATTAATGAAATGGGGACACTGTAAAGGCGGCTATGAGAACCACATCGTCTTAGCATTGATCGTTAACAAAAACGGACTTCCCTTTTATTGGGAGGTCCTACCAGGTTGCACTGCGGATTCGACAACCATTAATTGGCTTCTTGACAGTCTTAAAAACAAATTTGATTTTAAAGAATTTAAACACATCACCTTTGTATTTGACCGGGGAATGGTTTCTGATGATAATCTTAGTCTTCTGGAAGCAGACGGTATCAAGTATATTTCAGCAATGGATAAAAATCAGATAGAAAATATTACGGAAATAGATTTTACGACTTTCCCTGATTTAGATCCTAAAGAAATTGATAAACAGGTGGATAAGTTACCTGAGTTTAAGAAAATTAACGAAAATACATATTGCCGTGAGATAAAAGTCGATGGAAAACGCCGATATATCCTTTGCTTCAATCCTCAACTATTCAAAGATCAGCAGAAAGCAAGACAACAAGCTGTTGCGAATTTTCGAACATTTGTAACCAACTTAAACTTGGAATTACTTGGGGCAAAAAAATCTCGGCAGAGAAAGCCCACCTATGCCAAATTTAAAAAAAGGCTTGACAAGATCAAGTTAAGTGGTTTTGTTGATGTAACTTTAAGTATAAAATATGTGGATCGCCAAGAAAGTGGCCACAAGCATAAAATACGTACCTATCAAGCAACGGTTGTTGTAGACGATAATAAGATGCATTTAGCTGGGAAACGAGATGGATTCTGGCTATTAGTCACTAACCATTCAGAAAAAGAAGATAATGAATTCAAACTTAAAACAGAAGAAGCAATCACACCTTATCGGGAAAAAGAAATCATTGAGGAAGCTTTTAAAAACATCAATATGCCTATCCGGTTAGCTCAGGTGTCTGCAAGCAATTCTCGGCGGCCGGATGGGCCCATTTGCCACTATATAGCGTATCGTATTGT
>JAAEKY010000523.1 GCA_024227235.1 Desulfobacteraceae bacterium | reverse complement strand
TTCTAATGCCCTTGGGGAATTCATTGATTTTATTGGGGTTGAATAAAAAGCCGGTATGGAGAAACGAGATGGTGATCAAAGCGGCGGTTGCATTCCAGAGAAACAGCAAAACACCCAGGTTGATTCCCATTGTTGAGCCCAACTCAAATATTGGATTTACATAGGACAGGCGTTTGGTTGAAATGGAAAAAAGCTTCATGGGATCAATATCCAAAAGGTATATCAGGGCCATCCCCATCGCCAGACTTGTCACAAATGCGGCAAGATATGCCTTCACAAGCTTTTTCCATGCTTTGTATATGAGATGTAGGGTCGTGTTCTGAATCATGGTAAATCATATGCCCGCAGCCGCAGTTTTTTTGGCTTGATTCATCAGTATGCAAATGCAACTCATATAATCGTTTTGTACGCAAATCAACTTAAACAGAATAAAAACTTTTGTTGTATGAAAAGAAACGCCGATTCACCATAAAATGAACTGTAGAAATATTGTTTGTCTAAGCCAAGGGATAACTATCCGATATATTGGTGATACAATGG
>JAAEKY010000522.1 GCA_024227235.1 Desulfobacteraceae bacterium | reverse complement strand
TTTTTAAAAATTATTCTTTTTATCTCCAAAGAGAATGTGAAGCGAAGTGTATCCCTCTCTGGTTAGAAAATAACACTATTTTTTACCTAAAAAAATAACCCCAAACCCGGAAAGGAGAATCGAAAATAAATTATATGGGAGTAGACTGTTCCCATCCAAATCTCTCCTTTTGAGTGTGATTTAGACAGTCATACCATTTTTTTAAGGTTTTACATTTCGGGAATTTAATTGTCGTTAGGCATGTATTCTAACAAACACTGATCACTGTGTTCGATATTTTTAAACCAAGGGTCTGATTATTGCTAAATTGGTCGTATTAAAGGTAGTGATTATTTTTTAGCAATTCGAACAAATACAGCCGCTCAGTTAAATCGGTACAGTACTTTAGCTAAGGTTTTTTAAGTGTGATAAAAAAAGGTATATTTCTTGCTTTACTATTTGCACCTAACACCATGGGGGTTGATGAAGATAGCACTACTTAAGTGGATGAGAGATTACGATAACAATGTATGAAGGAGTACTTTTATGAAAAAGATGAAGTTGATTTCCTGTTTTTGCCTGTTTGCTATATTTTTGACGATTGGCAGTGCTCAAGCCTATTTAGCAACAGAGCTCGTCAGAGGAACTGTGGCCGAAGTTTTAGATAGAACAGACCCTGACAACCCCATCTCAATTCCAGATCCTCTTGTTGGTCAGACCATTGATTTATTTGAGATAACATACGAAACTGAAATCATAGACCAATTACCAAATTTTCCTGATTCTATTCTCATTTTGTCTCCAGAGGTCATTCAAAATCTGTGGTTTCAGTATGGAGGAGGCGACGCTTCTGTTGCAAATCCCTCCCCTCATTTTGGAGTCTATAATTTTGGACTGCAATATATGGCGTATCAACTTGTAGAATTTGATGTGGCTATGACCATATATAAAAATTATCCTCAAAGTTCAGCGATGACTTTTTATGGAGAAGATCTTGTCCTCTCTGACGATATCTATCCCAGAACGACCATAAAATTCAGCAGCATCGAGGTTGTGGGTAGTCCTGTCCCCGTGCCAGGATCTTTAAGTTTGCTTGGTTTAGGACTTTTCGTTGTTACAGGTTTCCGAAGACAGAATAAAAGATAATCCGGAATGATTTCTTGAGGAAATTCGACCTGGACAATGTGCATTTCATTTTGTCCAGGTTTTTTGTTGCGCTGCCTGATATTGTTCCAATCTTATTGGTGGAGACGTTCCATCATAATTAGTCGATTCAGAAAAACCTAGCCGATGGCAATTCTGCCTCAAAGGGATACGCCTTTTTTTTGACAGGATCATTTTACAAAGAATTAATATCTCAAATTGATTCCACCTCTTCTGTGCTCCATTTCCACCAGTTATTTACAGCGTTCATCACTGGACACACAGGGGCGGGATGGCAAATTTTCCACCCTACTAACCCGGGCCGAGGACAGATTACCACATCAGTTCCTATACCCGAATCATTCCTATTGTTTAGTTTTGGTCTTCTGTCCTTGCTTGATACTCGCAGGAGAACTGTTTAATCTATATTTGATTCCATGGGTGTCAAGTCGACCCTTGAAGCCTTGATAGAGCAAGAGGGAGACCATTTGCGTCAATTAGCCTCCCAAAATGGTCAGAATACTTCATCAACAATATTTACAGCCTTTCTAAGTGCGCCATTGACAAGATGGGCATACCTGGGTCAAGGATTGAAGTAAAACCCATCAGAAAAGAAAAAGATATTAGATCTGTTCTTCAGGAGAATTTGTACCCAACGTTTAATAGACCCTATTTAATATCACACCAAAGAATTTACAGTGATTAAAATGTGTTAATTATTTGTTACCGAGAATTGCGGGTGAGTTTTTACTTTTATTGTAGAAGCTTAAAAAACATGTTAATTTAAAGTCCTTACATCATTGTTCTTATTCAAAGGAAAATCATATGGAAGAATCAGACACTCTCTGGGCCCAAAATATTTTCAATCGTTTATCCCAAAATGTAGAGACCGTCATTAAAGGCCAAAAAAGATGTATTCGATATATCCTTGCCGGATTTGCAAGCGGTGGGCACATCCTTTTGGAAGACAATCCTGGAACAGGAAAGACCACCCTTGCAAAAGCATTGGCAAAAAGCATTGATGCAGAGTTTAAACGGATTCAGTTTACACCGGATTTGTTGCCATCTGATATTTTGGGGGTCTCAATTTTTGATCCATCTCAAAAGGTTTTTAAACTTCATAAAGGACCGGTTTTTACCAATATACTTTTAGCCGATGAAATTAACCGGGCTTCGCCAAGAACCCAGTCTGCTTTACTTGAATCCATGGCTGAAGGCCAAGTGAGTATTGATGGGAACCTTTTGGGTCTAGAGGATTTGTTCTTTGTGGTTGCCACTCAAAATCCCATTGAATCCAGGGGGACATATCCGCTTCCAGAGGCTCAGATGGACCGTTTTGCGATGCAGCTTCAACTTGGATATGTGGGAAAAGATCATGAGGTGGAAGTATTGTCCGGCCAAAAACACAACCACCCGATTCACAAGGTTACGCCCTGTGTCAGCCGGGAAGAATTTTCAAAGCTGCAGCAGATGGTGAAAGAGGTTTATATCTCAAAGGAATTGCAGGAATATATTGTGGATCTTGTCAATGAAACCCGTGAAAAACCAGGGGTTCTCCTTGGTGCAAGCCCGAGAGCATCCATTGCCCTAATGAAGACAGCATCTGCCCTTGCACTTTTTGACAACCAGACATTTGTTACTCCGGATCAAATCCAGGAAATTGCTGTTAGTGTCATTGCCCACAGGTTGATGCTGGATTCCCAGTCCAGGTTTTCAGGTGTTACGGCAAGGAGAATTGTAGAAGATATTTTAAAGAGTATCCCGGTTCCGGTATAAACCTGGTATGCTTGAGCGATTTTTATATAATGCCTATAAATGGTTTTATGATGTAAGGCGTTGGCGTAAACGACATTTTACACCGGTTGGTGTAATGGTGATAACCGCAATATTTCTTTCAGGGATATTCGGGTTTAGTATCCTTAAAACAACAGTGTACCAGGCCTTTGCATTTTGTATGTCTGTTTTGACTGCATCCTTTTTTTTAAGCGTGTTACCGTTAAGATTCAAAGTGCGAGTCAATCGTATCCTTCCTGAATACGTGACAACAAATGACACGGTTTTTTATGAAATTGAAATTATAAATGTATCATCAGAATCCCAAAAAGGGCTTATCCTTTATGAGGATATTACCGATCCAAGACCTAACTTTGAAACACTGCTGTCAAAAAAAGAACCTTTTGAGCACCTTCGGAATTTTTGGGATCGTAAAACCATGTATTATCGGTGGTTGTGGATGGTTCAAAAAAATCAGAAAACTCATTTTTTTCCCATTGAACTACCGGACTTGCCTGCAGGTGAAACCATCCGTATCCGATCAGATTTTCGTCCTGATTATCGGGGATATCTTAATTTTTCAAGCATAACATTAGCCAGGCCAGACGTTTTAGGATTGTTTTGTCGGTTGTTAACCATTAAAAAACCGCAAAAGTTACTTGTATTGCCAAAGCGGTATCAGCTTGAAACACCACAGCTTATGTCTACCAGACAATATCATCCGGGAGGGATCAGCCTTGCTTCATCTATTGGAAATTCAGATGAATTTATGTCTTTGCGCCAGTATAGGCCGGGTGATCCATTGCGAAATATCCATTGGAGAACCTTTGCCAAAACC
This sequence comes from Desulfobacteraceae bacterium, assembly GCA_024227235.1. Classification (GTDB taxonomy): domain Bacteria; phylum Desulfobacterota; class Desulfobacteria; order Desulfobacterales; family Desulfobacteraceae; genus Desulfobacula. The sequence goes on along the minus strand of JAAEKY010000522.1, from coordinate 47,328 downwards.
AATGAGCTTGTGATTAAAGAATTTGAAGATGAATATTTTGTAAGGCATGCGCTCATTCTAGATACATTTTCCAGTTCAGACAATGAAATCATTTTTGAAGAGGCAGTCAGTATTGCATCTTCCTATATCAGCGCAATGCAGACGCATGAATCAATTCTTGATTTAATGTTTGTAGGCAATCAGGTATATACGTTTTCATCGGGCAGGGGGCTTGCCCATTCTGAGAAGATGCTTGAGATCATAGCCTGTGTAGAACCTATTGAAAATAAAACTATTATCGACCTTGTGCCGGCTTTAGAGGCGAATATTGAAAAATTTTCCGGTTCTATTTGTGTTTTTTTAGACTGGTGTGATGGTCATAAAAAAATCTATCAGATATTTAAACAGGCGCAGGTACCAGTGTTTGTTATTGTGATGACAAATGAAAAAATCAAAATAGAAGAAAAAATATTAAAGGATATAAACTCACTATCCCATATTAAAGTGGTTCAAATCGGACAAATCCAAAAAGAGCTGGGCCGCATATGAAATCACCTCGCTTCTATTTGGGTTTAGTTGTCCTTTTCTGGGGGTGGCAGGTGCAAATTCTTTGGATCGCTGTTCTCCTGGCGGTTTCCTTTGAAATTGCTCGTTCAATTAAAACTAAATTTGAGTTTGAGCCGTCTGATTTTAATAAATTTGTTGATACCAGTACAGTCCTTTTAGCCGGCGCTGTTGTGATTGCATTAACCATTGAAGCACAAACAGCTTTTCAAACAATTTTAAAATGGCTTCCTTTGGTATTCTTTCCAATTGTTTGTGCCCAGGAATTTTCTTCCAAAGGTAAAATAGATACCAACTCTTTCTTTCTTATTGCCAGGAAAAGTGTGAAGATCCGGTTTTATGAAGCAAAACAAATCGACGTATCTTATATCTATAGCCTTGTATGTATTCTTTCTGCCGGAATGGCTAATCCAACTGGATCTTTTTATTACTCATTCGTGGTCTTCTTTTTTGTCTGGGCATTGTGGCAGGTGAGAACAAAAAGAGTCCCATTGTATATATGGGCCTTATGTATGATTTTAGTCGCTGCGTCAGGGTATGCCGGACATAAAGGGATTTACAAAACAAGCCAGGCAGTTAATCGATTGATAATGGAATATTATGCTGATTATTATAATACCAATCCATTTAAAACAGCGACGGGTTTAGGTGAAATTGGAGAACTTAAGTTGTCTGGAAAAATCCTTTTAAGGGTAAGATTCGAAGATTACATCCCAGGTCAAGCATATTTGCTTCATAATGCATCCTATAACCAATATAATAATTCATATTGGTTTGCCAGATCCGGATTCACCAGTATAACGCCTCAAAAAAGTAGTACCTACTGGCAAATTAATCCAGATCAAAAAAATACTAAAAAAATGATAATTTATTCCAGACCTAAACAGAATAAAGCTGTTTTAAGTTTGCCCGCAGGGGTTGTCAGCCTTTCTCAAATGAGTGCTGGTGGTTGTGAAAAGAATTTATTGCAGTCCGTTCGGGTAGAGGGTGTGCCCTCTTTGATCAAAAGTGTTGTCTCATATGTAGATAATCAGTCGTATGACGAAGCGCCAAAGGAGAAGGATTATTTCATCCCTAAAGATGAATTGCCGGCAATTGTAAAGATAACAAAAGAACTGGCGCTTAAAAACAAATCTGAAAAAGAGATCCTGGATATTGTAAAACAATACTTTTTATCTCAATATACCTATTCTCTGGATTTAAAAGGAAAAGGAATATTTAAAACACCGCTAGAAAATTTTTTTTACAAGACAAAGTCAGGACATTGTGAGTTTTTTGCTACAGCGACAGCACTTATCTTAAGGCAAATAAAAATACCTGCACGATATGCAACTGGGTTCATTGCCCATGAATATTCTCATTTGGAGAATCAATTGATTGTGCGGCGGCGAGATGCTCATGCCTGGGTAAAAGTTTATATTAATGGTCAATGGGAAAGTTTTGATACCACACCCCCATCTTTTTTACAAATGGACAGCCTGGAAATAAAATCATCGTTATTAATGGATCTTTCTTCATTCTTTGGGTTTAAACTATCACAATTGAGGCACGAAACAGGGGCGGATTTGATGAATCGGTTTGGTCTCTGGCTGTTACTCCCGCTGATTTTAATACTATTTTTCAGGCTGAGAAAATCAAATAAAATAAAAAAAGTAAAATTGCAAACACAATCTTTAGAAGAAAAAAATAGTGTGTCCCATAAGGTATCTTTTCATTTAATAGAAGAGATATTAACTCAAAAAGGATTTCCAAAGTATCCATATGAAACCTATTTTTTATGGCTTGAAAGAATTGGGCATCATCTTCAGACACTTGATATTATGGCTCCTCTTCAAAATCTTCTTATGTGCCACAATCGGTATCGTTTCAGTAAATCCGGTCTCACAAAAGAAGAGATGATAAAGTTTTATGCAGATATAAAACTCATATCAAAACAACTATCATGAACATCGGTATTATCTTTTACCCTGCCTATATTGCAACATTATTCCTTCTAAATAACAACGTTTTATGATAAATTACTCAAGTGAAAACTTTAATATTAATTATGAGAGGAAAAATGATGTTGACTAGAGTAAGTTTAAGTTTTGTAGCGGCATGGTGTTTACTGTTTTTTTCAACAACCTGCTTTGGGCTTGATTTTAATCCAGGACAGTATGAAGTGACATCTGTTGTTGAAATGCCGGGAATGCCAGCAGGAGCAATTCCTCCTCAGACGATTGTTGAATGTATGACCGATGAGGATCCTATCCCTAAAAAAAATATGGAAACCCAGGAATGCGAAATCAGCAACATCAAACAAACGAGTACAACGGTTACCTGGGACATGGAATGTACTCAAGAAGGGCAGAAAATGACAAGCCAGGGAAAGATGATTTATAGTGGTGACACTTTTGACGGAACCATTGTTGTAAATGTATCTGGCATGGCAATGACGACAAAGATTTCAGGAAAACGACTTGGCAAATGTCAGTAGTTTGAATTGGGCGCCGTCGGAAAATTTGAGATTTTTTGTTAAAAATTTCTAATCGCAGTCGTAGGCGCCACATCCCATGACCTGATCCTCCCCGGGTACGCGGGATACATAAGCGATTTTTTGGGCCACATGCTTTGTTTCCGGATGGCTCCACTTGTATTTGACCCATCCAGTTGTGTCGTCTTTTGCCACATCAATCATCTGCTTAAAAAAAGGTTTACCATCTTCATCTTTGGCGTGATAAAGATTTTTTCCAATCAAAGCTGAATTGGCACCATGAGCAAGGGTTAGGCCATCAAAATCAAGGATATACAAATACAGGTCATCTTGTGAAAATTTACCATTTGCATCGTTAAACGCATTTAGAGCAGTTTCTTTCCCATTTTGCTCCAGATAATTCAATCCCCTTTCAACCATTTCTTTGGCATTCTCTTTTGAAGACATGGCCTTTGCTTCTCCAAACTCGATGGCGTCAAAAATGCGTTTGAATTTATCAGCCAATTTGTTCAGCTCATTAGAATTGGTCCTGATTTTATTTGAAAATTGATTAAGATCGGATGTCAGTGTAGATAATTCATCTACCTCACCATCTATCTGGTTTGCAGCCTGGCTGCTTTTATTAACATTATCTTTTACAACTTGAATACCAGAGGCTGCCTGTTGAACGTTCTCAGTAACTGATTGCACTGTTTGAGACTGTTTTTCAATAATACCAACCATTGAAGATACGGTTTCATTAACAGTGTTGATGACATCAGAAATCTGACTGATTTCGTCCACAGTTTCCTGGGTTGCATTTGCAATATCGTTGATCTTATTGTCAATATTCTGGGTTGCCTGTGCTGTTTGATTGGCCAGGACCTTTATTTCGCTTGCCACAACAGCAAATCCTTTGCCAGCTTCACCTGCTCTTGCAGATTCAATGGTTGCGTTCAAGGCTAAAAGATCAGTCTGGGCAGAAATATCATGAATAGTGCTTGTTACATTACCAATTTCACTGGCAGCTTTCCCCAGCTCATCTATTTTCCCGGATGCCCGCTGTGTCTGTTCTACAGCCTGTTGGATTGACTTCTCTGTTTTTTCAACAAAGGAAAAGGTTTCAGAAATTGCCTCATTCATCTGCTCCATATCCCCTGCGACCTGAGTAACATTTTCTGCAGACTGTTCCATGGCTGAAGCAACTGCAGTCATCTCATTGGTCATTTCTGTTGAAAGGGCTGCGACACGGTCGGTTTTTTTAAAGGTTTTCTCTGCATTGGAGGACATTTCTTGAAACACATCATCAAGTTCTCTTGATGAACACGTTAAGGATTCGATAAACCCGGCAACACCTGATAGTGTCGCATGCAATGATCGAATCATTTGATTTAAGGCTTCAGCCATTCGGCTGACAAGGCCTTTGCCTTTTGTCTCAAATTCAATACTTAGATTACCATTCCCAACTTGATGGGTCCCGGCAATCAAATTATCTATTTGAGTACCAAATATCTTTGGAATCAGCACAACCAAAACAATAGACATGCAAACTATCATTGTGAAAATTAAGCCGCTAATATAAGCTGCAAGCGTCCCATTCTGGGTGAAATGTATTACCATCCAATATGTTGCAATTAAAAAAATACAGATAATAAAGCCAATAAAACTTGTCTGGGTGAGCCACATCATTCGATTGTTTTTTTTCATATTAGCTGTCCCTTGTATCCAGGCCATTAAAAATATGTTTGACTTAATATGTACAAAAAAAACAGAAAAATCAACCTTGAAATAAAATAGTATATGGATCATTTGTAATAATTTTGATCTGTATATTCCACTCAACCACTTGTCAGAATCAGGGTTTTATCAAAATCAGAAATTTGAAACTCTACAGTTGTTTCCTTGTTTTGACAGATTTCCAAGGCTGGTTTCTTTTAAGCGATGCATGGTCTTTCCCATAGCAATAATCGTTTTAACATTTCGGATTTGCAAAGGCAGTATAGCGTTTTCAATAGCACTTAAGACTGGAACCAGATAAAATTTTAAAGAATAAAAAATCATTTTGGATGAGTTGACATAAATAAGGATGTGAATTGAATTTTATGCGGATAGATGAAAAGGATTAAAAGAAAGAATGATAGTTAAAATCATTATTATGGGGATATAAAATCTGTAATATAAATATTTTTTTTTATTTCGCGTCCTATAGTTGAAACAGGTGTATCTCCATAATCGTGGCCTGGATATACAATTGTGTCCGGGGGCAGGGGAATAATTTGGTTTTTTATAGACTGAATCAGTCCATCAAGGTCCCCGCCAGGCAGATCTGTACGTCCTGCGCCTCCGACAAAAAGCGTATCTCCAGAAAAAAGACAGTTGGATATATAAAGGCAGATTGATCCAGGCGTATGACCTGGTGTATGAATAATTTTAATTTTGAAATTGCCAAGTTGTAGCTCATCGCAATGGTGAAGGTCTATGTCAATGGCATAGTTCTTTTTTATCTTAATATCCTGATGCTCTGTCTTTTTTAGAAAGAAGTCTTTATCGTCAACATGCATACAGACTGGAATGTTGTAAATATCTGATAATGATACATTAGAATGTACATGATCACGGTGACCATGGGTATTGATGATATATTTAGGGTGGATGTTATTTTTATTAATAATGTGAATAATTCTTTCGTCCTCGCCACCTGGATCAATAATGATACCCTCCAAGGTTTGCGGACAAGCTGCAATATAGGTATTGACTTCAAATGGTCCGATATTCAGGCATTTAATGAACAATTGATGGTTTTTCACAATATCCTTTTAGTAAAATCCATTCATGTTAAGCATAGCCGTCATTTTAAACCAAACCTGTTCAATTGGCAATAATGCCCGCACCATTTGTTTTATTTTCTCCCAACACCTAATTGGGTAAAATTAAACATTTAGGGAGTTATGATATGATGCAGACAATGAAAAAATTGATTGGGGAAAAATGATAATCGCCTTAATACGGCTATATCAATAGAGCAGAAAGGTTTAAATGCTTTTTAAAGAGTTTTAGTAAATATTTAATTCCTTTAAATTTAATTCCAATAGCCGCCTCCAGGCGGTGGCTTTCTTTTTTCTCTTTGTTGAGAATTCTTTTTTTCCTTTTGTTTGATCCCTTTTAACTTATGTTTAAAAAACAAATAAAGGATCTTGTCTTTTATCATGCCGGGATGCCAGTAACCCGTAATATACAAGGCACCAATGGCTAAACCACCAAGATGAGCGGAATGACTCACAGTAGACCCCTCGACAAGAAAATCCAGAAAAGCATAGCCGATTGGAAACAATGCAAAGTATTTTGCCTTTACCGGAAAAACACCAAACAAGTAGATCAATTTTTGAGGGTTCGCTATGGCCCACACAGCAACCAGTCCGTAGAGGGCTCCTGAGGCGCCAACAACTATAATTGAAGGATTTAGAATTAACCCGGTTACCAAAACAACAACGCCTGCCCCAATACCGCAGATTAAATATAGCTGTATAAATCTTTTCGTTCCTAATTTTTGTTCAAGTGTCCCGCCAAACATCCATAAAAAAAGGCTGTTAAACAGAATATGATTAAATCCCTGGATATCGTGAAGCCACATATATGTAAACAACTTCCAGATGTGAAAGTCATAAAAAACTGAATAGGGCGTTAAGGCCAAGTTGACAAATAAAAAGTTACTATTGGCGATTTTGGATAATAAAATTGTGATCAGCCAAATTACGGCATTGACGATCAGAATTAATTTCACCACCCTGGTTAATGGCCAGGCAGTAAATGAAATTTGAGTTTTCACAAATTAAGCATTCCCAGAAGGAGGGAAATTCATCAACAGATTATTTGCCTCAATTTTGTCTTCAGATATTTGGTTTTTCGTCATTTCAACTCTATAGGTTATGGTATAAATAATGACCCGGTTGACAAGGTATTTTATAGCAAAAGCTTGAGAATCATTCATGTCCTTGATCGAAAATGCCAAAATGGAATCATCCACAAGTTTGCTGGTTTTTTTATGAATTATTTTTTGTATGTCATCCAATTCAGCATTTTCTACTACACCCCATACTGCTGGGATGATATATGAAATATCCGCTATTAAAAATTGATTTGAGAATGTATTAAAAATATCATCGACTGTATGATTTATTAATTTTTCGAGTGTTTTGCTAATGCTTAATAATTTTGCTGTTTCATCCATTGAATAATTTCCTTTCGCATTGGCTTGCTGGGCTATAATCAGGAAATGCGAATTAAAAGATATCGTATACCCTTCAAGAATATATTAATACCATTCAAGAGAGAAATTTAAAAGCATAAGAACAATTTTATTGTATTGGGTGTGAGTTTTACTAAACAACACCAGTTTCAAGGCACGGCTGAGTCATGGCTTTTTGTAGTTCATGACTGGATGCATTTCCCCCGCTCATCTGGATTACAACCTTTTTACCATGCAATTGGTTTCGAATCTTCAATGCTGCTCTTAAACAGGCAGATCCTGCACCTTCGGTAAGATTTCTGGTATGGTGTGCTGCAAGTGCTATCCCCTGATACAGTTCATCTTCATTAAGAAGCACAAAATCCTTAAGCGAATTTTTATACAATGAAAATGGTACTTCATAGGCTGACCCGGTTGCAAACCCACCGGCAAATGTTGAATTCGGTGCTGAAACAATTTTTTTTTGCTTCCAGGACAGATAGGCGGCATTGGCTGCTTCCGCCTGTACACCTATTATTTCAATTTTGGGGCAAACCTGTTTGAATACGGTTATGGCAGCAGCAGCTTCACTGCCTGCACCGATTGGAATGATCATCGTGTCCATATCAGGAACCTTCTCAATAATTTCAATAAATTCTGTAGCAACACCATTTATAATGTGTGCTTCGTTTGCAGGGTGAACAAAATACAGACCACGTTCATCGACTAACTGATTAACTTTTTTGCCGGCAGCTTCAAAATCGTTCCCATATTCGATCAGTTCGGCACCGGCATCTTTTATACTTTGAATTTTAAGAGGGTTTGAATTTTTTGGAACAACCACAACTGCCTTCAAACCAAACAGTTTAGCACTCGTAGCAACAGAGGTTCCATGGTTACCCGTAGAATAGGTAATCACGCCCTTTATTCCAATTGTTTTAAGCTTGTGCATAAGATTGATTCCGCCCCGTATTTTAAATGTACCCGTGGGATTATGGTTTTCATGTTTAATAAAGACCTTAGCGCCGACAAGGCTGTCCAGACTTGGGTATTGATGCAGCGGTGTGGGGGTAAGATATCTTTTTAAAATTTCTCTGGCGCCTAGAGCATTTGATAAAGATATCATCTCGTGTTTTTTATCCATTTTATTATCCTTTTTTTGTCAGTTATTTAAATATTGAAATTTACTGATACCATACTTTAGCTCTACTCAACAAAACAGATACAGTTAATTAAAAAAATAACTATAACAGATTTAGAATTATAAAATAGGCTTTTAGGCCTTAAAATTTTTTTGATACCGTTTCTAACGTTGTTGAACGTTACATTTTAAAATCATGAGCAATGTGGCACATGACTCTTTAATGATCGCGATGAAGTCTATATCCAAATAGTGAAATGTCAATAAGGTGATGAAATATAATCATGAAGCGAGGTAATCATTTTATCAGTAATATTTTTTATGAAATCGAACCCCTTGTCAAAAGGGGATTTCAATCTTTTTTAGCTAAAAAATGACCCGTTTGCATGCTTCTTGCTGTTAATATTAGATAAAAAGAAATATATCGAGAACAGTAATGGAGGCAAGATTCATGAAACTAACAATTAACCTAATAAAAAACCTGCCTGGATTCATTCTTTTCGCCCTAATGATGATGATATTTACATCAATATCTTCTGCGCAAGATATAGAATATCAGCCTGATCAGAATTTTGTTGTTTTAGCCAATATTTTGGCTATTTCAGCCAATATTGATCCTGAGTCGATGGCAATCTCATATAATGGTATCTCTAACAATAGTGATACGTTTAATACTAAACAGTCTTTAAGCCAAAGCAGTATGAAAACTATTAAAAGCGCTAACTCGTCAGATTTTGGTGGTAAACTAAAACCCATAACCGATACTTTTTATAATGTGTTTAACCTTGATAGCTTTTCATCAAATGATGACTCTGATTCAAGGTTTCTGGTAAAAAGCAAGATAAATGCCGATAAAAGGAACACAAAAGATGTTGAATTCAAATTTTCTTTGGTTTTCGGGGGGAATGATGACACGATTTTAAAAATGGATGGAGTTAAATTAGAATCCAGTTGGAAGAATACCTATTTTAATGCAGTGTATCATTATGAAAAAAGTGAAATAGAACTGAGTATGACTAATTCGAATGTTAATGATTATCTATTCGATGGAATGAGGTTGGAAGTCCAGGCAAATCCAAGTGCCAACGCAGGCGCAATTTTATTAATAATGAATTTCTAGAACATGTTAAAATACATCTTTCCTAAGGCTTTTCCTTATCTTTAAATTATTGGTATCCTAATCGCTCCAAATAATATTGGTGAAAAAATGTGTTGCATTTTTTAATCAGGTGTGTCAAAAAGAAAATAAACACATTACTAAACGAGGATCACATGCCTGAGAATAAAATAGATGCATTAATGAAAAGGATTCTTGATGCGACAGGTATCAGCTCTCAGTCATAGCTTGCAAAAGAGCTTGAAATTAATCGATCCGGAATTACACACGCGAGAAACAATAATAAAATTCCGGATAAATGGATTGTTAAACTATATAGAAAATTTGGTTTCAACCCGAAATGGATTGAGACAGGTATTGGGAATGCGTTTATTCACACACAATCAGAGAGCGATGTTGAATTTAAATATGTCCCAAAAGTAGCCGCAAGGTTGTCGGCTGGAACGGGATCTTTCGAGTCTGAAGAAAATGTAACAGACTACCTGTCTTTTCAGACAAAATGGTTGGCAGGTAAGGGCTCTGCAAACAATATGGTTGCCATGGAAGTGTTTGGACAAAGCATGGAACCGGTAATAAAAGAGGGCGATACAGTCCTTATTGATCAATCTCAAAAAAGCATTCTTGCTGGCGCAATCTATGCGGTAGGTGTAGAAGATACGATTTTAATAAAGCGACTGGAAAAGCATCCCAATAAGTTGGTTCTTTGTAGTGATAACAAGGACTATGAACCCATCTACCTGGAAAGAGAAGAAACAGATAAGTTAAGAATTATCGGTAAGGTTATCTGGAGTTGTCGAGAATACAGGTAGATTTTTTTTAATTCGTGTGTTTAGTTTTTTAAACAAATAGTGAAAATATTAAATTAAGGAGATCAAGAATGCAACAAACTCAAAACACAATATATAAAAAATGTTTAATTGGGCTTTCTGGAGCTGTGTGGGTTGTTGGGTTGTTAATAGCTGGCAGTGACAGTCCGTATATGCCATGGGTAAATGGAATCGGATTGATTTTATTTTTTAGCGCCAATATTTTTTTGAGTAAACTTCTAAGACCTAATCAATCAAATGCCAGTATCATTTTATACCCTAAATTTTATCAAAAGCCATATGCCGGTCGTATCGCTTTGAAAAAGAGAAGTCATAGGATCATTAACAGATGTGCCTTAGGCATTTAGATTATGGGCAATACAGATGGTTTAAAAACGTGATGATTAGAATGGCGTTAAATACGCATTTTGGTAGGACGCCATAAAATGACTAATTTCCGTTTTTTAACGGGCACGACGTCCGTTAAAATTTAGTGAAAAGCACACCCTTTTTATAACCATCTGCTAAATTGGGAAACCCTTCTGGCAATTGCTATAAATAAACTCTGATTATTACAAAAAAACTACATGCCACCGATACTAACAGGTTGTTTTACTACTGTTAAAAGCATTTTAAACTGAGAACTGGCACTGACAGCATGGGGTACATTTGCAGGCATGACAACGACTTGGCCTTGTACAGCTTTGATTTTTTCACCATCGATATTGATAAGTGCTTCACCATCAAGGACCTGGACCATTGCATCTCCGGGTGAAGTGTGGGCACTGATTTCTTCATCCTTATCAAAGGCAAACAATGTGATATTAATGTGAGGTTTGCTAGAAAGAGTTCTACTGACAACCCTTCCTTCTTCATAATCTACAAGATCAACTATATCTACCGGTGTAGAAAAAGGGATATTTTTAATTAACTGAGTACCTTTATCGGCCATTATTTCCTCCTATTATGGTGTAGGATTTGTCTCTTTTATCATTAATATTAGATTGTAAACATGTTTCTACAGCCTGGCAAATGTTTTATATTTTTAGTCTCTATAGCAAATGCCAAAAAAAATTTTAATTGTGCCGATATATGGAAAGATAATGTCAGCCCATATTAAAATAAAAAGAATATAGTACCCCCTGTCCATAGACAAGGAATTTAACTCATAGTCTTGTGCCAAGAGACTTTTTACACTTGACAGGAATCTTAATATAATAGATGAATAAATTTTGATTAAAAAATGTTCGATTAAGTTTATGGGAAACTGAAAATCGGCATATAATGTTTAAGGATAGAAAAATGGATATTCATAAATTAGCTTCCCAATGTAAAAGTGCTGCCATTGATATGTCAGCGCTTTCAAGCCAGATAAAAGATACTGCTTTACAAAATATTATTCAATCTTTAAAAGGCAGTATCAATCTCATTATTGAATCTAACGAAAGTGATTTGGAACACGCACAAAGAGATCATCTCGATGCCCCGTTGCTGAAGCGGCTGAAATTTGACCATGCAAAAATATTAGAAGCATGCGAAGGTATCGCAAGCTTAATAAAATTGGAAGACCCTGTTGGGAAAACAATATGTGCAACCCAACTTGATAAGGGACTTGAACTTTTTAAGGTCAGCCGGCCCATTGGTGTGATTGGTGTCATTTTTGAATCCCGTCCAGATGCATTGGTGCAGATTGCCGCGCTTTGTTTGAAAAGCGGGAATGCTGTATTGCTTAAGGGGGGTAGTGAAGCCTCGGCTACCAATCAAATCCTGGCATCACTTATTTCAAGGGCTGGAATCGAATCAGGGTTGCCGGATGGTTGGTTGGGTCTTTTAGAAACCAGAAGCGATGTTGATCAGATGCTAAAATTGGAAACAGCAGTTGATTTAATTATCCCAAGAGGCAGCAATGCATTTGTACGATATATCATGGACAATACGGTTATCCCTGTCTTAGGACATGCAGATGGAATTTGTCACCTATATATTGATCGATTTTCTGATCATAAAATGGCAATTGATCTTTCCATAGACAGCAAATGCCAATATGTGGCCGTATGCAATGCCATAGAAAGCATATTGGTTCATGAAGCAGTGGCTCAAGATGTACTCCCGACTTTAAAAACTAAATTAGAAGAAAAGGGTGTGAAAATTTTTGGGTGCAACAAAACGTGTGCTATTGTTGAAGTTGATGCTGCCTCCGCTGAAGACTGGAAAACAGAATATCTTGATTACATTGTCTCGATCAAAGTTGTTAGAACGTTAAAGGAGGCGATAGGGCATATTAATTGCTATGGATCAGGTCACACAGATGTGATTGTTACTCAAGATAAAAAACGTGCAATTGATTTTATGGATCATGTAGATACTGCCGATGCTTTCTGGAATTGCAGTAGTAGATTTGCTGATGGCTTTAGATTCGGCCTTGGTGCTGAAGTCGGTATCAGCACGAATAAAATTCATGCAAGAGGACCCGTGGGGCTTGAAGGGTTGATGATTTACCAATGGCGATTGATTGGTAATGGACAGATGGTAAAAGACTATACAGGTGAAACTGGAAAACCATTTACACACAAATCATTAAATAAAGATTTTTGTTAAGGACATGATATGCCGAAGCAGCGATTGATTAATGCAAAGCGGGTTGTTGTGAAGTTGGGCAGTAATGTGATCACCGCAAAGAACAGCTTGAATTTAGAGGTCATTGAGTCCATATCAGATCAAATCAGCTCTCTAATGGACAATGGAATTGAGGTGATTCTGATATCATCGGGAGCGATGGCGGCAGGTCTTAGGAAAATGAAAATGGAACGCCGTCCGGATGAAATCCCAAAACGTCAGGCAATATCAGCCATTGGTCAAAGTGGGTTGATGAATGCTTATGAAAAGAGTTTTGCGCAAAATGACAAAAAGGTTGCCCAGATTCTTTTAACGAGTGAAGATTTAAACAATCGGAAACGATATCTTAATGCAAGAAACGCCTTATATACCCTTATTGATTGGAAAGTAGTGCCGATCATTAATGAAAACGATACAATAATGATAGAAGAAATTAAATTGGGGGATAATGACAATCTTGCTGCTATGATTACGCTTCTAATGGATGCAGATTTCCTTTTTATTCTGACTGATATTGATGGGTTGTATGACAAAGATCCAAGGCTATTTTCCGATGCCAAGCTGATTCCAAAAGTGACAACCATAAAAAAAGAAATAGAAGAATTTGCAAGTCACATTCCAGGGACATTGGGCACTGGGGGTATGTTAAGCAAAATTCAGGCAGCACAGAAGGTGACTGCAGCAGGGATTCCTATGATTGTGGCAAGAGGGAATACAAAAAATGCTTTATTAAGATTTTTTGATGGGGAAGTGCACGGCAGCTACTTTGTCCCAAAAGAAGAAAAGATGCCCAGTAGAAAATGTTGGATCGCATATACGCTTGCCCCGAAAGGCAGCCTTATAATTGATGATGGAGCGGTTCGTGCGGTCAGGGAAAAAGGGAAAAGCTTGCTGCCAATAGGGGTTACAGCAGTAGAAGGAAATTTCGAAGAAGGTGCTGCTGTTTCTTTTAAAACATCTGCTAATGAAATCATTGGAACTGGCCTTGTTAATTATAGGTCTTCAGATATCAATTTGATAAAAGGATTAAAAACATTTCAGATAGAAGGATGTCTTGGGGGCAAACATTATGATGAAATCATTCACCGAAACAATCTTGTAATAACAGACGATTGCTGAACCCGGATATTTCATAACACTATTAACAATGCTTATTAAGGTAGTGAATTATAACCATTAAATTTGGAGTTCTCATGTTTATCAAACAATTTAAATATTCAACCGATAATCTAGGGTATTTTGTATATTCAACAAGCCAAGGTGTTGCTATTGATGCCGGTGCAGTAGAAGATGTATTGGCTTTTGCTCAAAAGAAAAATATTCAAATTAAATATGTTACCAATACCCATTCACATTATGATCATATGCCCGGCAATGAGGCACTTCTTAATAAAACAGATGCCCAATTTATTGACTGCACAAAGATCAAGTCAGATCAAACCATATCACTTGATAATGAGGTTTTAGAGGTGCTTTATACCCCCGGTCATACCGAAGACTCGGTCACCTTTAAGGTTAATGATTTTTTAGTAACAGGAGATACCTTATTTAATGGAACCATTGGCAATTGTTTTTCTGGAGATATGAATGGTTTCTTTAATTCTTTAAAACGGCTGATTTCTTTGCCAAAAGGTATAAAAGTGTATGGGGGGCACGATTATGTAATCGAATCTATTCAAATTGCAAAAACGATTGAAGAAGACAACCCATATTTTGATGAATATATTAAAAAGTATAATCCACAATTGGTTGTATCGACATTGGATGATGAATTAAAAGTAAACCCTTATATAAGATTTAATGCCGATACCATGATAAATAAGTTAAAAGAAAAGAACAAGCCGACAGATACAGAGTTTGCAAGATTTAATTCAATGATGGAAACATATTAATTCCCCCAATCTTACATAACCTAAAGGTCAGACCTAAAAAACATGACAGGGATCAATAAAAATAGTAATTACAAAGCAAAATCCGCTTTTGTTACGGATTTTCAGGAAGCAAAGTTTTAGTGGGTTCTTGAAGGTACCAATTTATTGTCATGTTTTTTTACCCAACTGGAACATCTGTGGGATCCCATCTCCTTCAGTATCAAGGGTTTGATGTAAATGATTACTACGGCACCCTTTCTACTTTGGATATGGAACCCCACAGATGTTTGCAAAATTGGGGAAAATTCCTAAAACTTTTCTGCCCTTGAAATTCAGTATTTAGGATTTATCTTTATTCGCAGTAATTTTTTTTTGTTCTACTGCTTTTGGAGATGTATCAGATATGGCTATTTATCGGATATTCTTATTGATAACTGGAGACAGCGTTAATGCTTGAAAAAAATAGAAAATTTGTTGGCGATACTCAAAAAGATGGTTCTTTTGCTTTGGGTAGACAGCTGACCATTGAATATTACGAATGTGGAGAAAAAATTCTTTTAAGCAAAAATTTGGTTGAGAATGCATTATTAAAAGCAGCCAAAGACAGTGGGGCAACCATTATCAACTCCTCTTTTCATAAATTTGAACCCCAAGGAATCAGTGGGGTTGTTATTATTGCGGAATCGCATTTTACTGTGCATGCATGGCCAGAACACGATTATGCAGCTGTGGATATATTTACCTGTGGTGATAATATAGATCTGGAAGTTGCCATCAATTCCATGAAGGATTCTTTTGAGTCTGAAAATGTTGTCATTTCTTCTGACCAAAATCGAGGCATTATTTCCAAACCTTTCGAGCAAAAAGAAGTGGGTCAGATTATTAAAAATTCAAAGATCTATCCGATCTCCTGGAGAAAAGAGTATGAAAAGAAAAATCCCTGGGGTGTTTTAACATCTGTTGATGTATATGAATGTGATCCTCAGATGATCCAAGATGCAAATACCATTGAACAATTTGTTTATCAATTGTGCGATCTGATTGATATGAAACGTTTTGGTGAATGCCAGGTGGTCCATTTTGGAGAAGATGAAAGAGTAGAGGGATTTAGTATGACACAGCTTATCGAAACCTCTTTAATTTCAGGGCATTTTGCAAACGCATCAAATGGGGTCTACCTGGATGTATTCAGTTGTAAATTTTATGAGCCTCGAGAGGTCGCTGAATTTGCGACATCTTTTTTTAAAGGTGATCACTATAAAATGCAGATCGCTTTAAGGCAGTAATCTTAGCAAATATAAAACATAATGTTGCAAAATTGGGATAAAGTTCAACAGACGTTAACTTAAATACTATATTAAAAAATGAAAAATTATAGTAAAATTATAGATGGCTGGTTCTCAGAAATTTGTCCAATGTGGCCGGGGATATCCTTATCTCTTGAGATAGAAGACGTCTTATACAGCCAAAAAAGTAAATTTCAACAGATTGATCTATTCCAAACTAAGAACCATGGGAAAATGCTTGTTTTAGACGGGATTATTCAGTTGACCCAATCTGATGAGTTCGCCTATCAGGAAATGCTTTCACATATTCCTTTATTTGCTCATCCTCATCCTAAAGATGTCCTGGTTATCGGCGGTGGCGATGGAGGGATTTTGAGAGAAGTTGGCCGTCATGATTGTGTGGAACGGATTGATTTTTGTGAAATTGATGAAACGGTCATTGAGGTCTCTAAAAAATTTTTACCAGACCTTGCCTGCGGGTTTGATGATCCAAGAGTCAGGGTTCATATAGCAGATGGCAATATTTTTGTTCAGAATCAAAAAGGCAGATATGATGTAATTATTGTTGATTCCTCTGACCCTATAGGCCCGGGCGAGGCTTTATTCGAACGACCGTTTTATGAAGGATTGAAAAAAGCCCTTAAACCCAATGGATTAATTGCGACACAGGGTGAATCCTTTTTTTTGCATAAAGAGTGTGTTGCCAATCTGATGAAGATTACAAAAGAATTGTTTGCTGTTCAGGCATATTCCTATTTCCTTGTTCCCACATATCCGGGCGGCCATATCGGAATTTGTTTAGGATCTTTAGGTCTGGAACTAAAAAAACCGTGCCGAAAAATAACCCAGGATTTTCAAAAGCAATTAAAATATTATACACCTCAAATTCACGAAGCATCATTTGTTATGCCTTATTTTGCCGAAAAAATGTTTGATGATGCATAACCAATAAGATTTAATTATGCAAAAAAAATCCTCAATTGAATTCAAAATTAAAATTATTAAATCCGTATCAAAAAAGGATTTGATTCAGCTTTACAAAGAAGCAGGATGGTGGGAATCTTCCTATGATAATCCCTCTGATTTTTTAGATAACGTTGTAAAAGATTCTGCAGTGTTTGCAGGGGCTTTTTCAGGAAAAAAGATTATTGGAATGGGGCGTGCCCTTTCCGATATGGTAAGTGATGCTTATATCCAGGATGTTGCAGTGTTAAAAGCATATAGGGGCAAAGGCATTGGGAAAAAAATTATTCAACTATTATTAGAAAAATTAAAAGAGAATAATGTTGACTGGATAGGCGTTATTGCTCAACCAGGCACCACGTCGTTTTATAGGGAACTGGGATTTGATATACTTAAAGATCATATTCCATTAAAATATAAAGGGGTATAAAATGGCTGTAATAGAGTCAGTTTTACAAAACCCACAGAGCCATGAACGCTTTGCATTTAATAGGTTCTCCTTAAACGACATGGAAATGGTTAACGCTTATGTTGATACATTTAAGCCTGGGTCATGCGAGTATAATTTTTCAAACCTGTTTGCCTGGCAGAATGCATGCAAGTTTTCCTGGGCCTTGTATCAGGAACGGCTTTTAATATATGATGGGATCTCCCAATGCGCATTTATGCCTTTAGGCAAAGAATTCTCACCGGGTGAACTTGTCATTTTATCTAGGAAATTAACTCAGGAGGGGCTGAGTCCAAATTTTTGTCTTTTTACTTCAGAGTATGTGAAAAAATTTCCAAAAATTAAAGACTATTATCTGGTTAAGAAAGAACGTAATGACTCAGAATATATTTATGACGCCGACAAGCTTTGTGAGCTTACCGGGAAAAAACTTCATAAAAAACGAAATTTGATTTCGCAGTTTAAACGTTCCTACCCAGATTATAAAGTTCACCGGTTGGAAGGAGATTTCAAATATAAAGCTTTAGATTTTGCGAAAAGTCTATATATACAGAACCAAACACCCTCAAAAACCCTTGAGCAAGAGTTTAGTGCCATGCGAGAGTCATTTGATCACTTTGACCGGTTGGATTTAGAAGGAATTGTCTTAACTATTGGAAATAAGGTCGTCGCATTCTCGATTTTCAGTCAATTACCGTATTCAACATATGATATCCAGTTTGAGAAATTTAGTATGGATTTTAAAGGGGCAGCTCAGGTGATTAATCAAGAAACTGCCATATATTTAAAAAGTAAATGTCAATATCTCAATAGAGAACAAGACCTTGGTATTAAAGGCCTTCGACAGGCAAAGATGTCGTACGATCCTGAAAAATTGGTCACACCATATAGTTTGATTTTCACCTCACAAAAGTAGTTAATTCCATTGCTTTTGAAAACGGCTTGTTTTATTATCAGTTAGAGCATAAATAGTTTATCCCAACATTGGGATTTAGTTATCCCCCAGTTAATTACCTTATTTATTTGATATATGTGGGCTATGGAAAACCAGGAACTGAAAAAAAGACTGTCAAGAATTAAAAATCTTCCTACCCTGCCCATAGTAGCCAGCAATGTTATCAAATTAACTCAAAATCCCGACAGTACAGCCTTTGAAATTGCAGAAGCCATATCCAAGGATCAGTCACTTGCCACAAAAGTATTAAAAACGGCCAATTCAGCTTATTATGGATTTCCTAGACAAATTACAACCGTCAACTATGCCATTGTTGTATTGGGGCTTAATAATATTAAAAATATTGTTTTATCCACATCAATCATTCAACGGTTTTCTAAATCCGACGAGAATGCCCTTTTTGATCGCAACGATTTCTGGAAGCATTCCTTATTATGCGGTATCATTTCTAAGAAAATTTCTGAACACATTGGAATAACAAATTCAGAAGAAATGTTTATGTGCGGCTTGCTTCATGATTTTGGTAAATTGATTCTGGATAGTTTTTTTCATGATGAATTTATCATGGCCCTTCAATTATCAAAAGAGAAAAATATTACTATTTCACAGGCAGAAAACGATATATTTGGGTTTGACCATTCGGGTGTAGGTGCTTTATTACTTGGGAAATGGAGCCTTCCTCCTTCATTGGTCAAAGCAGTTGAATTCCATCATTCTCCTATTGAAAGTTTAAATGCATTTCGAACTGCCTCTATTGTTCATGTGGCTGATTATTTATGCCGAAGAATCGGTATTGGAAGCGGTGGAGATAATATAATGCCTGTGCTGAACAAAAAGGCATTTGAATTGGTTGACTTAAGTTCGAATCAAATCAAACAAATGAGTCTTCAAATCACAAAGGAATTTAAAAAGGCAACTGAATTCCTTGATGAAGGAGAAGAAGACAAATGAAAACCATTCCTCTAGAAAAAGACCAAAATTTTTTAAACCAGACCATTTTAAGCCTAACCGATCAAATTGATCTATTTGAAACATTTCAGGACCTGTCTTTAAAAATTATATCTCAGTTTGATCTTGAAAATATTTTCGAAACTTTTTGTACGATTGTTAAAGAAGTAATGAATTATCAATCTGCCACCATTTATTTGTTTAATGAAAAAGATGAGAGTTTCTCAATTGCACATCATTCAGGCGTTGTAGCAGAATTTGAGGAAAGGATATTATCTGATCTAAAAGTTATCAATTGGATAATGAAACAGGGTAGATGGACAGTTTTAACAGATTTCCAGGATCGAAATGCTGAGTGTATTATCAGCATTCTTCCGATCAAAAGCCCGAACCATCCAATAGGATTTATGGTCATTATCACAGAATTTGAGAAAGCCATTTATAATCAAAAACTGAGTTCAATTTTAAATTTTTTAGCCTCCCAGACAGCCATCGCTGTAGAGAATCAAAATTTATATGCCAAAATTAATAAATCAAATGTCTATATGACCAATATGTTAGACAGTATTATTAATGGAATTATGGCTACCAATATGAAGGGTGAGGTTACGTTGGTCAGCCGGAATGCCACAGCGATTTTAGGCATTAAGAAAAGTCCTGTTATGGGTAAACATTATAAGCAATTTTTAAAAGGGACCTTGAAAAATAAGATTGATGAAATGTTTTCCGATATTGCTGGCAAAGGATTTGCTATTGAATCAATGGTAAATCATTCACCCTACAAAGAAGTGAATATCACGGTCGGGATCACCGCATCTCTTCTGACGGATAAAAATAAAAATACGATTGGTATTATCTTCATTTTTAGGGATATGTCCGCCTCAAAAGAAATTGAAAGGCTGACAAAGCTTGATGAAATGAAATCAGAATTCGTATCCAATGTTTCTCATGAACTGCGAACCCCTTTAAGCATTATAAAATCATATAGTGAGGCATTATTAACTCAGGTTGAACCGGATGACCATCAAACCAGGGAACAATTTTTATCGGTGATAGACAATGAAACAGACAGGCTTGCGACTATTGTTACAAATCTTCTTGATCTATCCAGGATTGAGTCTGGAAAGTTTGAGCTGAATTACTCGGCTGTTTCTTTAAAAGATATTGTTAATTCCGTCATCGCTGTTTTTAAAACTAAATTGGTCAATATCGACATTTTTACTGATTTTGAAAAAGGGTTGCCATTGATTGATGCTGATGAAGACAAAATACGGGAAGTTCTGGTCAATTTGATTGCAAACAGTATTAAGTTTTCTCCCATGGGGGGAACGATTAGTATCAGCATTATGCAGCAAAAAGGTCTTGTTGTATGCAGTATATCAGATACCGGAATTGGTATCCCAAAAAATGAGATCAATCATATATTTGAGAAGTTTTTTCGAGTGGATAATTCAGATACATATGAAATCGAAGGAACCGGGCTTGGGCTTTCAATTGTTAAACATATTATGGATTCCCACAAAGGCGGTATTTCTGTTGACAGCATTATAGGAAAAGGTAGCGTTTTTACAATTTACCTGCCGATCAATAGGAGTTAACATGAAATATAAAAAAACCATTCTTATTATAGATGATATGAAACAGATTAGGGATATCCTTTGGTTCAGTTTGAAAAAAGAAGGATATAAACCAATTTTGGCAGAAAATGGTCCAGCAGGGCTTAAATATCTCTTTGATGAGGAAAACGAAATAGATCTTGTGATTCTCGATGTGATGATGCCCAAAATGGATGGTTTTGAAGTGCTGGGAAAATTACGGACGTCCAATAACTTTGCATCAAAAACACCGGTGATTATGCTGACAGCCAAAGCCCAGAAAGATGATGTCATTAAAGGTCTTAATGAAGGTGCCAATGATTATGTTCTCAAACCGTATAAATTTACAGAACTCCTTATAAAAGTGCAAAACCTGATTGGATAATGAGTATTGGAAATTATGAAATTCTATCCTTTGTTATAAATTTTAATTTAGCTAAATAAGATGAGAACACTCCATCTTCGAAATTAGCGTTTCAAGATAACGGGATTTTACCTGTTGGCTTGCCAGAAGCTGTTTCACAGGAGGCAGTTTTAGAATTACGCCAAGAACAGCAGCAAGCGCTCTGTGGCTGAATAAAACTTTATTGTCAAAAATAAGATGTTGAAGTTTTCCTCTTTCTATAGCCATGACCACAGCTTTATGAGTACCATTCAATGGGGTGATGACCCTTTGGGAAAGAGGGGTGAGTTCAAGGCTGTCTTCTTTGCAAGCTCTTACACAAAGGCCACAACCAAGACATATGTCTTTATTTAGATGGGCTTTTTTCTTTTTTAAGTGTTCAGGATCATTGGCAGATACCAATGTCATCGCTTCTACCGGACAAATGGTCACGCATTTACCACAGCCTGTGCAAGTGTTAAAATTGATTTGTGGAATAAAATTGGAAGTATGTACTGGATTAAATATAGCAAATCTTCTGGCTGCAATCATTGCCTCACAACAACACCCGCAGCAATTGCAGATAAAATTAACCTGTTCTCTGACATTTTCACCGAATTGAACCAGATCAGATTCATAGGCTTGGTCCAAAAGATCCAAACCTTCTATTACATCCACAGATTTTGCATGTCCGTACTTGATCAAGGAGGCGGCAGTCGTATTAAATGTCATGCAGATTTCCATGGGTTTATCACACGCATTATTAATATGTGACATTTTATGCCGACAATAACATGTGCCTATACCCATATGAGAGGCTGTCTTTATAACCTGTGATGCCCGCTCATAATCCAAAACGTGGATGGCATGGTCGTTGGACAAAACAGGTTCATGTATAAACACACGCCCCAGCTGAGTATCACCCAGTGTAAACAGATCTCTTATAAAATCTTCTTCCACATTCAGATACTGGTAGAAGAGTTCACTTAATACTTTTTGATCTATATCAGCACGCACTCTCATTAACGAGAATTCAAAAAAACCAGCCATGGGTGGAGGTAAAGCATATTGAGTTTCTCCATTTTGACTTATATCTACTAAAATAGCCCGGGATGCCAAACGATCCAAAACCTCTTGAGTTTTCGACAAACTCATTTTCCATATTTTAGCTGCTTTTATAGTAGTAAAAGGCTTAATTGGAACCAAAGAAACAAGGTGAGCTTCTTTTTCTGAAAACAGCATGGCTAAAATTTTATCCAAAAGTTTTGAGGGCGTAGCGCCCTGGGGAAATCGATTTAATCGATTTGTTAAATGCGTGTAGACTGAGGTATTGGTTTGATGTGCCATTTATCAAAATCCTCGGAAATTTTGTATAAAATTTTGAGTATCTTGTTTCTTTATTTTATTATATAGACAATGAAAAGGGACTTATGCAATAAAAATTTAGTTTTTTAAGGTAGTAATTTGTTATTTTTTTAGACAGTTTGATTGACAAACATGTTTGTCGTGAGGTAGAAATTGATTTAAACTACTATTGTTTCAACTTGAAAAAGGATTTTTAGTTGTTTATGAACTGGATTAGAAGAAAGAATCTTCTAAAAAACTATAATTTAAAATTATAGGAATAAGGGAAAAAATAATGGTTATCACCTGTTATAGCTGTTCAACACGGTTCAATCTTGATGAATCCCTTGTGAAGCCCAATGGTACAAAAGTTCGTTGTAGCCGTTGCAAACATTTTTTTATAATTTATCCGCCTGTTCAGGAAAAAGTCGAGGCTCAAGGAGATTTTTCAGATTCTAATTTTAATGCTGAAATCGCCTTGATGAAAGGAAACAAAGGACCGGTAGCGGAATCGAAAGACATTGAGGGCCAGGATATCCCTGTCTTTGGAACAAGCGGTGCTATGAATGTAAAATCAGGTAAAAATTTTCCCAGTCTGGATCTGGATGAATCTGAATTCAGCTATCTGGAATTAGCGGGTCTTGAAATCGATACTGACATAGGTATAGGAGAGGATGAACCAGATAAAGGTCCCTTGCAAGATCAATCGGATTCAGAATCCAAAAATGATGCAAGTCAGTTGAAATCTCTGGATGTAGATATGCCCGAACTGGAACTGAACATAGACACCTTAGGACTGGAACTGGACATAGACACCATAGGTATGGAACAGGACATAGACACCCCTGGAGGAGTGGAACAACAAGACATAGACACCTTAGGCCTGGAACAGGACATAGACACTTCAGGAGGAGTGGAACAACAGGACATAGGCATCTTAGGACTGGAACAAGATGATAACGAATTTGATGAGGATGAAACCGATCTTCCTGATTTTGATATGGAAATAACTGAGCATGCAGGCCCTTCGGAGCTGGTACGCGTTGAAGAAGATGATCCTGAATTCGAACTTGAATTTGACCGGGACCCTGATCCTGAACCCCCTTTTCCGGAAGATGAGTCTGTTGAGGAAGCCGCTCCTGTCGCGATCGGCCAAACTGAATTTGAAAAACAAGATCTGGTTAAATTCGGTAGTGCTGTCACGCAGAAAAGAAAATTCAGCCCTGTTGTTATCCTGCTGCCCTCCCTTCTTTTGTTTATTGTTGGCGGTGCCATTATTGCAAGCTTGATGACTGGATACAAGATTCCTATTATTTCAGATATTAAAATACCCTATTTAGAAAAAATTTTGAAAAAAGAGCAACCTCCGAAAACATTTTCTGCTCCTGTTCCAGATCAGAAAAAGGTGACTGGACGGTTTGTAACCAATTCCACTGCAGGATCACTATTTGTTATCACCGGAATAGTGGAAAATCCTTCAACCATTTCCTACAGCCATATCCAGGTTAAAGGAGCGCTGATTACCAAAGACAAGATAGAAGTCAAAACCGGGCTTGCTTTCTGTGGTAACATCATTCCGGATAAAATGCTTAAAACAGGCACTATTACCGATATCAACGCGGCATTAACCATAAAGAAGGGTGCCAATGGTTCCAATGTAAACATCAAGCCCGGGGCCTTTGTACCCTATATGCTCGTATTTTCCGATCTTTCAGATCAGCTCCAGAAGCTTCAGAGTTTTACGGTTCGCGTAAACGCTTATGATAAGAAGCAAAGCCAATAACGGAATACTGCCTTATCAAAAAGAAATATTTATTTCCTGTTCCTTAGAATAATCGAATAGAAAAATAACAACGATTTTTTGGCTGGCCAAAGGCCAGCCTTCAAACCGATTGTTTTAACGGGCTATCCCCGAAGTCGCTTGATTGACAGTCTTACACTCTGCTGGAGCCTTGAAATGGATTCAGTCAGTACAGCGAGTTCATCGCTGGATCGGGTTTCAATAAGGGCATCCAGATCGCCAAGACTGATCCGGTCAGTAACTTCGGACAGATACTTGATATTCGATGTCAGCCGGTTGCCGAATATGAACACGATAATGGCAACCACGATCGAAATAATCGAAATGATAATGGCAATATTGATGCTCTGAGTTTTGGCAATTTCTTTACTCTTATTTTCAAGACTCTGCATGGGAAGGGTAAATTCATCGATGTAAGTGGTACTGGCAATATAAAATCCAGTCCCTTTGACGTTGACACAGGCCATGTATTTGTCCTTGAAAGATTGGTCCTTTTCCTGCCACCGATAGTACCCCTTGGAGGGTATGGTTCCGTTTACTCCCGTCAATACTTTCCAGAACCCGGGGAAACTGGCTCCTAAAGGTCCTTTAAGTTTGGACATGTCATCCAAAGATGGAGCAGTAATCCTTGGGTTTTTATGTACCCATGTTCGAAATTTACCCTCCTTCCCCTTTTCATATAATGCGGTATATCCTTTTTTCCCAACAGGTTGAATGGCAATATTCCTAAAATGCCCATCCGTCATGAAATTTTCTTTGGTAAGATCCGGATGGGACTCAAGATAAAGGCTCACCTGACTGGCAACAGAGTCGGCAGTATTCATGATTTCCTGTTCAGCCATTTCCTTGATAATATTTGTTCCCTGCAGCCCGAATCTATCCGTCATTATATTCAATTGCATGATCAGGTAATAGGCTTGACCGGCAAACGCTACAATGAGGATAATAAGCAGGGCAAACATTTTTGTCCGGATCCCTACCCCTTTTGTTTTGGTTTCTTTTGAAACAGGCGCAACAGTTTCGGTTTCCTGAGTTTCCAGGAAGCTGGTGAGTTCAGAATTTTCAGATTTGTCAATCAGATCATTTTTGTTTACTATTACAAAATCACTGCAGGTTTTGCAGGCAAACCTGATGGTGTCTGTTTTTATTTTTTCAGGATCAATCTGATAGGTGGCGCCACACTTATCACATGTTATAGTCATAATATATCTCCTTATTCATTTAAATGAACATCAAATACAATTTCGTTTTACCTCAGTCAAATCTGTGAGCCCCTTGAATACTTTTAAAATGCCGTCTTGTTTTAATGTGCACATGTCCGCTTTAAAGGCCGATTTTCTGATCTGCTCAGTGGGAACTCCTTCCTTTATCAATTGCCTGATATCATAATTGTTCAATAGGAATTCATGGAATCCGATCCGGCCAAGGTATCCGGTATTATCGCAGGCAGGGCATCCTTTGGGTTGAAAAATGATCGTATCATCAGATCGGTATCGATTGATTATCCCTGCCGGGTCTTTACCGAATTCTGAGATGAGTTTATCTGTTTGCGCTTTCTGATTCGGTTCGGGTTCTTTACAAGAAGTACAAAGGGTTCTACCCAGCCGTTGGGCAAGAATACCAAGCAGGGAATCGGCAAAATTGGCCGGATCAATATCCATCTCAAGCAATCTGGTAACGGTTTCCGGCGCATTGTTGGTGTGAAGCGTCGAAAAGACAAGATGCCCGGTTAATGAAGCTTCGATAGCAGTTTTTGTTGTTTCTATGTCTCGCATTTCCCCGACCATGATGACATCTGGGTCTGCCCTGAGAAATGACCGCAGAAGCGTCGAAAAATCAAGGCCAATCTTATTGTGAACTTCGGCCTGCCGAATGCCTTCCTGATCAATTTCTACCGGATCTTCTGCCGTCCATATTTTTTTTTCCGGTGTATTGATGACATTTAGTGCAGAATGAAGTGTTGTCGTTTTCCCGGATCCGGTCGGTCCGACAACTAAAAGTAGGCCGTGCGGCTTTTGGATGATTTTAAGTAGAGGGTTCGATATATAGTCCAGGATACCAAGATCATCCAAGGACATAGGCTTCCCGCTTCTAAGGAGCCTAAGGACGACATCTTCCTTGCTGCCTGAAGTGGGAATCGTTGCGACTCGCAACTCGATGGCCCCCGTACTTTTACTCCTGAATTTAATTTTTCCGTCCTTGGGTTTTCGCCTTTCTGTGATATCCATCCGAGCCATTATTTTAAGTCTAGAGATAACCGGACGGCTGAAACTATTCGGTATTTTGATGTATGGCTGGCAAATGCCATCCACTCGGAAGCGGATGTTTGCATTCCTTGAGTGGGTGGACGGCTCAATATGTATATCGGAAGCTTTTTTTCGGGTGGCGTCCATGATCATTTTGTTTACAAACATGATCACCTTGTTATCAACGAGGAGCACATCTTCCAGCTCGTCGTCATCGTCATCAAAGTTGGCGTCAAATTCGTTGGAAATTCCATCCAGAAAATCAGTCACATCTTCTTCTGGTGCTTCATCCTGTAAGGTCGGCTTGCTGAATTGGTTGTCAATGTAATCATCAATATGCTCCCGGACACCAATTAAAAATTCAAGATTTATACCGATGTAAAATTTATTTATATCTTGCTGGATCTGCATGTCCGGGTTATCAATCACCACTTTGATTTTTCCATCTTTCAGAGATCTGGACAAGGGTGCCCAATGATTTTTTTTCAGATATTCATATTTCAGGTTACTGAAAAGTTCATTATGAATTTCCGATTCTTTGCTCAGGTCGATAAAAGGATATCCATAATACATGGAAAGAGATTTTCCCAATTCATGTGCGGGCAGGTCAAACGAATGAATCAGAACATATTCGATTGATTTTCGATTTTTTCTTGAAAGGTTCTGGGCTCTTTTCAGATCATTTTTGCCGATCAGCTGACTTGATAAAAGGTAGTCAAATTTAGTTCTTCCCTTAATTTTTGATTCCAGGGCTTTTTTTCGATTGAAATAATCATGAAAATTATTAGGAGACCTGACTGAATTCAGCAATTGTAAAGCGGTGACATAGTCTGCATTTTCTTCATTTAAGAATGATAGGAAATAATGGCAGATGTCCTTTTTGTCTAACGTACTACCCGAATCCTTGATCAGGGACGACAGGTATCGTTCAGCTTTTTTCTGTTCTCCCATCTTTTTGTAACAGACGATGAGGGCGTAAATGAGGTCGTGAAGTTTGAAGTTACGATCTATGAGTTTTTTATATTTTTTTATGGCTTCATTATAGGATTCAATACTTTTGAGTGCAGTGGCTTCAAGGTAAAGATCCTCATCTGATTTTTTTTGTGGAGCGTGGGGTGTTGTTGAAATGTTTTCCCTGGAGTCCTTGCCTTTATTTATTCTCAGTGACTCGAGTTGTTTGATCTGAAAGGCCGTATTTTTTGAATCTGGAAGGACCTTCAGTTCCGCCAGGAGTTCCTTATAAATGTTATCGGCCTCTACCAGAAGACCCTGTTCAGTATACAGTTCGGCCTCGTTGAGTTTTAAATCAAATAGTGTCTGGTCTATAATCGGGTTTGTCTGATTCATATGCAAGCTAACAAGGTATAATTAAAGGTATTATAATGTCATCGTCGACTTCGACACTGAATTGGGATAGTCTGTTTTCCACAGGATTTCTGTGACCGGCAATCATCGTGCTGGTTTTATGCTTGTCAGATACCGGAATAATAATGCAGCGGTCCTCACATGAGCATAATACAGCATATTGATAATCGGTCTTATCTTCGGTTAGAAGGGTGACCTCGGCGGAAATTTTTTTAAGTTCTTTTTCTGGCACATCCTGGAGGCGGCCTTTCATATTTTTTGATAATTTTTGAAAAAACGAAGATAATTCTCCAAGCCGGATGGATTCCATTGAATGGATCTGGTTTTTGATTATGGTAGGCAATTTGTAAAGATTGTTGAAATAATCAACCGGGATCGCTATGTCCTCCTCGTCCAATTTAAAAAGCTGAACATATTCGTTGGATTCTTCAGATCCGGTAATCTCTGGCTCAGCTTCAATATCAAGCTCGTCTAAAGATTCTTCATCGGACGTGGCTACTTCCTTTTCATCAGATATTTGAGCGACAGTAGTTTCAGGGTTGGTAGACTCATCTGTGGGTTCTGTCTCTTCCATAGGAGAAGCCATAGACTTGTCAGATTCTTGCTCCTCATCCTCCAGCTCGTCAAGAAGTATATCATTCACATCCATGGTTTCGGGTTCAGGTCTGTCAAGTGGTTCAGAGGCCTCTGGTTTGTCAAGGAGAATATCATTCACGTCTACCGTTTCGGGTTCAGGTGTGCCAAATGGCGCAAAGGCCTCCAGTTCATCATGGAAGATATCATCCGCACCTGCCGTTTCAGGCTCTGGTTTGTCAAGTGGCTCAGAGGTCTCCAGACCATCATGGAAGATATCATCCGCGCCTGCCGTTTCAGGATCTGGTTTGTCAAGTGGCTCAGAGGTCTCCAGACCATCATGGAAGATATCATTCACGTCTATCGTTTCAAGTTCAGTCTTATCAAGTGGTATAGAGAACTCCGGTTTATCAAGGAGTATATCATTCACGTCTATCGTTTCAGGGGTTGGTTTGCCAAGTGGTGCAAAGGCTTCCAGTTCAGCCGAGAAGTCGTCAATTTTAAAATTTTCTGGCTGGGGAGCAGTATGAATATCAGTATTTGGTATCTGGTTCTGAACGATCTCACTGTTTTCCTTCTGATCAGTGATGATCTGCCTCAGTGTCTTGTTTTGTTCTTCCAGGAATGCCAGCCGATGTTCATACTGGTCTAGACGGCCAATTATTTTGGCTTCAATCTGTTCAGATTCTGCGGGTTTAAAAGTATCGTTCGATGATTTGATCCCTTCGTTTTTTTCTAAAAAGATATCAGCATTTTCTATAGAATCGCTACTTTGAAAGGTGTTCGCATCAGGTTTTGATTCGGCCGGCTCAGGAGTAGGTCCTCCTTTTTTCTTTCGAGTCACGGGCATGAAGTCTTCTACCGTATTCAGATTCTCTGCCAGCTTTGCATTATAATCTAAAATATTGCGTTTTAGATTTTTTACTCTTTGGTATGCTTTGCTCACTTCGGATTTGGTCAGCATAGAATCGAAATCAGGGGAATTGATTTTTTTTAAAACAGTGGTTAAGGCAGACAAGATATTGAAGGTTCCAGGAAATGCTTTATTCTTGGCTTCAATCAAATAGGTAATGATACTGTTCAACATTTTGATTAAGGCCTGATTATAGGGATCAGGATTGTTTGTTCCAATATTTTTCAGGTGTTGAATAAATCTTATGATTTCAGCTTCTGAATATTCCCAGTCCAATGCAAGAATAAACTCATCAAGTATGGCAAAATCGTCAGTGGATGACACAATCAGTTTGTTCTTTGGGGGTGTTTCTTCAATAGAAGGTTCTTCTTCTTCAACTTCAACTTCAAACTGCTCATTATCCTCATCCTCACTGAATAACGCATCTATTGCATTAAACGCATCATTTTTTAACTTATTGACATCAATTGTGTTCGCCATATTTACCACCTAATGTTTTAATTAACCCTTTTTTTAATATCAGGCACCACATAGATGCTTTGATCTTTATCCGGTCTATAAGTACTGCTTGATCAGCGTCATTATTTTTTTTTGAAATTGGCTTCTCTCTGATTCAGAACCGATTTCAGCTGCAATCTTTTCCACCAGGCTGTAGGCCATGTTATGGGGGAAATGGGCCTTGTCCTGACTAAATTCCCGCACTTTGTCATCGATCAACAAGGATGCGATCGGTCCGACAGAATGGGTTAGCTCCTTTTCAAGGCTTTCCCAGAAGAAAGATGGGATTTCAACAGATACGTTGTCCTGCCCTTGTTCCAAATCAATCACCCGAACAATTTTTTTTATCTGAAGGTTGTCTAGCACAGTCCCCAATTGTTTTTCATTTATGTTAAATTTCTGGGCAATAGTGTTAAGGTCTGGATATCTGTGAAACATAGCAATTACATTCCATTCCGAAGGACTTAAAGAGATTTGCGCTTTTGTCGGTAATAGTTCAATCGTGCAGTTACTCATAAATTTCCCTCCTTATCAGTCAAAGAAAGATGTGAAAAAATTAGAAAGTTTGCTCTGTTTCCGCTGACCTTCGATAAGATTTTCAAGTTCCATTTTTACCTGGGAAACGCTGATATGGTTGTCGGTTTCACATATATAAATAGTCTGTTTTCTTTTACAGATACAAATGTATTCTTTGCCAGTTATCATGAAACAGTCCGCATTTTCAGGGTATTTAGCCATGCATTCATCAATGACCTGTTTAAAAAAGGCTTTTTTATCAGACAGAATATCCGGGTGATAAAATATTCCTTTTTTATTTTGGATGGTCACACTTTTTACAAAAGGATTTTCTTTGAAGAAAGTGGATATCTGAGTGGTATTAATTTCTGATTTCATAGGCTGCCAATATGCTTGAGTAGTTGTTTTTTATTTTTTTAACATCATTTTTTGATATGGAAAGCCTTTCAGCAATACGATAAACCAGTTCATTCATTCCAAGAGCTGCAGGTTTTATATTTGTTTTTTCATACAGATGGAGTTGTTGGCCCTTGTATTGGAATTCTCCGATCAAGGGGTCAAGAAATCCATATCTATTGCTCAGTTCCATGGCAGATTTCCTCCATAGCAGTGAAAAATCGGAAGGATTGGTACGGGCTTCCATCATCTGGAAAATGGTTTGGAAACAATCGATGATCAAGCTTCTTTCCTTGTCCTGGTCCCGAACTTGAGTCCCGAGTGTATAAATGCTGAATAATGATTTGGTTATATTCTCCCTGGCCAGATCAATGTTGAGTTCGCTCTCAAAAATCCCGTCTTTTTTATCAAGATAAAGGCCGCCAATTATATCTCCCTTGTCAAAATATACATAGGATTTTTTTGGAGACGATTGGGTTCCATGTTTTTCAATAAATCCGTCAAACTGATCTTTTTTAAATTTTTCAAATAATTTTTCAGGACTGATTTTATCTTTAGAAACATTGTTGTAAACAAGCTTTGCCGCATGGAATCTGGAGAAGTAATCCACATATTTGTGTGGGCATCGATAGGTAGATATATAGCAATCTTTTGGAATAAAAAAATCATGGGTTAAAAGGATTTCGGCTTCAGTCTGATTCCCTGATACGGAAAAAGCAGACTGAAGTTCTCCTTCAAAAAGAAAAAAATATGTGCTGTTGTTATTGTTTTCCGCCAGAATAAATCCATTGAAAAATTCGTTTTTCAGAAATTTGAGATAATTGTCAAAAAGGATAAAACTGGCGTGAAGGTGTTCATAATACATGTCAAATTTAGGGATCATTAAAAAATATCCTTTTCATCCATGAACATTAATAGATCATTGGTCAATATCTTGTTTTCAAACAAAATCTCAATCCTGGCTCCGATATTTTTATCCTGATAAATAACAGTCATATCTGTCTGGTCATACACTTCAAAATATTTCACATGGTAGAGATCATAAGAAGCAAAATAGTTGTGTGCGTATTGATAAAATCTGGCACCTTTTAATGCGTACTTGGCTGGAAACAGATTCTTCAATCGGCCAATATATTCAACACATTCATCCATATACCTGGAACAGTCTAAGAGCAGGAAATTAATGTCCGTTTTGATATTGGCTCCCATTTGGGGAGCCTGGGGGGTGAAATTAAAATTAAGATCCTGAAGCAATGTCAATTGCTTAACTGCCTCTATGCCCTCAATTCCCAAAAGTTTCGCATACATGAGCCTTCCATTGCTAAAGCCCATCCTGGCGCAAGATGTATTATTTTTTGTGAATTCAACCGTACCGGTATTATTGTCGTTGTAGCACATCTGCATCAGATTGGTTACTGAGAATGTTTTTAATGTCCCGGTAAACATGGTTTAAACCTCTAACGTTTTGAAATTGCCTTCAAATGTTTTAGCGAAATTCCCCATATCCTGAGCTTCCACCGGTTCAACATTCACGATGCTATCAACAAAAAGGATATTTAAACGGTTTGCTTTTCTTGTAATAATGGCAAACAGTTTGTCTACAGTGTTGTTCAGCTTGTAGCTGACATTATAAAGCGGTTGGTTTTTGGGAATATTATAGCCAACAATTTTTTTTATGACGTTTCTGCTGTTCAACCCAGTTATTTTACTATATGGGATGACCGGTTCAGATAAAAACTTATCAGCAGCCCGTTTCTTTATCTTGAGCAGTTCAATGGCAGTATCGTATCTGATAGTGTATCGGGTCTTTTCATTTTCAACAATAAGATAGTTGGTGTAGCTGATTTTTTCTTTTTCAGCGGCCTTCTGATTCTGATTCGAATTTCCAAGATTATGAAGAATCCTTTGATTTTCTTCGATCTTGATGTTGATCTCAAGAAGTTGCTTACTCAAGATATTTTCCATGTAGGTCTGAAGGATGCTCAGATTAAACTGTTTGTTTCTTTCAATATGTTTGTTTCTTTCAAGGATTTCTTTAAGACGTTGGGTTTTGGTGGTCTGGTGGACAGATTTGGCAGAGAAAAAATCATCATTGCCAAAGATTTCTTTGATTATGATTTTAAAGTATTCCGTAGTTTCGAATGTTTTCAGTATATTTCCCAGTACCAACAGCATTCTTTTGTCAAAGGCATCTTCTGTATCCAGAGAATCCATGACTCGTCGGGTTTCAGGAATTATAGAGGAATTATTATTGAGATAAGGTCCAAGGCAGTCTTTCAGCGTCTTATAATCCATTTTACTCCCGTTGTTTGTAGCTTTTTAAAGTTTAGAAACCGTTTTTTCAATTACGGCTTCCATGGTTTTTTTAGATAAGTGTCTTACTGTTTTCAATACATTCATTCCAGTAATCGCACTGGATGGAAATGATTGCGCCTTGAGCGTTGAATTCAACTGTGCCTCCATGTCTTCGACACTCGTTAGAGGGATCATGTTCTCATCAAGATCCCGCTTGTTCCACTGAAAAGTGAGAATGACATCATCAAGATTTATTTGATGATATTCAAGGTCGTCTATTAAATTTTGAAACGATTCAATATTTGCCTCTTGCCTTGATAAAAGTGAGTCTGCAACAAATACGACACCGTCAACTCCTTTGAGAACAAGTCTGCGAGTGCTTTCATATTTCACTTGGCCCGGGGTGGTGTAGAGTTGGATTTTCAGTTCAAAACCGGCAATTTTTCCTAGGTTGATAGGAAAAAAGTCGAAGAACAGTGTTCTGTCTCCTTTGGTATTGATGGAAGTAAGTTTACTCGTCGTCTGCCCCTGGGTTTTAAGTAACCAGTTGTATATATATTCCAGGTTAGTTGTTTTACCACTTCTGCCTGGGCCGCAATACACTATTTTAACTTGAATAGTTTTTTCTTTTAAATTTACTATTGCCATAATTAGGGTCCAAGCAAATCTGAAAGTTCTTCTTGAATATCGCTAATTTTCAGTCTTAATAGTCCAAGAGAGAGATACGGTTTAAACAAAATAATCATTAGAACATCCTGAGCAATTTTTGCAAAATGAATATTTTCGTTGTCTCCCCTATGAAAAAGTAAAGAGAAATTCTCCTTATTAATAAGGGTAGCAATTTCTTTGGTGGCAGCATAATTGGCTGCCGACAGCACCGCCAGAGTGTCACCGTCAATATCTTCTTCGCCTGATTTAAACAACAGGTTCCCTCCCAAATCGGTTAGCAGGGCATAGGTTGCACCGGATTCATCAAGAAATTTTTCTAATACCGCTTCAATTTTTTTTGCGCTTTTTTCATCAATTACTGTGTCCATATTAGGTATCCCTTTTTAGCCAGTTGAAAATAATGAAAGACATTGACTTAAAAATTATTTCCAATTCATAAAAATTAAAAAATTTTACATAAAAATAGAAAAGTAAAATTTACCGTATAGATTAAAATAGGGACTTACGTCTTGTCAAGAGAAACATGCAGTAATCAATGGAACTTATAATTTTTAAAAAGGATATATTGGAAAAATAAATTATGAAATCACTTGTTTTTGGAATTATTTTCGTTAAAGTCTTCAGCTTTCAGACGTTGAATGGCAGAAACCAATAATTGCTGCATTTCAGGTCTGGGATTCAACCAGCTCAGACCGCACACCATCAAGTCGTTTGTAGCGGGTGAGATATGCGCTATTTTGCAGTTCATCCCGGAAATAATGCATTCCATTACATTGAGAGTACAGTCAGTTAAGACATCCCCAAAGGATTCACCGATCTGGAAAGCGACTTCCGACTGTACACTGATGCCGATACCAGAGTAGCTCAGATCGCTAAGAGGGTATTTTTTATTTTCAATGATGACCCAACAATCATCCCTATCCTGAACCGGGAAACGAAATTCTTTTCGCAGATTGGTTTTTGTGGTATTGGATCTTTTCTTGGATTCTCCGTCCATTGTCCCTCAAATGTTATAAGTAATACAAAATAAAATATCTCGAAAAATCAAAAAACACAAGACACGATTGCAAACTATATCAAGAAAACAAAGAAACCTTTTTGGGAAGTATTTGGGCCGGGTCTACAGATCCCCAAAATTAAACAGGATATACTTACCAAATTTGTCGTAATGGTCAAATGACAGAAATTCTACGCCGATAGAGGGAAATATCACGTTCTTGATGATGGCTTCTTTGGTGACGTTTGATTTTAACTTGTCATTCAGCTGAAATTCGATCACAACTTTCTGGCCTTTTTCAATATTTAATTTGTCTATCAGCTTGATTTTTAGTCCATATCTTGAAATGTCCATGATCAGGATATCCAGAACAAGGATTTTGTATTTGTGCCGGTTGCAGATCAAGACACCCTTTAAATTTACGCTCTTCCTGATATATTGCCTTCGTTCAATCAATAATGAAAATTTATGCCCACATGGACAGTTATATCTGAATTGAATTGCTTGGTCTAAGCTTAGGTTGAGGTATAATGAGACATCTTTATCCCTTTCATTGCCGCATTTGGGGCAGGTAACATGGATGATATTGTTTTTGTCGACAAATAGTTTTTGTGTCATATCCGAAATTCCCCTAAGATTTCGCAAATCCATTTGGGCATTAACTACTTTAATTTAAAGTTACGATAGGCAAATCTTTTTTGTCAACGAAAATGTGAAAAAGTAAATTGTATCAAGTTGGCGCTTTTCACTTAAAAGTGATATAGTATTCAGATTAATTATTGTAATTAAATTTAATTATTCCAAACAGTGAATCATCTTATGATTTTCAAAAAGTTTAGATTTAGGAACAGACTTTTACTTACATTCCTGGTTGTTTTTATTCCATTAATTATAGTGGGGAGCACGGTTGCATATTACCAGGTAAAAAAAATACTTCAAACCAGCATAGAAAAAGAACTGCAGGATACAACCGATTCTTTATTAAATCTGATAAAAACATCTGCCTCAGTTTCCATTAAAAACAGGCTTCATGCGATTGCTGAAAAAAACTTGGATATTGCAAAATACTATTATGGCAAGCATCAATCCGGTCTTTTAACTAAAATCGAAGCCATTGAAATCATTGAAGAAATATTTTTAAATCAGCAAATTGGTATCAGCGGGTATATTTATTGCCTGAACAGTAAAGGAATTGTAAAAATTCATCCGGTTAACACAGTGCAAGGTTCAGATGTTTCTGAATATGATTTTGTCAGGCAGCAAATGAAAATTAAAGATGGATATATAGAGTATGACTGGAAAAATCCAGGTGAAGCAAAAGAAAGGCCTAAAGCGCTTTATATGGTTTATTTTAAGCCTCTGGACTGGATTATCTCTGTTGCCGCTTATCGGGA
This sequence comes from Desulfobacteraceae bacterium, assembly GCA_024227235.1. GTDB lineage: Bacteria > Desulfobacterota > Desulfobacteria > Desulfobacterales > Desulfobacteraceae > Desulfobacula. The sequence continues at coordinate 10,973 of JAAEKY010000522.1, read as the reverse complement.
AGAATTTAAACACTTGGTGGATATAGATGATTTTAAAGAGAGTATTCTTTCGTATAAATCAGGAGAAACTGGATATGCCTACGTCCTGGATGAGCAAGGAACAGCATTGGTACACCCAAAATTTCAAAGGATAAATTTGTTGGAGATGTCAGAATATCCAAATAAATTTTTAAAGCAAATTCTCAATATGAAAACTGGAAAAATTCAATATTTTTGGAAAAACCCCGATGAATTAAAGGCTCGCGAAAAGATAGTTATCTTTAAACATCTGCCTGAATATAAATGGATTGTAGGTTCCTCAAGTTATGTCGAAGAAGTCTTTTTACCGCTGAAAACGTTTAGAAATTTTTTGATTTTGATTTTAATTTTTCTGCTTTTATCATCTGTTGGTATTACTTATTTGATCAGTACATCTGTAACCCAACCGCTTTCTTCGTTGATGGATAAACTTGAGGAAGGTGGCAAAGGGGATTTTTCCGTACGTATGGATTATGATGCTCCAGATGAATTTGGAAAATTATCTCAACACTTTAATTCCTTTATGGACCAGTTAGAAATGACCCATAAAAAGGTTGAGGCAGAAATTCAAAAAAATATTGAAGCCCAGATTGCGCTTGTAGAAAATGACTTAAAGCTTCGCAGCCTGTTTAATCAATCGTTTCAACAAACCGGCATTTTATCCCCTTCAGGCATACTGGAAGAGATCAATCAAAGCGCCGTTGACTTTGCTGGATGTAAAACAGGTGATGTCGTATATAAACCTTTCTGGAATGCACCTTGGTGGTGTCATGACCAAAAAGTTCAACATCAATTGAAAGAAGCTGTCAAAAAGGCCACACAGGGTGATTTTGTAAGGTATGAAACTACCTCTATTTCAAAAGATGAAAAGATAAAGGATATTGATATATCTATAAAACCTGTGTTTAATCATTTGGGTGAAGTCGCCTTTATTATTTCTGAAGCCAGGGATATTACAGAATATAAAATGGCCGCTTTGGAAAGAAAAAATTTGGCTGTGATGATGGAAAGATCGCAAAAAATGGAAGCCATAGGAACACTTGCCGGCGGAATTGCCCATGACTTTAATAATATTTTGTCAGGAATCCTTGGATATGCACAATTGGCAGGCCTGAATTTGAAAACCCCTGTTAAAGCAAAAGGACATTTATCACATATTATCAAGGGTGCTCAAAGAGCGGCTGAGCTCATTCAACAAATACTCACTTTCAGTCGTCAGACAGAATATGAAAAAAAACCGCTGAATTTATATATCGTGGTTAAAGAAGCCTTAAAATTAATCAGATCTTCAATTCCAACAACCATTGAAATTAATGAAAAAATTGTTTCAACGGCAAAAGTGTTAGCAGATACCACCCAGATGCATCAAGTGATAATGAACCTTTGTACCAATGCATACCATGCCATGGCTGACACGGGTGGGATACTAACAGTCCAGTTGGTTGAAACTCAGATTTCTGACAGCAAGGATGTATTTGAGCATAATATCACCCCTGGGAAATATTTTGAGCTTGAGATTAGTGATACGGGTGTGGGTATGGATGAAAAAACATTGTTAAAGGCATTTGATCCGTATTTCACGACAAAAGAATTTGGTAAGGGTACAGGGTTTGGCTTGGCATTAGTTCATGCAATTGTAGAAGAACACGATGGTTATATAAAAGTTAAAAGCGTGGAAGGGAAGGGCACAAGTTTTTTTATATACCTGCCGGTTGATGATGATAAGATACAATATACGAGTGAAAAGGAAGAAAAATCAGTCATCGGTGGAACAGAAAAAATCATGGTCGTTGATGATGAAGAGGATATTTGTTTGATTGCCAAGGAGTTTTTGACTGATTGTGGTTATACGGTCAGTATTTTTGAAAATGGAGCCAAAGCGTTTGAAGCCTTTAAAAAAGAGCCCGATGAATTTGACCTGATTATTACGGATATGACAATGCCACAGATGACAGGTGAAGAGCTTTCTCTTCGAGTCCTGGAACTTCGAGAAAATATGCCCATTATTTTGTGCACCGGATACAGTGAGTCGATTTCAGAATCGAAAGCCCTTGAAATAGGTATTAAGAAGTATGCTCAAAAACCAACCGATAATGCAGAAATTGCTGGATTTATCCGTGAGATTCTAGACAAAGATACTATAAGTTAGCCCGAAGCATTATTCCAAATTTCAATTATTCTATCTGCGACCTGCTCAATAGTAAGTTGTTCTGTATCAATTTCGTATTGAGCGGCTCTTCTGTATTTTGGAATCCTTGATGTCAAGACTTGGGCCACCTCTTCAGTAAAGTTTTTTCCACCAGTCAAAGAGGGCCTTTCAGTGCCTCCCTTAATTCGTGATACGATTTCATCTACTGAAGCTTTGAGCCAGATAATATGGGCGTTCTTTTGCAGGGCATCAATATTTTCAGGCCGTTCAATAATGCCCCCGCCTGTATCAATAATGACATTGTCAAGCGTTGCCACCTCCAGAGCAATTTTAGATTCCATATCCCGGAATGTTGTCCAGCCATGATTTTTCACAATATCTGGAATTGACATGCCAGCCGTTTCAACTATTCTTGCGTCCATAATAATACATTTTATCTGGAGGTGATCAGAGATGATTTTGCCAACAACACTTTTACCTGTACCACGATATCCGATCAATACTATATTCATGATTGCAGATGCGCCATGACTACTCGGCGCATAACCTCGACAGGTGCCTTTTCACCGCTAAATTGTTCAAACTGCAGAGCCGCTTGGTTGATAAACATTTCAACTCCCGGAATTACCTTAAGACCGCAAGACTTGGCTTCAGATAGCAGTTTCGTTTCAAGAGGTGTGTATACAATATCAAAGATAACCTGCTCAGGTCGAAATAACTCCGGAGAAATCAGAGAGGTATCAATATTTGGATGCATACCGATTGGTGTACAATGGATGATTATATCAGCTTTTTTCATGGCTTTTGTCAGAGAACTCTCGTTTATTAACCCTGACTTGATAACAGCTTTTGTACTGGTCTTTAAATCAGTTTTCAATTTTTGAAGCTTAGCTTCATTATTTGCGAGGATTAAAAGTTGTTCTGGTTTGGTTTCCATTGCAAGCGTAAAGGAAATCGCCCTTGCTGCTCCGCCAGCTCCCAAAATTAAGATGTTTTTTCCATCAATTTCTACACCACTATCAATGAGAGCTTTTAGCGCACCCGTCCCATCCGTGCCTAACCCGATCAATCGGTCTTGTTCATGAAGAACCGTATTAATTGAACCAATATTGCGGTCTACTGCTGAAATTTCATCCATATATTTCATTACGTCTATTTTGTGCGGGATAGTGACACTCATCCCTCGAAAGTTTTTTATTGCACGCATACCTGCCAATGCACCTTTTACATCCTCGACCGGACAGGCCACATAAATGAAATCCAGATCTAAAAATTCAAAGGCGGCATTGTGAATAGCCGGTGAAAGGCTGTGCCCAACTGGATTGCCAATAACTGCGCAGACTTGGGTGTTGACGCCAATTGATCTCATCTTTCCTGGAATCTCCTTTAGGGTATAGTGATTAATCCTTTTTTTTTTGTACATAACCCGTTTTTTCACAGAACAATGGTTCGAGTATTTTTTTGTTCATCAGTACAAAACGACTGAACAAATAACACACAAGCGCTATCAATAAAATGCAGAAATGGCAACATTCTTTTAGAGAAAAGTCATTTTTACTAATTGATAAACTTTTTGGTTTCAGGAAAAATTAATTATCATAGATTGGTTTTTTCCCTAATTTTCTGTTATTTTGGATTTTACTTCAAATTATACAAATAGAAGAAAACATGAATTCAGAAGAAAAACAAAAATTAAAACAGATCATGCACCAAAAAATTCAAAATTTGAAACAGCAGGTTGAAACCTTTAAAAATCTTTCGAAACCTGTATCTCCTGACAATGCCATTGGTCGCCTGACGCGTATGGAAGCGATCAACTCTAAAAGCATAAATGCGGCATCTCTTGAAAAGGCAAAGCAGACCTTAGAAACATTGAAACACTCTGTCAATAGATTGGATAGCCCAGAATTTGGCATGTGCAATAATTGCGAAGAGCCCATTCCATTTAAACGGCTCTTGATCATGCCTGAATCCAATCTCTGCGTGGCCTGTGTCCAAAAAATAAGTGAAAATAATAGTGAGTTATATTAAGTTCTGTAGCAATTATCCCCTCCCAGCCTTTGAAAAGTATTAATTCACAATTTTTTGTATACATCACATCCATTGCATCAATAAGGAGTGCAATATCCGAGGCATTTTTTCCCAGATGAGGTCATGTTAGGGTTAAGGATAAGTTTTTTCTTGATTGTTTGTTATAAAGACATGTTGTGCCAGTGACTGGTTGGGAGCATATTTCAACTCTTTAATTATTGTTCATACATTTCTTGACTAAAAGCATCGTCCTATCTAACAATACCTTTTCATTGGCTGATAACAGCCAGTGTGGCTGAACGATATCAACCAAATGCTTTAAATTCACTTCATAAATCTTCAATTGATCGTCCAAATGGTCTGCTAATGAAGCCGATACGAAACCAGTGTTTTCTTTGGCACAGGAGTTGCTATTAAATACTTTCACAGAACATTAACCGACAAAATTAACTTTAGTTTAATAATGATAAGAAAAGGAGAAAAAATGATCAAATTATACAAAAATCATCTTATTCTTTTATTGGTTTTGATTTTTCTAACTGCCCCTTTCCAGGTATTTGCTGCTGGTGTAGTTTTGCCTGATGCAACCCAGATAGCTGATAGCGGTTCTGCATCTGTGCCGGCATTATGGTGGTTGGACCATAATACTGTTACTCCTGCAAGTGACCGTTTTATAATGGGGGGATTTGGGAAGAGTTATAACCAGCTCAATATAGATGCAAATTATTCATTTACTGCCTCCAATGGTCTTTTGGTGGGTGCAAACAATTCATTTCACAACCTGCTGAATATTCAGTCAGGTGGGCATGTAACTGTATCAGGAAACCTCCAAGTCGGAGATGGGTCTACTATGTATTACGGTAGATACAACAAAATAAATGTATCAGGATCTAATGCTGTTCTCGCGGTTAATGGAAATCTTAATTTATGGGACGGGTATAACGCTACAGACAATATTATTGGGTTAAATGACGGTGGCATTGCTGTAGTGGATGGAGATTTTTCTTTATATAATCACTGGACATATGGCAATTCATGGCTTGAACTTGATGGCGGAACACTGTTTTTGTCAGGTGACAAGACCACAGATTTTGATTATGGGGAAGGTATTTTAAGCTCTATCAAGGTTTGGGATGAACTCAGTGGTGCATTCCAGCGGGTGGCAGAATATGACTATACAACATGGGAAGCAACTGAATATCTTGATCTGCTGGCAGTTGATTATATTCAGGACTCAGCTCAAGCGGCTTCCCTTGGATTTTCTGATGATTACATTGGCTTCACTGCTGTCCATAATGTCAGTTCCGTTCCAATTCCCGGTGCACTCTGGCTTTTTGCTTCAGGGCTCATAGGTTTTGTGGGATACCGACGTAAAAACAATTAATATTTTATTTCGTATACTTTTATAGAATATGATAAATATTAATAAAAATTCAGATCGTCGGCAACACAGCCGGCGATCTTTAAACATGCCAATCAGTTTTTTTTCTAATAAGACAAAGGGCGATATTACAGATTATAGCTTTGGTCATACCCTTGATGTAAGTTCCTGTGGCATCTGTATCTCTGCAAGGCCCAATAATATTCCTGATGTCAGCACAATGATGACACTGCTTGCCATTCCTGAAGATCAGGGCAGACAATCCCAATCCCGAATTTCTGTTACAATGCAAGGAAAAGTAATGTGGAACAACATTAAAAAGCAGAATTTTGGGGTCTGGTTTATTCAACCTTTTTGAGAACTACAAAGTTAACACCCCAAATTTTATACGGGCTGATAATAACCACTATATACAAGTCTAAATAATCGTTATTCTCTTTTGCCTGATTCCTCAAAGCCTTTAAACAAGAGATTAACCACAATTAAAATCTCTATTATAATACCGATATTGACTGGACAACAGGCTGGCGGTCTTTAGAATTCGCCCACCAGATTCCATTTACCATCAGATTTTATTTTTAGGTGACACGGATACCCTTTACTTTTTAATGCCATACTTTTGAAGCCGGTATCTAAGAGCGCTTCTGGTAATACCAAGTATTTTGGCAGCCTTTGACTGATTCCAGCTGCACTGTTCCAAAGCTTTGTGTAAAAGGGATTGTTCCTGGGCTGCCATATCAAGATGCTTCTCTTCAATATTATCATCTTGAAGGTGTTTTTTATGTTCAGCAATGGCTTCAGGCAGATTATCTAAAGAGATTAAACCTTTGTCACACATCAATACTGCGCGTTCCATGACATTTTTAAGCTCTCTTACATTGCCGGGCCATTTATAGTGTATTAACGCTTCCAGAACAGCATCATCAATTTGTGGGATCGCCTTTTGAAACTCCGTTGAATAGTGTTCAATAAAAAAGAGGGCAAGCTCTTTTATATCATCTTTTTTTTCTCTTAGTGCAGGCATATTAACAGATACAGTATTCAGGCGGTAATAAAGATCTGCCCTGAATTTTGATTCATCAATCATGGTTTCAAGATTCAAATTTGTAGCAGACAAAATTTTAACGGTCACAGGAATCAAGCTGTTGCTTCCAACAGGTGTAACGGTTTTTACCTCTACAGCATGTAATAATTTCGGCTGGAGTTCTAAGGGAAGATCTCCTATTTCATCAAGAAACAAAGTGCCCTTATCTGCATTGACAAATGCACCTTTTCTGTCCTGCAAAGCACCTGTAAAAGCACCTTTTTTATGCCCGAATAATTCACTTTCAATAAGTTCTCGTGGAATAGCAGCGCAATTGACTTTTACAAAGGGTCCATTTTTCATCTTTGATGCTTTGTGAATAGCTCTTGCAGCTATCTCTTTACCTGTGCCGGATTCTCCATTAATTAAAACAGATGAGCCTGTTGATGCAAACAGAAGAATATCTTTTTTAACCTGTTCCATTTTGTTCGAACTTCCAATCAGGTTTTCCAGCAGGTCTGGCTCGTTTCTGGGTTGTTCTTTACTAAGCATCAGGGCATAATCGACAACTTCGAGCAGGTTCCCATGATCAACAGGCTTGGCAAGAAAGTCAAACGCGCCAAATTTCATGGCAGATACAGCAGTCTCTATTGATCCAAAAGCTGTAAGAATAATCAAAGGAATATCTGGAAAATTAAGCCTGCTGAATTTTAAGACCTCCATGCCGTCAACAGGGTGCATTTTTAAATCAGTAATAACAAGATCAGGCTTGAATTGAGTCCATACATCTATTCCCTGCTGCCCGTCATAGGCCTCTTTAACCTGATATCCATTGTCTTCAAGGACCAGTTTTAAAATTCGGACCAGTTTTTTTTCATCTTCGATTAAAAGGATTTTATGTCTCATACTATTTTCCCAAACAATTATGCTGTCTCAGCAGCTGCGTTATCATGTGATTTACCAATAGTTGTCAGAGGTTTTACGGGCAGCCTAATAAGGGCTATAGCACCATTGCCTGCACTGTTTGTTAATGATATTGTTCCATTATGGGCATGGACAATCTGTCTGCAGGCTGCAAGACCCAGCCCCAGACCATCTTTTTTTGTTGTATAAAAATTATTAAATATTTTATCAAGAATATTTTCAGGAATACCCGGGCCGTCATCAATAACCTGAATTTGTATAAAATCGTTATCTGACCATGCCTTAAGCATTATCTGACCCTCTTTGTTCATCATCTCTTCGCTGTTGCGGATGAGATTAAGCATTACCTGGGCAAGCTGTCTGAAATCAGCATAAATTTCAGGCAGAGAGGGTGCAATATCCATATCAATTTTGACTTCCGGGTTGTGGTCTTCAGAACGCTGCCACTGGTCTAATAGTTGAGGAATTCTCTTAACAAGATGAACCCTTTCAAATTCAGGAGTTTTTTGTCTTGCAAGTTTCAGGATACTATTAATGGACAAATTCAAATGATCCACCTCATTTATAATATATTGGAGCATCTCCCTGGTAACAATTTTGGATTGCTTGCCGTCAAGAAGGTATTGGGCAGAGCTGTGGATAATCCCAAGAGGATTTTTTAACTCATGGGCTAACATGGATGTCATCTCGCCAATGGCTGCCATTTTTTCTGACTGAACTTTTTTATCAAACATTTTTTCAAGCTGAAGCTTGCTTTTGATCAAAGATTCATGGGTAATCGCATTTTCAAGGGCAATTGCTGCCTGATTAGCAAAACTTGCCAAAAGATGAATATCTTCTTTTCCAAACACAGCACCACTTTTTTTTGCCCCCAGTAATAGCAAACCAAGAAGGGATTTAGGACCCTTTAAGGGCAGAACAAGGCAAAATCCGGCATTTTGTATTTCTTTAAACTCTTTTTCAAGATTTTTATCCGGGTTTAAGGGGGGGCTTGAGTGGTCAGAAAGGTACTCAGTTGAGTGCTTTGAAAAATAATCTGGCAAATGATCCGCTGCAAGATATTCAATGTGTTTATGCCTGAACATTCTGGCAAGACTGCTTTGAATCCACGGGTTTGAGCCAAAGCGAAGATGTTTGGGAAAAAGTCTTGATCTTTTTTTTTCAAAGGTCATCACAGCAGCTGATCTGATATTTATGGCTTCAGGCAGTTCATTGATAATGGTATGCACCAGGTCGGGAAGATGCAGGTTGGCAGCTATTATATTACTGAACTTATGCATGGTTTTTGCAGAAATTGTTTCGTATTTAAATACCCGTTTTTTAATCAAATGATCAAGGCTAAGAACTACTGGATGGAAAATAAGATTTACAAAAATAAGAAAAAAGAGAAACAACTCCTTGGAAAGAATCTGTTCACCAAAAAAATATTTTTTCAAACCTGCAAGAAAAAGTGAATAGAGAATGGCAAGCGCAATGATTGTTATAAAATAGGCCACTGTTTTACTGGCAACCTTATCTATATTAAGCGCCTGGTACCATAATATCCCTGCAAGATATGCCACAGGAAGAATAAAAAAGGCAAAGATAGCGACTCTGAATGGAATGAGGGGAGGGTCAATCAGAAGATTGGGTAGAAGATATAAAAATAAATACGGCGAAAAAGTCAGCCAATACGCAATCAGAGGAAATTTTACCTGATTTTTTTCCTGTCTTGTGTTTGAAAACTTATAATCAAGGACATGTTTGACAAAGACCCCAATGATAATAAAGGGGAGATAAAAATTTCTAAGTTTTTGTACCCATCCCCAGAACTCAAAGGTGATACCTGCTGCATACAAAGATATACCAATGGTTGTAACAGCTGGTAGAAAATATATTACAAAAGGTATCCAGGGTCGATGCTTTATAAAATCACGGCTTGCAGGAAACCTGAGTGCAAAATGCAACCACAACCCAAAAGAGATCCAGTTTGCAACAGCATGGATGGTAAAGGCAATAGAATGGGGAAATGGTGATAAAAGTCCTGTAGAAGAGGGAATTGTCATTGCAAGGGAAGTTGAAAGACTGCACAGCATAAGAAAAAAAAGAGTTGCCTGGGGGCTTGGTGGCGCCCGTAAAAGACCTGTAGTTCCAAGACTTAAAAATACTGCCATTAACAATATCTGGGGCCATAGAATCTTGAAAAGGGCCGCTGGAGAAAACGCTATTGTATTAATGGGCAGCTCTATCTTGTTTAAACCCCTTAAAATTGTCATGGTTCCAGACGTATCTGTTCGCTCTTTTACTGTAAAATTATTTTTTGCAAATGGCCATGTTGTAACAAACCCGAGAAACTCATGGTATGAAAGGCCATGCAGGGAGATAATAATATCATTTTTTTGAACCTGATTAATTTCCCGGGTGGTACCTGAAATCAAAAAACCATTCTGGGTCTTGGCCATTTTTAGTCCTGTATTACCCTGTAAAAAAACTGCATGGGCAAGAAAAACTGCCATTAGTATGGGAAACGAAAAAAAACTGAGCAAAAAGAATTTACGCATTTTTTTATACCTTTATCAATAATCAACGGCTCAGTGTCATTAACTTAAGAGCGAGTCGAGTTTAACTTACTTGAATATTCAATATGTTAGCACGGAATTTACTTTCAAATCCAGTACCATTTATCCTCCAGCCTGGGAAAAGTAGTAATTCACACCGTCTTTAAAACCACCTTCAAATCCGCCAAGATCGATTTTCGGGTCATTAATTTTATCCCACATTTTTTTAGCATTACTGCCAGCATTTACAGCATCCGATCCAGATCCACTGTATCCAGTTTCGACATCACTGCTGCCAATGGCGCCTTTGAGCTCAAAATCACCTATTTTAACAGAAGCACTAAAGTTATCAGCCAGTCCTAACGCAAATTTTTTAGCTGCTGCAAGAATTTTTTTATAATCACTCATGATCAATGAATAGGCACTCACCGACCAGACCGATGAGCTTATACCAACCAGACCGCCGGTAATATAATCTAATCCATCCCGCCACAAATCACTGAATACTCGCTCAATCATAGACCCTCGCTCACCCGTATCGAGAACCGCAATGGTTTCATAAGTGTTCGGGTTAACTTCCAACCATGCCCATCTGTGTTTGCCGTTTATAATAGCGGGTTGTGAGGGAAAAAGGACAGTATTGCTATTTGCATTCAATAAACTAAAAACATGTTGAGGTACAGCGGATTTAAGTTCATCTTCCATAGTGTATCGAGCATTTGATGTCAGCCATAAGAGTTCTGTGTCTTCAGGGAAATATCTCATCATTTCAAAAAAGCCAAGACCACCACCAGGCAGGATATCTGCTTCAAGTTTGGAAGCAAACAGGCCACTTAAAATTTTAAAGCCATTTGTGGCCTCTTTAGATGAGTTCGCATTGGGATGAATCTGATTAACGATTTGTCTAAG
>JAAEKY010000521.1 GCA_024227235.1 Desulfobacteraceae bacterium | reverse complement strand
TGCTGATGATTTGCAAATTGAACTTAAGAAAAATACTCAACGTTTTGTTTTACGCAGCCACTTTATAAAAAATAAATCCAAATTTCATAAGCTTTTTGATCAAATCATAAAAGAACATCCTCCTTCTGAAGACAAAGTGATATTGAATGCCTCGGTTATAGAAATAATGGAACGGCTTAAAAATAATTAGAAAATTGACACAACCTCCGTTTTCAAACGGACGCGGCCCCGCCGTGCCGGTGAAACGAGGCGTTAGATTAAGGAGAAAAGTATGATCGACACTTCAAATTTCACCTTATTCGTATTAACTTCAATTGTTGTAGTATTGATGCCAGGTCCTGCAATGCTGTATGTAATTTCAAACGTATTGACAAGAGGCCCAAAATCAAGTGTTGCAGCTGCCTTTGGAACCACCATTGGTGTTTCTTTTCACATATTCTGCACTGCCTTTGGATTGGCCATTATTTTAAAGACATCTGCGATTGCATTTACAGTGGTAAAATTTGCTGGAGCAGCATATCTTATTTATCTCGCAATCAGAACATTGGTAAGTAAGGATCAGATTGTAACTGATCTCAGCAATAACAAAAAAACAGGTAATTCGATTTTTTTTGAAGGAATCATCATCAATATATTGAATCCTAAACTTTCGATTTTCTTTTTGGCTTTTTTACCACAGTTCATTAATACTAATTTAACATCTGCTACCATACAAACTCTTATTTTAGGCACCATTTTCATGGCAATGACAGCTATTATTTTCCTAGGCTACGGTCTGTTTGCATCATTCTTACGTCAAAAAGTAATAAACAATCCCAAGATATTAAAAGCAATTAAATGGTGCTTTGCGTCTATCTTTATGGCATTGGGTCTACGGTTGGCGCTGTCTGAAAAATAGATTCAAATCTAACCTTAAGGATTGATACCGATCCTGTAAGGTCGGATCAATCCTTTGTTAGGAATAAGATGTAGAGAGGATATTTATGAAAATAATCGGAATTATAGGGCTTATAATCTTATTAATTGTAATTGTGTTTTACACGATGGGATCGAAGAAAAACAGTGGGAATATAGAAACCGCAATGAATGAATCCATGAAATATGGACAAACGGTAAGCGAAGTACTTTCTCATAGAGGTAAAGCAGAAGACTGGGAGCTTGATGCAAACATTGGATTCATTTTATTAAATAAGGAAGAGAAACAAGGTTTATCATCTTTTACAATTCCAGAACGCTATATTTATGCCATAGAGGGAATGGTGCGAGAAGTTAATAATGGTGGTTTTAATCAATTCTTTTTTAACAGTTCGGGCGAACTTGCCTATGACCTTATTCCAGCACTCGAAGCTATTAATGCTTTAAACGCAAAAGAGATTGCACAACGAGCCCTTAAGATTTTTGGGCAACCAGCATCTTTGGATAGAGATACAAGAGTTGAACACTTAGGACAAATTACAAATAATTTTGAATTGGAACTATGGAATGAATGTGACAACGCTTTTTATGATTTATCTGAACAATTTGAATCTATAATGCTTGATTATATCGAACAAAATATAAATGAATTCGATTCCTAACCACGCACTGCTCCCGACGCTCGTTCCTCGCGCCGGAGAGCGCAGCGTTATAAGTAAAAATAAATGAATGAATTACCGCTCGGAGTAGAGATATATATAATATTTTTTGCTTTTTTTTCGCTTATTGCGTTACCCATTGTATTAATTTACTACTTTGTCAATTTATGGCTCAATAAAAAAGACCCTGACAGAGAACTGAGACTGTTAAATCGCTCCCTATCGAATTTCGAAAAAGTCATCAGGTCCTCAGCAGGTTTAGGAATGGTTTTACTCGGTATAATATTAGGATGTTGGCCATTTTTTGCGCTTTTAGTTTTGAAAGATCCTGAGTATGTTTTTAGTTTCGATATTTCAGAGGATTGGCTAATTTTTCTTTGGAAAATAAAACACGCATTCTTATTA
>JAAEKY010000520.1 GCA_024227235.1 Desulfobacteraceae bacterium | reverse complement strand
TAATAAGAATTCATTAAAATTTACTGGAGTTGGAGGTAAGATAGAAAAAAACAATGCTTTAACGTCATTTGAAAAATTAGGCCCTTACAGTGAAGGGTTTATTGATTTCTTGGCATATCAACCATTGTATAGTCTACCTGATGGAAAGGGTGATTTTGAAGAAGCTGAATACGGAAATGATGGGGAAAAAGCGCTACCATATTTAATCGTTAATTGTGCAATCAGTCCACATAGGATATCAAAGATTTCGCAGCTAGATGATCCAGGACTATTTAGGTTGCGAAAAAGGATTTCTCCGTTATTAAGAGATCTGGCAATAAAAAGGCAACGTTCAGATAGAAAACTTATGCCGGTTTTAGAAAGATTTTTTAATTCTGGGGAAGAAATTATACCCTTGGAAGATTATTTGCTGTTTATAGCCGAAGAGATAGGGATAGGTACAGCCCGGAAACAAAATCATGAATTGTTTCACGTTACCTTTCATGAACAAGATGTAAATCTGGGCGGACAAATGTGTGATCGTGAAGAGATGTATACCTTTGAAGACTATTTCAAAAAGAATCAAATTAAATATGTTGATCCATTTTATGAGATAATAAAAGAGACTCATATCGGGATAAGGGACGTGATTTCCGCTGTAGGTGTC
>JAAEKY010000519.1 GCA_024227235.1 Desulfobacteraceae bacterium | reverse complement strand
GATACAGAAGACAAAATCCCATTTTAATACACCTTTATTTAAAATTAATACTTCCGTTTTTTCAATTTGAAATGGATTCGTAAACAGCACCATCCCCAAACGACAAGGCCAATACCATATATGGTATTGGCCTTGTTCGGTTAATAGCGATACTTTCTTTTTCCAGTTCTCACCGTCCCAGCTCGGTCGGAAACCCCATAATTATAGACACTATAATCGCTTTTTACTACCACAAGAACTCACTCAAAAATGGCTTAACCCTGTATCTAATTTTTTTTGGGGGGGATCAAAATCAAGTTCATCTAAATTGTAAATCAATATAGTCAGGACTGAGTCTTCCCGAGAAAAGATTTCATCGGTTCTCGTGGGAAGACCATTTACAATATTAGAGTTGAAAAATAGCCTCAACTTCAATTTTGGCACCTAAAGGAAGTGCAGCCACTTGAAAAGCGCTACGTGCCGGGAATGGTGCATTAAAATACTGTGTATAAACTTCATTTACACTTTTGAAATCATTAATATCTGTCAAAAACATGGTCGTTTTAACTGCTTCATTTAAAGTCGTTCCTGCTTGTTCGGCAATGGCTGAGAGATTATTAAATACGATATGGGCTTTTTCTTTAATCGAAACAGCTGGGATATCTCCAGTTTCAGGGTCAATGGGAAGCTGTCCGGAAGTGAAAAGAAAATTTCCAGAAACAATGCCTTGAGAGTATGGGCCAATTGCAGCCGGGGCATTCTTAGTTAATATAGGTTTTTTGGGCATCTTTCATCTCCGTTTATTGTGATATTTTTTCAAAATGGCATGTGAAATGACGTAAAAATTTAGTCTGATATGTTATTTTGTATCCGGGTATTTGATCTTTCTTGTTCCAAACTTCTTTGATTACCTCGACGAGATAATCAAAATGGCTCTGCGTATAAACTCTTCTTGGAAGCGCAAGCCTAACAAGATCTAAGGGAGAAGCCAATTCCGTTCCATTTTCATCAAATTGTCCGAACATTACTGAACCCAGCTCAACGGCCCTGACCCCCCCTTCAATATAAAGTGCATTGACCACACCAATACCAGGATATTGCAAAGCTGGGATATGAGGCAATATTTTTTTTGCGTCCAAAAAGACAGCATGCCCGCCATTAGGGCGTACAATTGGCACACCTATTTCATCAAGGTTATTACTCAAATATTGAATTGTTGCATGTCGGTATCGCTGGTAATCAAATTCTAACGCTTCCATCAGGCCAACAGCAATTGCTTCAAGATCACGGCCTGCAAGTCCGCCATAAGTAGGAAACCCTTCCCTGATGATGAGCAGATTCCTAAAATTTTCTGCCCAGGTATCATCATTACAGATCAAGAATCCACCGATATTGGCAAGCCCGTCCTTTTTACAGCTCATAGTAGCAGCGTCCGCATATGAGAACATTTCCTGGGCAATTTCAAGCAAAGACATATCAGAATAACCTTTTTCCCTTTCATGGATAAAATAGGCATTTTCTGCAAACCGGCAGCAATCAATCACCAACGGAATACCATACTGGCTTACTACCTGCTTGATTTCTTTAATATTGGCCATAGATACAGCCTGGCCTCCACCTGTATTATTGGTGACTGTAATCATGGCAAATGGTATTTTGTCTTTCCCATGATTTTCAATGCATTGTTTGAGCTGTTCAATATCCATATTGCCTTTAAAAGGAGAAACATTATTGGTATCCAATCCTTCTTTACACAAAAGATTTTCTGCTATCCCACCCACATATTCGATATTTGCCCGGGTGGTGTCAAAATGGGAATTGTTGGGGATAACGTCTCCTTTTTTGATTAAGGTTTGAGCAAGAATCGCTTCTGCTGCACGGCCTTGATGCGTGGGAAGGATATGCTTAATATCGGTGATATTCTGGACAGTTTTCTCAAAACGTTTCCAAGACTTAGACCCCGCATATGATTCATCACCAAGCATTATGGCTGCCCATTGCTTCGTCGACATCGCACCTGTCCCTGAATCGGTTAAAAGATCTATAGCACAATCTTCTGCATTCAACAGAAACACGTTCTGACGTGCTTTTTCAAGGGCTTTAATCCTTTCTTTTTTTGATATTATTTTCATGGACTCTGTGGTCTTTATTCGAAAAGGTTCCATTATGGTTTTCATTTTAACTGCTCCTATTCTTAAATAATTTAAAATTAAAAAAATAAAACGGTAATTATTGTTTTTTTAATACGAAAAAGATTCGATACAAAAAACTTGAAATAATTGACATCATGACGAAGCATACAAAAGCTGCCACTCTCCCCTGAATGATTTTTTTTAGAAGATCTCCTATAGCCGGGATAATGCTTTCAAACTTCTCATAATATTTGAAAACCAAGATATAACCGGCTACAGAAATAGGCGGAATGGTTAAAAAGCATTCTATAAGCCGTTCAATAAATGGTTTAAAATATTGCATTCTTATTACTTCAATATTAGTGTCTAATCATATAAGAACCAGCGAGAACCATGGCACAAATAGTAATAGACACAACCGGCAAAAATCCATTGCAATAAAAGGCAAAACGCCCTTGAAAATAACTGGCAGTGGAACATCTGGGTTGACTGCACGCAGTACAAAGACATTCATTCCGACAGGCGGAGTTATTAGGCTTATCTCGGTTGTGACGACTAACAGTATTCCGAACCAAATAATATTTATCCCCAAAATCGATAAAATTGGCAGAACCAGTGGAACGATCAACAAGATGATAGACATTGCTTCCATAAATGTACCAAGAGCCAAGCAAATAAAAAGTATTGCGACAACCACCCCCAATGGACCTAACTGAAAATAATTAATCGCAGTCTCCAATGTATCCGGAAGTGATGAATAATTTATGTATTCAGTGAAGAATTGGGCGCCCACATAAATTGTAAACAACATTACGGTTGTTTTACCGGTGTCGGCAAGGGACTCTTTTAAGAGTTTCCATGAAAGCTTACCTCTTTTCCATACAAAAAACATTGCTGCTGTTGCGCCAATTCCTGCTGCCTCGGTTGAAGTGAATAGGCCAAAATATATTCCACCCATGACAACAGAAAATAAAATAATAAAGTCGCCAACATTTTTAATCGCTATAAACCGCTCTGGCCATGACACTTTTTGTCCCGGAGGCCCATACTCAGGATGACGGGCAGTGACAAGTCTCACGACGATCATATAACCAATAACACCTAAAATTCCAGGGATCACGCCGGCCATGAACATTTCCGATATATCCTGCTCGGTCATTATGCCATAAATGATAAGAACAATACTTGGGGGAATTAATATTCCCAGCGTACCTCCAGCAGCAATTACTCCTGTTGCCAAACCATCATGATAACCAAGACGCCTCATGGATGGCAGTGCAACTTTACTCATTGTTGCAGCAGTCGCAAGAGAACTTCCGCAAACCGCACTAAGCCCGCCGGCAGAGATGGCTGTGGCCATGCCGATTCCGCCTCGTCTGTGGCCAACAATAGCATTGGCGGCGTTAAACAGATCATTTGATAATTTCGATTCGGTAATCAGATTGCCCATTAAAATAAATATTGGCAATACGGATAAATCATAGGAAAAAGCCGCTTCAAAAACAATTTGAGAGATTAAAAAAAATGCCGGATCGAAACCTATATTCAGACTAATTCCTATAATACCTGCAAACCCCAAACAATATGCAATCGGTATCCCAGTTAACATGACTAATAAAGTAAGGGGAATAATATATATCCAAGAATCCATGAATTATTTTCCGTTTATTGAATTTTCTTTTCCAAATCCTGAGGCAGTTGCGACTGCACAACAAACAGTTGTTACTACGCCGAGGATAACCATTATTACCATTACCCACCAAAGAGGCAAACGAAGATAAGTAGTAACCTCTCCGCTTTCGTAGCTATGGACGGTCAACATGTAAACTCTCCATGTGATCAAACCAAAGAACAATGCTCCGACTGCACCTCCCAATTTAGTAGATCTTGATTGCCATTGCTTGGATAGGTTCTGTACCAACAACTCTACTTTCACGTGGGCATGTCTTAATGCGGCTATCGGTAGAGATAAAAATATTCCGATAGCCATCAACGTTTTTATTATTTCATAGCCACCCGGTATTGAAGACGATAAAAGGTATCGCATTACAACATCGATAAAGGTTATAAAAACAATAAGCAGCCAGGCGACAGTTGCCCCAACATTTAACAGGTCCCCAAATTTATTAAACTTCTTAGGACTATCTATTTGAGATTTTGTTTTTAAGGACTTTTCTTTTTTAGACATTGTTTAATTGCTCTTCAGTTGCAGGGTAATATCAGCGACTTCCTTATGATAGGCATCGATTACCATTTTCCCGTCAATGCCATATTTTTCAACGGATTTGAGCCATTCATTTTTATATTCTCCAAATTTGGCATTTAATTCTTTTTTAAGACCGGGATTGGGTCTATCTATTTTAGTCCCATTCTTACTTAATATAGACTTTGCCTTCTCATCACCTCTTTGCCATGATTCACCGGCCATACGCGCAAAATTTTCACCAGAAATTTTTTCGATGGCCAATTTATCTTTTTCAGAAATCTTATTCCAGGAATTTTCGTTGATAGCTAAAAACCAACTAACATTATAAAGTCCGCCGTCTACGGAAAAAGCATATTTCATATATTTATCGAATTTAAATGCAAATAGACTTCCCTTATCCAGCATGATGCCGTCAACGACTCCGTTGGCGATCATTTCTGCAGCCTTTGAGATAGGCGCAGCAATAGATGTTGCATTCAGCGCATCAACTACCCGAGTGGCAGCGACACCACCACCTCTGATTTTCAAACCTTTATTTTCATCTATGGATTTTATTTCTTTGCCATTTGTAAATAGTATGCCTGGTCCATGCGTAAATAGAGATAAAAGGTGAACTCCTTTATGTTCGTCGGCTTTGGCCATAAATTTCTGATACGTGCGCCAATATGCCATTGAAGTGGCAATAGCATTCTCGCCCCCGTTTGGCAACTCAACAAAACCGTGAGTCATAAATCGACCGGGTGTGTAAGAATGACAACCGTATACGATATCAGCCACTGCTTTTGATGCCATGTCGAATTGCTGTGGTGGAGAACCTACCGATTTCTTAAGTATTTTTACCTTCACTCTACCCTCGGTTGCTTTGCCGATATTATCAGCCCATGGCACCATCACTTCTGAATATAGCGGATGCGAAGGCGGGATCCATGATGACATTCTCAAGGTAGTTATTCCAGCAGATGCGACCGAACAATTCAAAATAAAAATAATTGTCAATGTTAAAACGCTTTTTAAGTAGTTACTCATACTTCCTCCATTTTATTGCAGTTAATTGATAAATTATATTCTATCTGTAAATCTCTGTTTTCAGAGTTTTATCTATGGTTATTTCCCAATCTCTTTTTATTTGATTTTTATAATTCATCCTTTAAAATTTTACCGCCCTGCATAACCAGAGCAATTGCATCTGCTTCATTCAAAATGTCTATATCATCTAAAGGGTTATGCCTCACCAGGACCAGATCAGCAAGTTTGTCTTGTTCAATTGTGCCAATCTGATTTTCCATTCCAATTACCTGTGATGCTCTGTACGTTGCGGTCATTAATGCTTCCATAGGGGACAATCCAGACCTTACCAGCAATGGAATTTCCATTAAATTTTTGCCATGATAATTAAACGGAGTCCCGGCATCGGTTCCCATACCAATCAATACACCTGCTTCATGAGCGTTTTTAAGACTTTCTTTGTGAAGAGTAACAATGCGTTTGGTTTTTTCTATCATCCAGGCCGGTATATCATCTTTGATCTCCATTTCTCCGATATGATAACCTGCAGCTATAGTGGGGACGAGAAACACAGAGTTTTCCTTCATAAAACAAATAGCCTCCTCTGTGAGACAAACGCCATGTTCAATAGAATCTATGCCGGCATGAAGAGACTTCATAATCCCTTGGCTGCCCATAGCATGAGCGGCTGCCATTTTTCCCGCTTTGTGAGCCTCTTTAACACCAGCCTTCATTTCTTCATATCCCAGCTGTGGATTACCAGGTTCAACACCAGCGGTCAAAACACCACCCGTGGCCATTAATTTGATATGATCTGCGCCGACTTTTAGCTGCTCTCGAACAGCACGTATTATGCCATCAGGACCATCCGCTTCTCTGCCAATAGTCCATCCATGACCTCCAGTCATGCAGATTATACGGCCTGCGACTAACATCCTAGGTCCCTTGATTAAACCGGAATTAATAGCTTGTTTCAGTGCCAATTCAATATTGTCTTTACCACCCATGTCTCGAACCGTGGTAATGCCCGCTCTTATGGTTTTTTCAACATTTCGTACACTTTTTATGGTGGTGATATAAGCCGATTCATTGGCCAAGGCAGAAAAAGGATCCGAACTACTGTCAAAAACCGTATGAACATGGCAATCTATAAATCCCGGAAAAAGGACGGAATTTCCTATGGGTATCCGTTGGGTATTTTCAGGAAGGCCTGCGTCAGTATTGCTGATGGACACAATTTTGTCATTTTCCACTACAACATTAGCATGCTCTAAAATTTTACCATTGCCTACAAACACTCGCCCGTCTACAAATGCCGTTCCCATAACCTATCTCGCTTTTCTTTATTATATTTGTTTTCCCGTTCCAGGTTTGTCACCGACGAATATCTCTTTTGTTGTTTCAAAATGCTGGTACATTAGTTGTTTTGCTTCATCACTCCTGCGATTAAGAATGCAGTCATAAAATTTATAATTATAGTCTAAATCGATGCGCAATTTTTTTTCATTTATTTGCCAATCTTTTGTAAAAGTCTCGAATATTGGTGGTAGACTCTCCCAAATCGCTGTAAATAAATTGTTGTGGCAAGCTTTTACAATCAGAATATGAAATCTAAAATGCCTGTTCAAATTTAATTTACCCTGAGTGAGTTCATTTTCGCATTCTTCGATATGGGCATTCATTGCCGATAAATCTTCATCTGTCCTACAATACGCAGCCTTTTCTATTAATACAGGTTCTAAGATCTGTCTAAATTCAATAATCTCGTAATCAGGTAGGGAACCGAAAAGAAAACAGTTAACTAAAGAGGTGCCAATCCCAGTTAAAGCTGGAGTCGATATAAAACTACCTCCGTACTTACCACGAGTTTTTTTGACGATCCCTTTGGTCTCCATTTCCCGTAAAGCTTCTCTTACCGAAACCTTACTTACGTTGAACTCCTTTGCGATTTTCTCTTCCGTTGGCAACTTATCACCCTGCTTCAACTCACCATCGAATATTGCTTTTTCTAATATCGAGATGATTTGATCTGACACCCGTTCATTTCTTATTGTATGTTGTCCAAATAATGTATTCATATCAATTCCTACTTAATAGTTTAAAGTTAGTTTATTAGTTTATTAGTTTATTGTCAAGTTGTTTCTTTGGATTTGGTAGCGTCCTGCTTTTTGCAAAATAAAGATTCATTAATTTCTACTTGATATGAATATTCATGCTACCGCGAATCCGAATGGTATCTTTAATTAAAATTGCCTCATATTTCTCTTGAAGTGATAGTGTTTAATCAATGTCATTAGCTTAAGAGAAATACCTTGATATTTTAGATAGTTATGATAAAGTGATTAGTATAGGAAAAGTAATTTTAACCACCCCAAAAGGAGCAAAAAAATGTTGAAGAAAATTGAAGAAACTCCCGAAGTTGACATGGATACTGCTTTTCCAGAACTGTACCAAGCTGATTGAATTTTTAAAAAACCTTATTACTTCCAAGGACTTCCTTAAACGACATAGACAATCGTCAAAAGACTTCACCCGTCAACGAAAACTTCCCTTTTCAACCTTAGTATTTTTCTTGATAAATCTCATCAAAGGATCATATCAGGATGAGCTCGATCATTTTTTTAAGGCCGTAAACCGTTTTGATGTCGCAAAACGAATCGTTTCCAAAGCAGCTTTAACAAAAGCAAGAATGAAATTAAAATACGAAGCGTTCATTGAGCTCAATTCAGAGTTAGTTGAACATTTCTATGAAAATTTCAGGCCACTGAAATGGCATGGGTTTAATCTCTTGGCTGTTGATGGAACCACCGCCCAATTGCCACGACTAGAAACGATGGAGGACCATTTTGGGGCATGGCACCCTTCCAATGGAGGTTCCTGTCCAAAAGCACGAGTTTCACAAATGTTTGATCCTTTAAATAAAATTACAGTTGATGCTATCATCAGCCCTAAAAATATAGGAGAAAGGCAGCTGGCGGCTACTCATTTCTTGAATCTTCTTGAAGATGATCTTGTGCTCTTAGACAGGGGATATCCGGCCTACTGGCTCTTCAATCTTATCCTCTCCCTTGGTGCGAATTTTTGTGCCAGAACCCACCGCCAACGATGGAAAATCATGCAACAGTTTCTTGATTCCGGTGAAAAAGAAAAAATTATCTTATTGCGAAAATCCCAACACTCCGACAAACATTGTAATGAAATGGGACTTGATACGAAACCCTTAATATTACGCCTGATAAGGGTTGAATTAGATACTGGAGAATCAGAGATACTCATCACCTCACTTCTTGATAAAAAGCTGTACCCTCATGACCTGTTTGCTGAATTATACCACTTGAGATGGCCAATTGAAGAAGATTACAAAACAATGAAACAATGGGTCGAAATTGAGAATTTTTCGGGCAAATCCGTTCTTTCAATTTATCAAGATTTTCATGCAAAAGTATTTTCGAAGAATCTTACTTCGGTGTTGGCGTTTCCAACTCGAAAGACCATAAATTACAAATCACGCAAAACCCGATACAAATATAAAATGAATTTTGCTCAAACATTATCTACTGTTAAGGATGTTATTCCATTATTTTTTATTCGGTCATCGGATCAGGTATTGTCATTGATTTCTGATTTGCACAGGATCATTGTTAAAACGATTGAACCTATTAGGCCCTGGAGGAATTACCCCAGAAACTTCAGTAAAAAGAAAGGAGTTAACTTTTGCTATAAATCTGTCCGCTAAGTTAATGACATTGATACCACAATAATGGTATGAAGTGAGACTATAGCCTCGTCAAGTGCACCGAGTATATCTATTCCAAGTATTCTCCCCATGAAAATCAGATAAAAATAAATTTCGAATCCTTGTTTAAAAGCTGTATAATAATTTCAATACCCGATTCATCAGGGCAATTAAACATTCAATTTTAAATAAGGGGGTCAAAATGAAAACATCAAAAGCGATTAAAACTTTCATGAAATACCATCAGATGAATTCAAAAAAAACACCATTTTAAACTACAAATGTTTCCTGGCGGTATTTGAAAAGGAATTCGGATATTATGAAATGTCCATGATTTCTTCTGATGACATTATGAATTTTTTGGTAACAGTCACAGAAGGTCATAAATCTTCAACCAAA
The DNA here is from genome assembly GCA_024227235.1 of Desulfobacteraceae bacterium. GTDB lineage: Bacteria > Desulfobacterota > Desulfobacteria > Desulfobacterales > Desulfobacteraceae > Desulfobacula. The sequence continues at coordinate 103 of JAAEKY010000519.1, read as the reverse complement.
AAACTTAAATATTCACTTCTTAAAACTTTTTTCAATTTCATCAAAAACTCAATCGATCAAAGCATATCTAATCCGTGTGATTCTCCCATACTTAAAAAGACAT
>JAAEKY010000518.1 GCA_024227235.1 Desulfobacteraceae bacterium | reverse complement strand
ATGTCTTTTTAAGTATGGGAGAATCACACGGATTAGATATGCTTTGATCGATTGAGTTTTTGATGAAATTGAAAAAAGTTTTAAGAAGTGAATATTTAAGTTTTTTGGTTGAAGATTTATGACCTTCTGTGACTGTTACCAGAAAATTCATAATGTCATCAGAAGAAATCATGGACATTTCATAATATCCGAATTCTTTTTCAAACACTGCCAGGAAACATTTGTAGTTTAAAATGGTGTTTTTTTTGAATTCATCTGATGGTATTTCAGGAAAGTTTTAATCGCTTTTGATGTTTTCATTTGGATCCCCTTGTTTAAAGTTGAATATTTAATTGCCCTGATGAATCGGGTATTAAAATTATTATACAGCTTTTAAACAAGGATTCGAAATTTATTTTATCTGATTTTCATGGGGAGAATACTTGGAATAGATATACTCGGTGCACTTGATGAGGCTATGGTCTCACTTTATACCATCTATAGTCGCTAGTACATTGGTATGAATTTATATTTTTTTTTAATGGAATGCAATTTAGTGTACTCTATTTTTTATTGAATTGTTATATAATTAAAGCAAATTCTGATCTATATAAATTATATGCTGACAATCATGTATTCTCTGGTAAAATAGGTGCTGCTATAATCGCAGTACGAAGAGGTTGAGCCACCCATGTATATGATACTATTAATCACATGTTTCAAATGTCATAGATGATTCTTCCCGGGGCAACTTACTATAATATAGGCTTTTTTGTTTAAAGAAGGGGGAAGTAGCAAGAGATGAAGAAGGTTTGATCGATATGCGTCACATAGAAAAATGTGTTAACTGGCTTGCAAAAGCCATTGGGTCAAGTATTGATGATTGTCCAAAAATGTAATAATATCCTTCAATCAATAATACTCACCAGTACAGCACTTTAAGCCTAATTATAAAACTGGTGTTTCAAGTCATGATGAGTAAATTATTAACAAAATTAATGGAGGAAAATGATGCCATCATTGAAAGGAAGCAAGACCGAGAAGAATATTCTTACTGCTTTTGCAGGAGAATCCCAGGCAAGAAATCGATATACATATTTTGCGTCCCAAGCAAAAAAAGAAGGATACGTTCAAATCCAATTCATTTTTGAAGAAACCGCCAACCATGAGAAAGAACACGCCAAAAGATTGTTCAAATATCTAAAAACAGGGTCTGAAGTGGAAATCACTGCCGGTTTTCCTGCTGGAACGATCGGGACAACTTTGGAGAACCTTAAAGAATCGGCGGATGGAGAAAATTACGAGCATACTACCATGTATCCAGAATTTGCAGCCACCGCCCGAGAAGAAGGTTTTAATGACATTGCTACAACCTTTGAATCTATTGCTGTTGCAGAGCTGTACCATGAGCAAAGATATCTTGCTCTTTTGGAAAATATTGCAAAGGATTGGGTTTTTAAAAGGGATATGAACGTGAAATGGCGGTGCAGAAACTGTGGATACAATCATGAAGGTCCTGAGGCTCCCGAAGTCTGCCCAGCCTGTGCCCATCCCCAGGCTCATTTTGAATTAAAACCAGAAAATTATTAATTTCAATTCGATTCTAACAAAGCAAGGAGAAATAAAAATGGCTAATCGCATTGTGTTATTTTGCTTTATTATATTTATTGTACCCGCAGCAATAGTTTTTGCACAGAATTATGGTAAAAAAGAGATTTTGATAGATGGTGGGAAAAAGGGAAATATTACTTTTCCCCATCAGACTCACCAGAATAGTATCAATGATTGTATGGTTTGCCATGTAAGCTTTCCTCAAGAAGAAGGAGCACTCACTAAATTTAAAAAAACTGGGATGCTTAAGAAAAAACAAGTTATGAATAAAACTTGCCTTAAGTGTCATCGGAATAGCAAAAAAGCAGGAAAAGCTTATGGACCGGTAAAGTGTTCTGGGTGTCATATTAAATAATATTTTCTGATAAGCAATTAACTTTACATATCCCCATGTGATTTTGTCACACTTGATTTATTAAGAAATAGTTGCGGATGTTTCTTAATAAAATCATGTTTCCCAACTGCATGGTAAATTAAAAATGGCAGATTCCGGGTGTAAACTGGGTTGTGCTGAAGTTTGTATTTTTAAGGGAAAGAAGACCCCACAATATGTCTATGACCTGTCACAGTATTCCTACCAAAGATAGGCGAGTACTGGTATTTCAAACCACCAGTGAGAATAAGTAAAAAGGGAATTGATATTTTTTTTGAGTTCTGATTTCGATATAACTTAATGTAGGAGTGCACTGGAATAATAAACAGTCGGGGTTTGTTGAAATCTGATTT
>JAAEKY010000517.1 GCA_024227235.1 Desulfobacteraceae bacterium | reverse complement strand
TGATCTCCTCTTTGGAATAGCCAAGTGTTTGCAGAAAGGCATCATTAACATCAGTGAACGTCTGATCTGGAATTTTGTTCACTGCCATCAACGCCGGATTCATCCTGAAGATCTGGTCGAATTTCTGCAAAGCTTCCTGTTCTTTGCTTAGATCTTTTGATATGCCGAAAATGCAGTCTATGCCGTTCCACTTGCCAAGCCAGACACGTGTTTCAACAAGAATGAGGTTGCCATTTTTCCCTAATACAGGCAGTGGACATACATCCTGGTTACCGCTGATCATCTCGGATACAATAAAGGCAGCTTCCTTCCGTAAATAAGGAGGATGTAAATCAATTATTTTCAATTTACACAGCTCCTTTTGGTTATAACCTAATTTTAATGAAGCTGCAGGGTTTGAATATATGATACTGCCATCGGGGTTACCTACCAGAACAATATCATCTATTGTCTCTATTAATGCTCGAAAGTTTTCTTCATTTTCATGAAGCATCTCTTCAGATCGTTTGAGTTTTGAAATGTCTGTAACAGAACAAAGAAGACCAACAACCATATTTTCTTTATCGAGTACGGGTGTTTTAAGTACTTGTAACCACTTAACACCAGTATCCCCTTGTACTTTCCACTCTTCTTGTTGTTGCTCCCCACCAGACATCACGGCTTTGTCACCGATAATGTATTTTTCTGCTTCTTCTTCAGGAAATAAGTCGTAATCCGTCTTGCCGATAATATCTTGTATATCCTTGCCTAAAAAATCAGAAAATGCCTTATTAGCATAAACGTAGATACAATTTTTATCTTTTAAAACATAAGGGTTGGGTGTGGTTTCTAAAATTGTTTTTAAGATCGATAAATCAAATTTTGACTTCATACTTCACTTTCCCTTATATTTTAAAAAGGATTAGATTAACCTGTCTATCTGATGCTTATAGGTACACTAAAACGACTATTTTGTGAATACTATTTTGAGTGACCACTTCATGGTATCAATAGTGACGAGTAGACTTTCTAATATGGTGACAAACCCCAAAAGAAAGACTCAGGGGCTCAAAACAGGCGAGCAGTGAGCCCTATAAATCCCAGGGCTTGCTTTTCTTAAAAAGCATGAACCACAATATGTAGTACCAATATTTTCTTATAAAAAAAACTATTTTTTCTTTAAGAGATATCATCAACCATAAGAGGCAATGGTTCATCAATATCAAATGTTTCTATAATAAATTATTTATCAGCAAATTTATTGATTCCATCGATCTTACTTTTACCCAACCCATTTTGCTGGAAAAGCATAATTTTCAGCATGCGTTAAAATCCTAAATCTTCATTTACAAGAATGACTTTAATCCTTTTTTTAAAAAAACTTTTTTCTATAATTGTCCAATAGTTACAAATTCTATCAGGACTGTTGCAATCATGACAGACACCGGATTTCTGGCAAGGCGTTTTCTTTTCAAGCCGCATGGTGTTAACTGGAGCAGCATAATTTTTAACCCGAATCATGGCATCTTCCAAATTGTTACATATTTTATTCCTGCCAACTATTATTATAACATTTTTTGGTCCCCACATCATGGCCGCGACTCTGTTTCCTATCATATCGAGATTAACCAGTTGACCTGCTTCAGTGAGAGCATTCGTACCCGTAATAAATAAATCTACCAATAAAGATCTCCGTCTTAAATCCATCATATCTTCATTTGAAAGAGACGTATCAAATGTATTCAGCACTTCAATTTCTGTATTATCCTTTAATTCATGAAAAAGGCCAGTGGATACAAATGATATTGATCCCCCCCAGGAAACACTTCGAATATTAAGCTTTGGGATGATATCATTGATTGCAATCTCTTTTGCTTCCTTTGCATTCTGGGCAATAAATGCTTCAAAGTTGTTGCTTTCAAGAGTCTCTTTTACAGCTCCCAATTTAAGATTCCAGTAATTATCAACAGGATTTTTCATTCTCGCGTCCTTTCTTTGTTTCTCAATTAAGCCAATTACTTTCAAAGATACTATTACCGAAAATCAATTTATCTTGCAATGGAATTTTGTAGTTTCCAATTTGTGAATTCTTTATATTCAAACCGTCAAACATTGCCTGAAATAAAAAATATTGTTTGAAAAATAAAAAAAGGATGTGGCAAGGTAATATAAGAGAACTCAAAATTTATTGCTCTCACCAGTGGAAAGTTGACTGCCTTACTCAGTGTTATGGTGTTTTGCTTATAATTTTTTGATGGCCAAAACGATAAAGCCACTAAAGTATTTGAGGGAATAATGACCGAGTTTTTGACAGTCAGCAAAGAGAATCTTAGAACTTGTTGCAATATCCATCCAGCGTGCAAAAGGCAATCGACCTGTAACGGGTTATGTAAAGTTTCTTGTGTCAAGTATCCAGTTTTAATATTTCATTTTAATATTAGTCAATTGACAATCACAATTTTATTTAATATTCTTATGCTATCCAATCGTTGAAAGCCATCTTTATCTTTTCGGAGACCATATGAAAACTGTTAAAAAGCCCTCAAAGAATGATGATAAAATTATTTTTGCAAACGAATCGACTCCTGACGAAACTAAAAAAGAAAATTTAAATAAAAAATTTAAACTTTTAATTGTCGATGATGAAAAAGAAATCCATATCATGACCAAGCTGGTCCTTGCAGATTATATTTATAATGGGGCTACATTAAAATTTATTTCCGCGTTTTCAGGCGAAGAGGCAAAAAAAATAATTATAGACAATCCAGATGCTGCCTGTATTTTATTAGATGTTGTTATGGAAACAAAGTCTGCTGGCCTTGAAATTGCAAAATTTATCAGAGAAGATCAAAAAAATGATAAATTAAGAATTATCTTGCGAACGGGCCAACCCGGAAAAGCGCCGGAAAAAGATATTATCCTTAATTATGACATTAATGATTATAAAGAAAAAACAGAACTAACGACTCAAAAACTCTTTACAACGGTTACGACTGCATTAAGGTCTTATATCCATCTGCTTGAAATAGATAAAAAAAACAATGAAATCGCTGCAAAAAATATACGTTTAAATGAAGAAATTGCCAGACGAATAGTCGCTGAATCAAACCTGACAAAATATAATCGCAGTCTTGAAAAAATGATTGACAGCAAAAGTGCCCGTCTGAAAGCTGCTATTACTGAACTGCAAATAAAGGAAAAGGAACTTCAGGAGGCTAACAGGCTTGCAAATGTGGGAGATCTTTCTTCAGTTGCATTAAGCCAACTCGACATATCAGGTGAAAATCTTAAAGGGAATCTTGATATCATAAACAAATACAGGACAGACATGACTGTTCTTCTTGAGAAGTATGATACCTTACAAAATATCATCTCCTCCCGTTCTGGTTCTGATTCTGCAAATGAAATTCCTACAAAAACACATGAGGTTATGGATGATATTGATCGATTTAAAGAGGATATCGACCTGAAAGAAATTCTTGCGAAATACCCTGGAATCATAGAAGATTCTATAAAAGGAATAGAACATATTTCAAGGGCAATGACCGATATCAAATTGTTTGCATCAATTAATGAAGAGTCCAAGGAAAAAACCGACATTAATAATTTATTAAAATCTGTTTCATCCAAACTCCAACTTCAGTATAATTCAAAAATTGATCTTCAAACAAATTTTGGAAATATTCCAACAGCCAATATTACAAAAGCGAGTATAAAGAAAGCCTTTTATGAAATTATAAAGAATGCGTTTGAAGCAGCCCAATCTCATGGTATTGTAGCTATCTCTACTTTGTATAAAGAGCCGGAAATTACAATTCATATCAGTGACATTGGATGTGGTATCGCACCAAAAAATCTACAAAAAATCTTTAACCCTTACTTTACTAAAAATAAAAAAGATGCAAAAGGATTAGGGCTGACATTTACAAAAAGCGTTCTTATGGATAACAATGGCACAATTGATGTTAACAGCACATATAATGAAGGAACAAATGTAAGTGTGAGGCTTATAGTTAAGAAGGTACAAGATAAAGTCGGTGTTTAAAATTTTTTACATTGCCATTCGTATCTGTTATTGATTTTTTATTTTCAGTTGGCTCAAGAAGAGACACTCTTTTCTTCTGTTAAATTATTCCAAATAATGGCCCGCCTCTTTTTCCCAGGATTTCAACTATTTCAGATATCTTTTTGTCAGCCACTAATGGGTCTGAATGAAAGGGTTTTATTCTTGCATCTATAATTAAGGGGGCGGTACATTCCCAATGTTTAAAAACTGTTTTTTCATTAACACCATAAATATCGTGGGACGGATTTGATCTTAAAAAACTTACCCATAGAAAATTTGAAAATGATTTTGCTGTAAATGCTGCATCATCTACAATCACAAAAAGGGGTAATGAATCAAGTTTTGTTTGATTGAGCAAGTGCTTTTTTAATCGGTTAATTTGTGTCTTCCCTTTTGGATATGTTTTAAAGATTGGCCCTTCAATGACGACCATGCCTGGCGCAACGATTCTTGGATGATTAAAATCAGTTGGCAAAGAAAAATTTTCAGGAAATTTGCTTTTCAAATTCCTTTTTTTAGGACCGGCTGCAGCTATTACAAGTTTTGAACCCTGATTGATGTCTTGCGTAGAATAATCAAGTGTATCCATAGTCGTTCTTGTCAAAAAATGAAAGTCAGATGCAAAATCAATCCGTTCAAGCATATGGATAAAAAATGCTTTTTCATCATTCACATTCAAATTTGGATTGTCTTCATGGGCACAAATCATTAAATATTTTGCCAAAGACAATTGACCTGTACCTAAAACCATGTTGGCATGGGTTAACAATTCTCTTGGCATTCGTTTCTCATAGGGCACATATCTCTCATGAGCTTTTACAAGAAGCAACGGGTGTACGCCGGCATCATCAACAGCATTTACAGCTGTGACGCCTGGAATACTATCTTTTACTGCTGATCTTGTGATCTTGTGGATTAATCTTCCGAAATTGGAATCTTCCTGTGGTGTTCGTCCTACAACGGTAAACGGAAAAATAGCATCTTTTCGATGATAAACTGACTCTACTTTTAAATAGGGGTACTCATGTTCAAGAGAATAGTAACCTAAATGATCTCCAAAGGGTCCTTCCCTCTTTGTTTTTCCCGGGATAACAATTCCAGTGATACAAAAATCAGCATCGGCAGAAATCAAGTGTTGATGATGGTTTGAATATTTAAAATTCCTCCCTGCAAGAGCGCCTGCAAATGCAATTTCAGGAACGCCTTCCGGAAGCGGCATTACGGCAGCCAGTGAATGGGCAGGCGGCCCACCAATAAAAATACTGACTCTTAAAACCTGATTTTTATTCAGAGCCTTTTGGTGATGATTGCCAATCCCTCTATGGATCTGATAATGAAGACCGACTTCTTTGCCAAACTCATAATCATTTCCTGAGAGTTGAATTCTGTACATTCCCAAATTTGAACTAAAAATAGAATCTTTATCAGGATCTTTGGAAAAAACCTGAGGTAACAGGATAAATGCCCCACCATCCTTTGGCCAGCATCTGATCATAGGAAGATCTTTGATATGACAATAATTTTGCATGACCTTTGGTTTGGATACTTTCAAAGGAATAGAATGTACCAGAGCGGGTAAGGCTTTTATAATTTTCCCAGGATATTTTTTGATAGAGCCGGGATCAGACCTGATATCAATAAGCGCTTTGACTCTTTCAAGTTGGGGTTCAAATATTTTAAGGGTTCTTTCCCAGGTGCCGAACAAATTTGACACTGCAGGGAATTTAGAGTTCTTAACATTTGTAAATAATATGGCTGGGCCATTGGCATTGAACACCCTTCTTGTGATTTCAGCCATCTCCAGATTTGGATCAACTTCCTGATGGATCTGTACAAGTTCCCCTTGCTTTTTTAAAGTATCAATACAAGCCTTAAGACTCGAAAATTTCATTATTTTGCGTAACCCCATTCTTTTAGCCGGCTATATGCATATTTGGAATATGTATTGGATTGATAATTAATCAGTTTCAAATATGACATATAGTTATTCGCAGCAGGCTTTGTATTCCCTTTTTTATCGAGGCAATATCCTTTAAAAAAAGTCATTTGAGGGTTGCCCGGTAAAAGTTCATCACATTTGCTAAAATTCTGATAGGCCGCATCAAATTTTTTCAGCTCATTATTTGCAATCCCGGCGATGTAATGGGCCTGGGATTCTGACGGATACAACTTTTGGGCAGAATTGGCATATGATAGCGCCTGTAAAGGTTTTTCTTTCATCATCATACACTTTGACATGACGACATGAGCCGTATAATCATTTTTTAATATTTTCAATGATTTATTAATGATAGTCTCAGCTTTATCATACTCTTTTTTTGATAGATGCTTTTCGCCTTGTTGTAATAATTCTATGCCTTCTTTTTTATTACGTAGTGAAGCGATATTATCCATATATCGATCACGACTTGATGAATACTCTTTTGAATACTGATATTGCCCATTCTTTCTTGAAACGGCATCTTCTAAACGCTCTGAACTCATCGGGTGGGTTGAAAAAAGAATTTGAGCAGAATTCGGACGTTCTTTATGAAGGGAATTGAGTATTTCCATAAGCCCTACAAAGCCTTTGGAAGGGTACCCTGCTTTGACCATGTACTCATTACCCAGATAATCAGCTTCTCTTTCATTATCCCGGCTATATTTTGATAAAAGCAGCCCCTGGCTTAACATACCCAGCTTTTGAGTCAGCTCTCCCAAACCCGCTCCCTGCGTACTTGCTGCAACGGCCAGCCCTTGAACAAGAAGAGAAGAAATCTGCCCCTTAGAAATCTGTTCAGCGCTATGTCTTGCATTAACATGACCCAATTCATGGCCTAATAAAGATGCCAGTTCTGCCTCATTATTCAATTTTAATAATATCCCCCGGGTAACAGCAATAGATCCCCCGGGGAAAGCATAAGCGTTAATATATGTCGCATTCACACATTGAAAATTATAAGGCATTTGGGGCCGATGGACATAGGGTACTAACCCCTTTCCCACATTAGATACATAGGTATTAATTTTACTATCTTTTATAATTCCGTAATCTGAAGAAAATTGAAAGGGTCTTTGTTGCTTATCAATCCCGATTTCCTGTTCCTGAGATACCATCATCAATTGTTTTTTACCCGTTACAGGGTCAACAGCACATCCTGAAAAAAAAGTCACCCCTGTTACAGATGCAGACATAGCTGCAGTATATTTTAAAAATTGTCTTCTTGAAATTTTACTTTTAGCTATTGATTGATTCATTTTTTGTTTCCCTGTCTAATAATTCATTTTTTATTGCAAGCCCTATCTTTTCAAGTGAATAGGGTTTTTTAATATATCTGCCTGCACCAAGAGCTTGGGCCTTTTTTACATCATTGGTTTTTGAAAACCCACTGGTGATTATCGCTTTTATTTCAGGATCAATCAACACCAATTGTTCATAGGTCTGACGACCGCCTATCCCTGGATCCATAATCATATCCAGCACGACAAGATCAATTTTATTTTCTTTTGCATATTCAATAGCATCCTCACCGCTTGAAACAACCTTTACTTGATATCCCAGCCTTTTTAAAATATTTTTAGCTATTTTTTGCTGAGGTTCTATATCATCGACAACTAAAATCTTTTCATTATTCCCTGAATAATCAGATAGGGTGTAAATCTGTGGTGATTTAATTAAGGCATCTGTCTTTTTAATGGTCGGAAAATATAGAATAAAATGTGTTTGCCCTTTTATACTGCTGACATGTATATACCCATTATGATCATGAACAGCACTCCAGACAATACTTAAACCTAATCCGGTTCCACTTCTGCCTAGTACTTTCTTAGAATAAAACGGCTCAAAAATATGATCAATATCATCCTTTGAAATGCCCAGCCCTGTATTCATAACAGAAAACATAATGTAATTACCATTCTTAACTATTTCATATCCACTGATTCTTTGATTATGAAATTTGACCTTACCCGCTTTTAAAACAACTTCTCCTTTATCCTTACCAGCGGCTTCAACAGCATTTGAAACTATATTCATAACAATTTTTCTCATATGAATATCTGATGCATTTATGTACGGTAAATTTTGATCGAATTCCTTAATAATCTCGATATTTGGATAATATTTCATCAACTTTTCAAACTCAGGTGACATCAAATAATCCTCAATTATATACACGAATTGAATCGGTTCAAAATTTTTTGTTGAGCCCCTTGCCAATGTGAGCAGTTCTTCTGCAATCCCGGATGCTCGACGCCCTGAATCCTTTATCATTTCAATATGTTCAATTAAATCGCTATCCTTTGGAAGATCCAATAATAAAAGATCTGGGGTAGAAACAAGACCCGACAGGACATTATTAAGATCATGGGCAACGCCACCGGCTAATATGCCAAAATCTTCCATTTTTTTTGCTTTCTCAAGCTCCTTTCTTAAACGATTTTTATCCAGAGTTGTATTAATTTTTTCTGTGATATCACGGACACAGAAAAGCAGGGCCGGTTTTGAATTATAGACAATTTCAACAAAACTTTTTTCAATAAAAATGGTATTCCCATCCTTTTTCACCACAAAGTCTTGAACTATTTCTAGTATTTCAGAACTCATTGAATTATCTTTAATAAAAAGTGTATCAGCATCTGATCCCAGCAATTGATTCTCATTATATCCGGTAAGTGTTTCCATACTAGGGTTAAGGAAAACGATTTTTTGCTCCTGAACAATGAAAATACCTTCCGGCATTGAGACAACTAGATTCCGATATTTTTCTTCACTTTCTTTTAATTGAGATTCAGCTTCTGTATGAGCCCGTATTTCCATCCCAAGGCTTTTATTTATTCTGAATAATTCTTTATCATGCTGATCTTCTTTATTTTTTGTTTCATTAACAATTTGTTCTAATAAAGCAGACTTTAAAAAAACCATACGAGATTGATATTCTATGGTATACCCTGCTGTTATTCCAATAATGGTCAGAAATAATAGGAACCAGGCATTGTGAGAAATATGATTTATCGGTATTTCAGTAAAAAATATCATAACCCATCCATATATTGCCACAAGGAAAAAACTGGTTACACTTACAACCAAACACCTGATTCTAAAAAAAACAAATCCAGATATGACTAAAAAAACCAAAATCGGAAAATTAAAATTTTTATTCGGTGAAAGCATTATCATATAAATCACTGACAATGATGTAATAAAAAGGGCGATGCTGTAATATATATCGATGTACTGATTCAGGCGTTTATTTTTCAAAAGGAAAAGTAGGGCAGACAAAGGAACTATCAACAGGCTGGGTATGATGATTAATGTGTTAAAATTATAATATTGTAAGAATAAATTTAGACCGAAAAGAATAAAAACGCCGGTTCTTAAGAATGAAATCTTAGAGGATAATTCTTGGATCATAAACATTTTTTCAACAGGAGGTGGGAATAGAAGCGTTTTCTTATTCAGGGTTACATTTTGGAAATTCATCTTGGCCGCGAGTGTTTAATGGTCTTTAACAAACATGCCGATAACTAAGGAAACAACACCAAGTCCTATTAAAAAGAGAAAAAATGGCAGCTCATAAATAAAGGAATCAAGAAAATTTTGTACAGCCACACTATCTATTGACATAATTATGGACTCAGCGTTGTCTTCTCCGATAATTTTAGATATTGTTAAATCAACCCAAAAAGTTTTATCTGCCATAAATGAAGAGATGCCAGCGAATAGGCCCACAAAAAGGCCGGCTATCACAGAACAAATGCCAAGTTTTGTTATCATTTTCTTTTTTCCCTTATTCCTGATTTAAGAAATGTTTTTATCATTGGCTCAATATATTCTGCAAACTTTGTTCAAGTCAAACTATTTCCCCTCATTATACCGAATATTTCGTAAAGTTAGACTTTTCCCCAATGCTGCAAATCATTTTTTTATGCAACATTGGGGTTTTATTTATCAGGACTATATGGTAAATCCTTTTTAAATAATATTGCTATGACTAATAAAAACTATTTAAAAAAAATCGGGCTCGCCTCTTTTATCATGATGGCATCAGTATTTGCCAGTCGAGTAATCGGTATTTTTCGTGAAATTACCATCGCCGGTATTGGTGGTATTCAAGCTGGGGTTGATGCCTACCAAATTGGTTTTATCATACCTGATATCCTTAACCATATTGTTGCAAGTGGCTTTCTTTCTATCACCTTCATTCCCATTTTCACCCACTATCTTTCTTTAAACCAGGAAGATGAAGGATATAAAATTTTTTCTACTATTCTCAATGGTTTGGGATCTCTTCTTCTAATTTTTATTCTAATCACCATGATTTGGGCACCCACATTTGTTCAACTGTTTGCACCGGGGATTGATGATCCTGTCACCTTTGCCCTTGCAGTAAAAATGACTCGAATTATTATCCCTGCACAATTTTTCTTTTTTACTGGTGGACTTCTCATGGCCATCCAATTTTCAAATGAAAAATTTTTTATCCCCGCACTTGCGCCTTTGATATACAATTTAGGTATTATCTTGGGTGGCGCTATTCTTGGCCCCATTATTGGCATGGAGGGCTTTGCCTGGGGAGTTTTACTTGGGGCTTTTTTTGGCAATTTTGCTCTCCAATATTTCGGTGCAAAAAAGTTGGGCATTAAATATTATCCTATTATAGATTTTACTCATCCGGATTTTGTCAAATATATTAAGCTTTCTCTCCCATTCATGATCGGTCTTACCATGACCTTTTCAACTGAATTTTTACTTAGATTTTTTGGATCTTTCTTAGGTGAAGGAAGTATTGCTTCTATGAATTATGCGCTCCGGGTCATGTTTATTGTCGCAGGACTTTTCGGCCAGGCTATTGGTGTTGCAGCATATCCCTTCATGGCAAAACTTGCCCAGAAAGATGACCTGACTGAATTTAATGAACTATTAAACAAAATTTTAAAATTTCTTCTTCTCGTAATTCCAATTTCAGTTCTTTTTATTGTTTTGAGCCCTGAAATTATAACCCTTATTTATCAAAGGTGGAAATTCGATGCTCAAGCGACTTTGATAACGGCTGGTATTTTGCCTTATTTTATGATTGGGGCCTTTGCTTTCTCTGCACAAAATATCGTTTCAAGAGGCTATTATGCGGTTCAGAATACGCTTTTTCCTGCTATAGTTGCAACGCTTTGTGTTCTATTTAGTCTTCCAATAATTTATGGTTGTATGAAATCATTTGGCGCTAAAGGTGTGGCTTTTGGATTATCCTTGAGTGTTATCCTTCAGGTAGGTGTTCTTTTTGAATGCTGGAATAAAAAAAGTTTAAATACAGGAAAACAAGGTGTGTACCTTTTTTTCCTTAAAATGATTCCCATCAGCATAGCAGTGGGGACTTTAATTTTCTTCACTGCGACATGGCTCAGATCATTTATTGAATCATCCACACATTTTGGATCTTTAATAATTTCCTGTCTCATTGGCAGTGAATTTATACTTCTTTTTTTCTTAGCTGGATTTTGTTTTAAAATCCCTGAAATTCATTCCTTATATGACAATATTTATCAAAAGATTTTACAATGGATGAAAAAATAACATTAGTTGCAAATAAAATTAAGGACTCTAAGCATTTGGTCATATTTACCGGGGCGGGTATTTCTACAGAAAGCGGCATACCTGACTACAGGAGTCAAGGCGGCTTATGGGATAAATTTCGACCGGTATACTTTGATGAATTCATGACATCTGAAGCGTCAAGAATCCAATATTGGGAACAACGGCTGGATATGGAAAAAACGCTTTGTGTTTCAAAACCCAATACCGGCCATATGAGTATTTCAAAACTGCATGAACTCGGGTTTTTAAAAGCCCTTATCACCCAAAATATTGATGGACTGCATAAAGCTTCCGGAATTCCAAAAGACAAGATTATTGAACTTCATGGAAATACCCGACGTGTCAGATGTATGAGTTGCAAGAAATTGATATCCTGGGATGAGGCACAAAAAATGATTGATGCAGGAGATATGGCACCGGTTTGTTCCTGCGGAGGATATTTTAAACCAGATACGATTTCTTTTGGCCAGGCCATGCCGGCCGAAGAGACCCAAAGAGCTGTCGCACTGTCAGCTAAAAGTGATGTATTTATTGTGGTAGGTTCAACTCTTCTGGTTCAACCGGCGGCTTTGATGCCCGAATATGCAAAAAATGCAAATGCCTTTCTTGCGATAATTAATCTTTCCCAGACCCCTTATGATAATGTGTGTGATGTTTTGATAAGAGAAAAGGCAGGCGATGTGCTTAAAAAAATTGTAAAAAAAATCATCCCTGGCTGATCAAACTGCCAGAGATGATAAAAATAAATTATAAAACGACTTAGACTTTAAATTGTTTCACTAATTCCATAAAACTTTCTGCCATTGTTGAAAGAGACATTGCATTGTCATTGAGTCTATTACTATTTTTTTGAACCTGCTTTGATCCTTCTTCCACAATAGTAATTTCTTTCGCAATTTCTGATGCAACCGTTGCGCCTTCAGTAACATTATAATTTACCTCAGATATTTCAGAAGACACATCATTGATATTTTTAGCAATTTCCTGAGTCGTCACATTTTGTTCATCCACGGCAGCTGATATACTCGTCATTGCATCATCAGCCTCTTTTACAATAGACGTCAACCCTGTCACTTTTTTGGCAACTTCTCTAGATTTTTCCTTTATCCATTGAAGCTTCTCATCGGCTTTTAATGTAGATTTATTCGTTTCACTGGCAAGCTCAGTTATTTCTTGTGCAACAACAGCAAACCCCTTTCCGGCGTCTCCTGCTCTAGCCGCTTCGACTTTGGCATTCAGTGCCAGCATACTGACTTGTTCAGCGATAGATCTGATCTCATCAGTGACAATATCAACATCGTCAGCCTGATCTCCCAATTCCTCAACAACTTGTGAGATAAGTTCAAATCCTCCAACAACCTGCTCTGTAATTTCTTTAGAAGAATTCACGTTATGTGCGATTTCATTAACAGTCGCACTCATCTCTTCAATGGCAGAAGCAATGGCATTTAGGGTATCTGTTGATTGCTCCATGGATGTTGCAATATTCTTATTATTAATGCTCATCTCTTCTGATGCAGCAGACACTGTTGTTGCCTTTTCGAATGCATCTGTGCTGGCTGAATTAAGATTTTCAGAAATCTCACTCAGATCAGATGCCGAATTATTTATTATGTCTGAATTATCGACAACTTGCTTTATAGTTCCTCTTAAATCATCAGTCACCAGATTAATTCTGGAAAGAATATGGTTTATCTCATCGCCTTGTTTGACATCATAGGTATGAGTAAAATCTTTTTGCCGCATCTTTGATGTGGCATCTAATACCATTTGAACTTTTTTATTTACAAGAAAGTGAAAGAACAACCAGATAAAAAGAATAATAACACCAAGCCCGGCAACGCCTATAATGATACTGACCTTCTGGCCTGTATTTATTGCCTGTTGAACAGCCTTTTCCGAAGAGAATACCGAAATTCCACCCAGTACTTTTCGCTCTCCACCATGGCAGTGAAAGCATCTTTTTTCGTTGATAATAGTTTCATTTTTAAGCAGGAACGGCGTGCCGTCAAACGACACATGAAAAGATTGGTCAGATGAATTCCCATTATCAAGCATGGCAGACACATCTTTTTTTGAATCTTCATCCAAAAAATCGCTCATTTTTTTTCCAACTGAATCGATGTCTGTACTGAATGACACCACACCATCAAAATCATAGACAAAAACCTTAAGATCTTTAATTTCATTGTTGAGTCGCTTGAACTGGGTTCTAACTGTGTCATTGTCCCCAATTGCCAACGCATCAAACATACCGCCTTCCACAGCCTTAGCAAGCATATTATTTTGGGTTTTCAGTTGTGTCTCGCCGGATTTAACCTGAAACGAAATATTATACCAGAGATTTGTAAATACAACAATAATCACAATAACTGAAACCGGAATCAGTAACCTGAGCCACAGCTGTTCATTTATCAGCTTAAATATTTTTCCAAACATATCTTAAACCTTTCCATTTTTTTAATGTGCCCCGCCAAATAAAAGGGGTTTAAAATCAAATGCATCAATCCGGTCTTTGCTATGACATGTATTGCAATTTTCCATGCTCACATCACGGGTAATCAAATCAGGATCCTCACTTTGTACATGGAGATTGCCTGGGCCATGGCAAACTTCACACCCTGCATCTTTTAAACCGGGCGTTTCTTTTTCTGATACAAATCCACCCTTTTTACCATACCCTGTCGTATGACACTCAAAACAGGACTGATATTCTTTTGGAGTCAATTTTTTTTGCATCTTTTTTATACTCTCAAAAGAGTTGGCCTTCTTGGCATATTTCATGTAATTTTCATATTCTTGTTCATGACAATCTTTACATGCTTCAGATCCGACATACACATTATCCTCTGCAAAGCTGACGCCGATAAAGAAAAAATATAAAAAGAATACACCCACCAGCAAATAATTTTTCATTTTACACCTCTTAAAAAACCGTTTATGATTTTTAAGGTCATTTTGATTTCTTTGGAATACATGCGATCACAATAATAGACAAGTTTTTTAAAATCAACA
Source organism: Desulfobacteraceae bacterium (assembly GCA_024227235.1). Taxonomy (GTDB): domain Bacteria; phylum Desulfobacterota; class Desulfobacteria; order Desulfobacterales; family Desulfobacteraceae; genus Desulfobacula. The sequence continues at coordinate 28,080 of JAAEKY010000517.1, read as the reverse complement.
TTTTTTTAATATTCTCACCATCTAACAGGTATTCTAACTTGATTGCCAGACTTGTTTTTAAACACAATAAATTGATTTTTTTTCCCATAAAGATATAAATCGCGTGTCACCTTTACATCTTGTTTGCAATAGTCAATGATCTTATCAATTTTTCCTTGTTCCCACCATTTTAATGCCATTAAGCCATCGGCACTTTTTTTGCTGTCTAACGTCTGCTGAGCCAGATGGTCAAGAGAAAGCCTATACCCTAATCGTTCATGAACTTTCATTAAAATGTCCAAAGTGGGAAGACAAAAAAAATTAAAATCGCTCAGCCCGGACAGCACCTTATAATCAAACCGAATAATATTAAAACCAATGATCAAATCAAATTTTTGCAGGTCCTCACAAAGCGGTTCAATATCTTCCTGAAGATATTCCCTATATGTATCACTTTTTGAATCATATAAAATGGCACAACTCACGCCCATTTTATCTGCTTTATTCCACCCACCAACCTCTTTAGCAGATCGTCTGGTTTCAATGTCTAAAACACCGTAGCGCACATCTGTTTTACTGTATAATATTGGATCAAAATCTAAGGTATCTTCAGATATCGTGTCTGCCATCGGCTCATTGATCTTATAAAAAGTTTCTTTTTTATCACCTGCCAGAATCAGCTCAAGTATTTTTAAAGAAGAAAGTTTGTCAATGGGCCTGTTCCCCGATCCACATTTGGGAGAATGGACACAGGAAGGACAGCCTGTCTCACATTTACAAGATAAAATAACCTCAAAAGTTCTTTCAAGAAGTTCACCTGAATTTTTAAATGCCTGTTCAGACAACCCAAGGCCTCCTGGGGCACCATCATAAATAAAAACAGCTGCTTTTCCTGTCTGAGAATGAAACGGAATGGAAATTCCCCCAAGGTCATTTCTATCCGTCATCACTAAAAGAGGCATAATGCCTATAGCTGCATGCTCTAATGCATGAATCCCGCCCATAAAATGCATTCGTTCTGATTCTATAGTATCTCTGACATAGTCTGGAATTTCAATCCAAAGCCCTTGCGTTTCATATTCAAGTTTAGGTAAATCCAATGGTACAATACCAATTGATTTTTGATTGGACACAAGCCGTCTGTCAAACCCTGTCACCTGTTCTGTAATTTTTAAAACGCCAAATCCAATTCGGGTGCCTTTGACCAAACAAGAATCCATCTGCTTTATTATGGTTGTAGATTTTGAAGACCGTGCCTTTGTAAAATAATGGACAGCTTTTCTTTTTGCTTCAATACCCCCTTTTTCGTAATCAAATCGTGTAATGACGTAAGATTCGCCCCGATGCAGATAAACAGCGCCTTCATGGGTTTCAAAATAGGATCTATGTTTATCGATCTCTCCAAGGCTTTGCTTGGTCTTTTCAAGAAAAATAGGAAGACTTTTTCCTGTCCCCCTTAAATTGACATCCCGGTGGGGAGATTTCCTGGCTGCATACCACATGTCTCCCTGACGGCTTCTTAGAAGCTTACCTGAATACTCAAGTCTTGATATTGCCTTTTTAATTGTCTTATCATCAAGGAATGGTTCAAATCGATCCAGGCTCAACTCAGCTGCAGCGCACTCCAAGTGTTGCTTTAGGACCACCATATTATCAGGATTTATAATTGCCTTTTCCGGTGGCATATTAAAAAAAACATCTGGATGGTTAATAAAATATTGATCTAAAGCGTCTTCATGAGCGATCAAAATCAATGCGGATTCTTTGCCATCCCTTCCAACCCTGCCCGCTCTTTGCCAGGTAGACATAATGGTTCCCGGATATCCGACCAACACGCATATATCTAAATTTCCAATATCAATTCCTAATTCCAGAGCACTGGTGGATACTACTGCTAAAAGCTCTCCCTTCGTCAGTTTTTTTTCAATGGATCGTCTTTCCTCGGGTAAAAAGCCTGCTCGATATGCGCTGATCTTATCTGAGAAACCGGTTGCCCGCTGGGATGCCCAGATGGCAATTAACTCTGTAATTTTTCTGGATTGTGTATAACAAATCGTTCTCAAATTTCTGTAAACAGCAGAATGAATAAGAGCGATCGCTGTCTGAGCAGCACCTTCAAGTCCTCTCATGAGTAGCACATTTTTCTGTCCTGCAGGAGAACCTGAGTCATCCACAATACTGACATCAAGCCCGGTTAATTTTTTAGCTAAAGATGCGGGATTTGCAATGGTGGCTGAGCAAAAGATAAAAATTGGATTCGATCCGTAAAGATGACAAATCCTTTGAAGCCGTCTGAATACCCATGCCATATTCGAGCCCATCACCCCCCGATAGGTATGGACTTCATCAATGACAATATATTTTAAATTCCCAAAAAAATCTTCCCACAAATGATGGTGAGCAAGTATGGCTAAATGAAGCATTTCAGGATTTGATAATAGAATATTGGGCGGAGACTTTCGAATTTTTGATTTTTGATAGGACGTAATATCCCCATCATATACAGCCGCTGTCAATTGCTCACTATGACTGCTTTCCAATCCAGCAGCGCTTAAGAGCTTTTGGGCTGTATCCAGTTGATCCCTTGCCAGGGCTTTTAAAGGAAACAGATAAAGGGCATGTGAGTTTGGATTTTCAATGAGTTCATCAATAACCGGAAGATTATATATAAGGCTTTTACCACTGGCCGTAGGCGTTGAAATAACAGTATGAATACCGTTACAAATCATGGCTATGGCTTTTTTCTGATGGCTAAAAAGTCTTTTGATACCCAATTGTTTTAATATCGGTGACAGATTATTTTTCAGCCCAAAGCCAGCTGAAGCAAAAACAGCTTTTTGAGCCGAGATTGTTTTATGACAAACAATATCCCCTGCAAATCCCTTGTAATTCTTAAGGGATTCAATATATTCATTCAGACTCACAAAATACTCTTTCCCAATGCAGACAGCGTTAATTCAACTGCTAATTGGGCTGTTTTATTGGCCACATCCAATATTGGATTAATCTCAACCAAATCCATAGATGTAATCTTACCTGAATCTGCAAGGATCTCCATTAACAAATGGGCTTCCCGATAAGAGATTCCTCCTGGGACCGGTGTCCCCACTCCTGGAGCTTCAACCGGATCAATCGCATCCATATCAACACTTAAATGGATCCTTTTTAAATGAACAAATTTCATCAAGGCTTTATTGGCCACTGAACTGATACCCTGCTCATCAATATCCCGCATCGTGAAGACAGTTATCCCAGATTTTTTCAGTCTTTTCTTCTCATTTGTATCCAGATCTCTTTGGCCGATCATCACAACATTTTCTGCCAGAATTTTAGCACCGGGTCTCCCCACATTGACCAAGGATTTATGCCCTTCTCCAATAAGAGCAGCCAAAGGCATGCCATGGATATTTCCACTGGGTGAGGTTTCCGGAACATTAAAATCTCCATGGGCATCCATCCAAATTAGCCCAGTGGGTTCATCACCTGTAACCGAAGCAACCGTTCCAATGGCAATGGAGTGATCTCCACCGGTAAATAAAGGAAAATGTTTTTTTTTGACGACATCTTTTCCAACCTTATATATAGACTCACAGATCTGCGTAATTTCTTTTAAATATTTATCCTCAGCTTTGCATTTGCCATTCGTAACTTCGCAATCTCGAATAGGGATACTGATATCCCCTGTATCAACGACCTCATGCCCTATATCTCTGAGTCGTGAAATTAATCCTGTATACCTGACGGCGGCAGGTCCCATGTCAACGCCTCTAAGAAGCTGTCCAAAATCCATAGGTACACCGATAATACTGATTTTTTTTGCCATTGAGATTGCTCCTTGATGAAAGGTTCCCTGCTTGACAGCTCATATAGCATAGAGTATGAAAACTATTCAACTATAAACCCCTATACGTTTTTCAGGAGCCCCTTAAAAAATGTTGCAAGATAATAAAGTTAAAACAAAGCAAACTATTGATACTATTAATCATTTGATAGATGGTGACATTCAAAAGATCAGTATACTTATTCGCCATTCTGATCGATTCTTTTCAAAGAATGCCAATTTGGAACCCTTTATGGAATTAACAGACAAAGGTAAAGACTTTGCATTTGATTTTGGTACCGCCCTTCGACCAGCTCCTGTACCAAAACTATTCTCCAGTTTTATGGGAAGGTGCATTGAAACAGCCTATTTAATTGATAAAGGGTATACCCAAAAAAATCAAATTGCGCTTGAACATAATCATATAAATAAAATTCTTTCGCCTTTTTATGTAAAAGATATTGAAAAAGCCATTCCAAAAATTGAGGAACAAGGAAATGATGTTTTTATTCGAAACTGGTTTGATTATCGTATTGATGAAAGCATTATGCAAAATCCTGAGAAGACGTCCAATATTTTAAGTGACTTCATGGTTGAGAAGATTAAAAATCTTGAAAAAAATCAGATCGCTATTTGTGTCTCTCATGATTGGAACATTTTCCCTTTAAAAGAGTTCAAGTTAGGCCTTAAACATGAAACATCAGGAGACGTAGGCTATCTTGACGGTGTCATTTTTTTTTGAAAAAGAGAATCAATATTATATGACAAACTATCAGTGTGATCCTATCGCATTATAGTCTTTTGTGACTTTCTAATTACTGTTGGTATGTTATCGTATATTTAAAGTTTTCCGGATCAAGCCAGTCAACAGTTTTTTTACCTATCTGTGCATAGGGATACATCAGATAATTGATTGGTTCTCCATGCTGTCTTGGATTTAATACAATATCCTTTCCCTGGCCAAGTTTGATACGGTAAGGGTCAAGCCCCCCCCAGAAATAATCACGGTATGTTTGTGTCTTTTTATCTGAGAGCTCTAATTTCTCTTTGAGCATCATTTTCCTGACATCTGCCGGATCAACCGGGACCCACCCATAGCCTGGCAAATAGAACTCTGCCCAGCAATGTTGCCATTTACTGATATCCTGGAGTGGTTTTTTACCCTGGCGTATGCCCAATATTTCCCGAGCGGGTACGCCTGCAGCCCGTGCCAGAGAAACGAAAACAGAACTAATATCTGTACATTTACCCCCAGGATCTTTTATAAGGCTGCATACATCACCCGAGCCACATCCCCGCGTATTAGGATTACGGTATGTATTTTCACAGGTCCAGTCATAAATTGCTTTTGCTTTTCCTAATACGGTTTTTTGCCCTAAAGTAATGGAATCAGAAAGTTTCTTTACCTCTCCATCTGTTGGCCCCAACCTTGTCGCTGAAAGGTATTTAGTATAGTCTGCTGGATCCCAATTGGATTCCTTTGTTGGGAAATCACGATGGATAAATTCTTTTCTTGTAACATTAAAAGAAAATGTCAGGGTTCTCTTTTTAATCCCATTTTCCCACCGGGCGTAAAGCATAGGTATCTCATGAGTACGGTCTGTATAGACTCCTGAGGATGACATGGTTCCTTTTACTGAAATATTGGAAATATCCTGATTTGCATTGGTGATGGGATAAGGAATCCACAATTGGGCTGTTTTATCATTTCCATGATCAGATAGATCAAATTTCATGGAAATAAGTCCTGATGATGTATTTGCATATCCTACAGGAACTGCAATCAATAATAGCAATATAACAGTTAAGAATTTTCGCATAAATTTTTTAACCCCCATTAAAATAAAATCACGTTAAAAATACATGGGCCGCGAAGATTCGTCTAATATTTAATATCAATGGCGTTTTTAAAAGTAATAGATAAAACAGATAGGCCATTAGCAGAAAGAGGATAAACAAGGGTTATAATCAAGAATTCTACCAAAGGAACAACAGCAATAATTAAAACTTATCATTTCTTTATCCATAATTTTAATTAAAAACAAAGGAAGAGACGCTTGCCTCTTCCTTTGTTTATCTACGATTTATTATAAAAGCTTAATTATTATATCTTCTCCTAAACCCTAAAAATCCAATAAGGCCTGAACCAAGAAGCCAGAATGCACCGGGTACAGGTACTAATTGACCTGGCCGAACAGCAAGCCCTATCATATAATTATGGTCTTCGTAAGCATCCGTATGGCCGGTATCCATGCGCGTAGCCCAGCCATTCCCTTCACTGTGGGTAGGTCTGGAATTACCCCAATAATAAGAATTTGTTAAATTACTGAACGGTCCATAGTTCGTCATAGGTCCCCCTGCAGGGTTGCCCAATTCTGTAAAATACAAGCGCCCCATCTCAGATGTAGTAACATACCCACCATACCCAATTTGATCTGGCAAGCGCCAGTCTCCGCCCCAATTCATGGTTACACCTGGATTTAAGTTATATTGTATCACTTCAGGAGTGTTAAGCGATGCGGCCCAATAATTCATGGTTATCCAATTAACGATGGTGTGATTGGTATAATCCAGCCAGGTGATGGGACCAAGCGGTCCGTCAGAATCATAGATCAAGTTAAAACTGTTACCACTACAAGTTGCAGTGCCGATAATGCTTAATGCTGCCTGAGATACACCTGCGATCCCTAAAAATAAAACAAGGCTGTAATTCCTGCTGATAGTATTTTTTTCATCTTCTATCCCCTTTAAATTTATCAAATAAATCAGTTAATAATCGGTACAGCTATTATAATAAATCTTAGTTTTATATTTCTATACCTTAACAGGTGGCTTTATATTTTAATCTATCTTTCAGATGAAAAATTCAATACATCTTTCAGCACAACATTTTAGGTAGAATTTGAGACAGTTGCGAATCGAATGGGCTGAGTATTCCCCTTTTTTAAGTTGCATTCGCAATAAAAATGGCCCTCACAGGAGCCGGATACCCTTCTATGGTTTTATTTGGATCATTGGGGTCTAAAAAATCCTTTAATGTTTCAGTTTGAATCCACTTTGTTTTTCGTTGCTCTTCGATAGATGTTTTTGTGACATCCACGCATCTAATATTTGTAAACCCCGCTCTCAGAAGCCATGATTCCATTACCAGAAGGTCTGGGATAAAAAAGATGTTTCGCATTTTTGCATAACGATCTTTTGGGAAGAGGCAAAAATTTTGTTTTGAATCAATAATTAGATTTTCAAGCACCAGTTCCCCACCAGGTTTCATGGAATCAAAAATATCTTTCAGCATTTGAACCGGTGATTTTCGATGGTATAAAACCCCCATGCAAAAAACCGTGTCAAAATATTTATCCATTTTAGGCAATTGATCATGTGGAATTGGAAGACAAAAAACATTATCCTGCTTTAAAAATTTTTGGAGGGTTAAATATTGAAAATAAAAGGAGCTTTGGGGTTCCACGCCAAGTACCATTAATGGATTGTGACCTGCCATTTTAAACATGTAATATCCATTGCTGGGACCAATATCAAGGATTCGTCTTCCTTTAAGATTTCCCAAATGAGGCTCTACCCTGTCCCATTTCATCCAGGATTGCCATTCTGAGTCAATCTTAATCCCAAAAAGATTAAACGGACCTTTTCTCCAGGGGCAAAGCTGTTCGAGCTTTTCATTTAAGAAGGAAGCGTCTTTAGTCGTTAAATCTGATTTGTCACCAATGGTGATTGCCTCATGTTTAAAATCTATGGAAGATGGAATAAAGTCAGGGATACTTTCAAGAATTTTTTTATACTTTAAAAAATTACCTTTAGCATGATCTAAAAAGGCTCTTTTTTCTTTAATTAATACTTCAAATTCATTGTAACAATGGTCTATTTTTAATCTGTTTTTCTGTTGAAGAAGTCTTTCCATTTTTGCTTTTGACCTTTTGTGTCAAGTGTGACTTTTAGGTTACGTGTAACCCTCAGGTTATTTTTTTAACGCAATCATTGAGGCAAAGTTAAACCATTTCAACCAAATATCAAATGTAGCAAACCCAGCCTTTGAAATCCTGTTCCGATGGGTTTCAATGGTATCTGGAATCAATACCTTTTCAAGTGCATCTCTTTTCTGACTAATCTCAAGCTCTGAATAGCCGTTTTCCAATTTAAAGGCTTTATAATAGTTTCTTTGAATCTCATCTATCTCCATTTCCTCATGAACGATTTTTTCAGTTAATAGGAGAATACCATTAGGGTTCAGACCCTTGTAGATTTTTTCTATGAGGCCATCACGTTTTTCACACTGGATAAACTGAAGGGTCAAATTTATCAAAACCACTGATGCATTTTCAATTTTAACATCTTCCAAATAACCGCATATCAAATCAACTTGAGATGAATTATCATATCTTTCAAGACGATTTGAATACTTTTCAATCATTGGTTTTGAGCTATCCACTCCTATCATAGAAAATGATTTTGTTTTAAATTGATTAGCGATAAGTATTCCAAGATTTCCATGAGAACAGCCCAGATCATAAATATGAGTGCCGGTTTGATAATAATTGAATGCAAGTTGTGATTGCCTTTTTATACTTTCATCATATAAAGGAACTGATCGATTCAGCATGTCATCAAAAACATCGGCCACATCTTTATTAAATTCAAAGGGTTTAACCTTTAACTTTTTATTTGCAAACACCTTATCTTTCTCCATTTTCACACCCTTAAAAAAAATTATTTTAAAACCTTTATAATATTCTGTAAAGAAGTGCAAGAATGCCTTAACCCGGATCTTCATAAAACGATTAAAATCATGAAATATCCGGGTTAAAATCCGTTTCATTATCCCTTGACTCAAGTTGTTTTGAAATGCTATCTAATATCCGAGAGATAGATCTTCAATTGATTCGATAATAGCGCCTAAGATGCCAGGAGGATAACGATATGGAAGTTGTTGGAATCGATGTTGGGTTTGGTTTTACAAAAGCATATAATGGTAAAAACTCAGTTATATTCAAATCACTCTTGGGAGATGCTACTGATATTCAGTTCCGGTCATTATTAGGTGATGAATCTTCTACATCGAATCTGCATATTACTTTTGAAGATAAATCCTATTTTCTAGGCAGTTATGCAGAGATGCAATCAAATATTCGTGACTTTACCCTTGACCAGGAAAAACTAATTGAAAATTTTGTTAAAATATTTGCCGTTGCCGCCGCTGGAATTTGCACAGATACTTTAGCGCCCATCAATATTGTCTCCGGACTGCCTGTAGGATACTTAAAAAGAGACAGCAAAAAATTCAAAGAAGCCATCAGAGGGACACACGAAATAACATTTCACAATAATGATGGTAAAGATGTAACAAAAAGGGTTACCATTGATAAAATCCATATTATCCCTCAGCCTATTGGATCAATTTTCAATCTCATTTTCGATGATAAGGGAAAAATAAGAGATAAATCGTTGGCCACACAAAAACTGGGGGTTGTTGATATTGGTTTTAAAACGACTGATTTTAGTATTTTCGATCATCTTCAATATATTGAAAGAGGATCTTCCACAATGGATACCGGCATTTCAAAATGCTTTTCAGTGATTGCCAATAAATTAAGACAAGAGAGCAATATTAACATTGAACTCTATAGAATATTTCAATTTATTGAATCCGGCATGATTAAAATCAGAGGGAAAGAATATAATATTTCAAATCTTAAAAAGCGGGTTTACACGCATGCGGCAGCAGCCATTGCATCTGATCTTAACCGCCTTTGGGAAAATGACTGGGATATTGATTCCATTATTCTTTCCGGCGGCGGCAGTGTAGAACTGTCTGAATTCCTTAGTCCCAATATTGATGGAAATGTTATTCCGATTGGGAAAAATATTGATGCCAGATTCAATAATGTCCAGGGCTATTGCAAATTCGGTAGATATAAATGGGGATATTCTAAATATATTTCCGACACTCAGCAAGAAAAGAAAAGTACAAAAGTTAAAAAAGCCTCCACTGCTGATGATAAAAATGAAGCCGTCGAACCATCTGAAAAAGAAGATGAGAAATCTGATAAACAGTCCAAAGGAGGACTTTCCTGGTTGAGACGCCAAAACTAAATCCCTAAGGCTTCCATGAATAAAGACAATTTAACCAAAGTGTTATCCAAAGTTGCCGATGGGTCCTTATCTGTTGAGGATGCCCAAGACAAACTTAAACATATCCCTTTCGAAAATATTGATTTCGCGCATATTGATCATCACAGGTCTTTAAGAAAGGGTTTCCCAGAAGTCATTTTTGGACAAGGCAAAACAACCGATCAGATTATTGGTATTATGGAAAAAATGATTATTAATGAAAACATTATTCTTGTCACCCGTCTTAAAAAAGACAAGGCAAAAAAAATCACATCATTTTTTCAACACACTGAATACTTTGAAGATGCAAACTTCCTGTGGTTTAAAAAAAAAGAACCTGAAATTACAGGCATTGGAAAAATTCTTGTAATTTCTGCGGGGACCTCTGATATTCCTGTTGCCAAAGAAGCTTTCTTAACTGCCCAGGCTATGGGAAATGATATTGAAACCATCTTTGATGTGGGAGTTGCCGGTATTCATCGTCTTTTTGCCCACCAGAAAAAAATAATGACAGCTTCTGTGATCATCGTCGTTGCCGGGATGGAAGGCGCCTTGCCTAGTGTTGTGGCGGGGATGGTTCAATCTCCCGTCATTGCAGTTCCTACAAGTATTGGGTATGGGACTAGCTTTAAAGGCATGACTGCCCTTTTAGGTATGCTAAATTCTTGCAGTTCAAATATTGCAGTAGTGAATATTGATAATGGGTTTGGCGCTGGATATATGGCTTCCTCAATTAATCATGTATCAGTAACGTAAGCCGGATATTTCATAACCTAAAGGTCAGACCCGAAACGATTTTGATTTAGCTGTAAGGCACAGGATGTGAAGTCGTAATCCTTTACTTCGAGCGGCCTGTAACGTAGCAGATGAAGTAAAATCGATTTGGCCGAAGGGTGACATTTTGTACCTTCTAAAAATGATTAAATCAAAACCATAACACGTTATTATAATTCAATCTCTTAATAAGCATTGTTAATAATGTCATGAAATATTGGGGTTAAATTTCTCTTCGAAGGGCGATCGCTTCTTCATTTTTAGGATCGATACGAAGGATTTGATTCAAATAATCATCTGCCTGTAAAATTTTCCGATTCATGTAGTATATTTTTGCAATATGAAATTTTGCGTCAACATGGCCCCTGACATGACTGTCAACATTTATAAACAGCGCTAATGCTTTTTCCCATTCGCCTGCTTCCTGGCTCACCACTGCCGCCTTATATATCATATCATAATTTGATGGGTTCTCTTTGATACTTTGATCAAGCAGCTCTTGTGGAAAATCATATTCATTATTATCCAGACAAAAATCGATGACTCTTTCCCGGGCAGCATTGCTTTTCTTTGAACGGGATATAATTCTTGTAAAAATATTAAGTGCTAATTGTCTATGATCTCTTCTAAGTAATTTTCCAGCCAGGTCAAATGCCTTATCAAGGTATCGATCGCTTAACAATAAAATTTCAAGACAATATTGACCTGCCTTTTCAAGATCATCTTTTTTTAAAAAATAGTCTCCTAAATGAACCCGGCTGATCACATCATGTCTGTTAACCGATACGGCTTTTAAAAGACATTTCACTGCTATCTTATTTTTTCGAATCCGAAAATGTAAAAGCCCTAAACGCCGCAAAAGCCTTGAAGCGGAGGGTTTATATGTCAATGCCTGTCTAATTTCATCAATCGCACCTTGAAAATCTTCTTTTTCTTCCAGCTCCCTGGCGTTTAATTGATGAATAGTTGCAGGATCTGGGTTATTCACTCTTTCGATTACATTCTTTATCCTTGTATCTAATGATGAAAGTGTTAAGGGTTTTAATAGGTAACCGTCAATTTCACTTTCAGCTACTTCAGAAACAACTTCTCTTTCAGCTTCAGCTGTTACCATAATAACCGGCATATCTCTGAGTTTTTTATTACTTCGGATATTTTCAAGCATTTCAATCCCATTCATAACCGGCATATTCCAGTCAATGATGGCTAAATCACAACTTACTTCGCCTAACGCTTCTAAACCTTCTCTTCCATCTCCGGCAAATGTTAACTGCCCGCCGATATTTAAATTTTTAAGCATCTTTCGAATGGTTAACCGCATACTTTTCATATCATCAACAACAAGAATCGACATATCCTCAATACTGATCATAAATTTGCTTCCTTCATAAATTTATTATACTCTTCTTGAATTGTTTCAAACTTAGCAATAAATGAATCTGAGTTCTGGGCCTTTGCATCTGTCTCTATTTCTAATGCCGCTTTTCTTAACACATCTGCATTAACATTTGCAGCAGATCCTTTTAAAGCATGTGAACTTAATCTAACACCTTCATCATCATCCTCATTAATTGCATACTCAATTTTATCTATCAGCTCCGGAGCTTCCTGAAAAAAAGAATCTAATACGAGTTCAATCATTTCTTCATCCCCGCCAAATCTTTCAGACAGCTTATCTCTATTAAAACACATATCTGCTTCAACGTTTTCAATAACTGCATCAGTCTGCCCGGGTTCAACAAGTGTATCATCTGGTTCTGGTTCTTTCTTTGATTCTTCAAACTGCTCTTGTTCACTTTTATGGTGAACACTACCCTTCAAATTTGAACTGATCTTTTTTGACAGAATATCAGGTTCAACCGGTTTTGCAATAAAATCATTCATTCCTGCTTCTAAACATTTTTCACGATCAGTTTTAAACGCATTGCCGGTCATGGCAATAATCGGAACCTGACTTGATTTTATATCATTCTCAATCTGTCTTATCTGTTGCGTCGCCTCAAGCCCATCCATAACAGGCATCTGACAATCCATTAAAATCAGGTCATAGCTATTTTCCTTATGTTTTTCAACAGCTTCAAGTCCGTTTCTGGCTTCATCTGTTTTATACCCCTGCTTACCAAGCAACGCACTCGCTGTTAAGAGATTGGTCTCAATATCATCAACAATTAGAATCCGGCTGAAATGCTTTTTAGCTTCTATGATACTATATCGTGTGATAATCGACTGATTAAAATCCCCATCCACAACTGATTGAGATAATACAGCTTTGATACAATCTGAAAGAAGTGATTTTTCTACAGGTTTACTTAAAAATGCCATAAACCCTATATCCTCAAATCGCCTTGCATCTCCTTTTTTCCCAACAGATGTCAGCAGTATCAATTTTATGTGCTTAAAAAGCTCATCTTGCTTTATTTTTTTCCCTAAAGTTTCAGCGACGATATCAGTTTCTTTGGCCTCCATAATCACCAGATGAAACGGACTATTTTCATCATGAGCCCATCTAAGCATCTCTATGGCTTCTGTCTCATCAAATGCCTGATCATAATCTATTTCTAATGCATCCAGATTCCTTTCGAAATTTTTTCCTAGAGATGACCCATCACTCAAGACAAGCACTTTGGAATCCTCTATATTTTGGGTTGAAAAATCAATTGCCTTTTCTTCGTCAGACTGTTTAGCTAACTGTAAGGTAAACCAAAATGTTGAGCCAATCATATCAATACTTTCAGCCCCTATTTCTCCTCTCATTTTTTCAACTATAAGCTTGGATATGGCCAATCCCAGACCCGTTCCCCCAAATCTTTTAGTAATCGACAAATCAGCTTGGGTAAAAGATGCAAAAAGAGCGTCTATCTGATCTTCTTTAATACCGATCCCTGTATCCTCCACACTGAAATGAAGGACAGCTAGATTCTCATCATCTGATTTCAATGTAACCGTCAGGATAACCTCACCTGAATCTGTAAACTTAATCGCATTTCCAGTAAGATTATTCACTACCTGCCTTATTCTGCCAATATCACCTTTTAAAAGGCAGGGAACATCCGAAGCAATGGAATATGTAAAATCCACTCCTTTTTGCCTGGCCTGAAGTTCAGGAAGGGAGACAATATCTTTTATTGCAACTTCAAGATCAAAATTCCTGATATCCAATTCAAGCTTGCCTGCTTCAATTTTAGATAAATCAAGTATATCATTCACAATTGATAACAATGCCCTTGAGCTATTGTAAACGATTTTTGAATAGGATCTTTGCTCTTCATCCAAATCCGAATCAAGCAGGACATGCATCATGCCTATTATTCCGTTCATCGGATTTCTGATCTCATGACTCATATTTGCTAAAAATTCATCCTTAATTTTCATGGCAGCAGTCGCATTTGCCGTGATTTGTATACATTCTTTTTGGGACGCATCAAGCAATATCTTTGTTCTCTTATCTTTAGCTGTGAAATAATGAATAGCACCGCAAAAAGGAATAATAAGGGCGAGAAAATTATAGAATCTAAAGGTACTGATATTTATTAATTCATCAGATAGTATAAATCTGATGTTAAATTTTTGATCCAAATAAAATATCAAAAACAACCCAAGCGCTGCTACCATATAAATCATCTTATCTTTTGTTCTTAAGAAAACAGTAACAAACAACGGGATGAATAAAAGAAAAAATATACCAAAACTGAAAAATCCACCTGTTTTATAGCACAGGCTGATAATATAAAAAAGAAGGGTTGCATTCAATATATGCCCAGGCAGGTCATCATCCCTTTTTTGCAAATAAAAAATATTTAAACCGTTAATAATGAGCGTAATACCGCATAACACGAGCAGGGAAACAGCACCAATTTTAATAAATAAAGCAGCCTGGATGGCGATTAGCCCGGAAAAAAGCCACAAGAACTCTTTTAGATTATTAGAATCATGCATTATTAAATATTTTATTGTTGTTATGCCGTTTAAATTAATTAAATTGAACTAATATTGGGTATTGATAATTTTTGCTATAATAGTGAAGCTGGTAATAGCTACTTAGCATGCCAAATTATATAGAAGGCACCTACAGGTTGTCAATTCTATTTTAGAGAATTATACTTTTATACAATGTGATTTTCTTCTTGACTTTCATAAAATTTATATATAATAAAATATATTTAAGTAGAGTAAAAAATTATGAATACAAATATTATTAACATACTACTAGTCATTATTCTCGTGGAGGTCATTATTAACACCTCCATACGAAGGGGCTCTTAGTGGCATAAACCTAAATCAAATTTTAAAGCCGTTATCAGCCCCCAAAGGGCAGATAACGGCTTTTTTTGTTTGGAGAGACACAAGATGAGAAGTCATATTGCAACAAAAGGAGTTGCCCGTGCACCCCATAGAAGTCTGATGAAAGCCATGGGCTATACTGATAGAGAAATTGGCCAACCCCTTATTGGCATTGCCAACTCTGCCAATGAGTTGATTCCCGGGCATATGCACCTGGACAATATTGTAAAAGCCGTCAAATCAGGAATCAGTATGGCAGGCGGAACGCCCATGGAATTTTCAACCATTGGCGTCTGTGATGGGATAGCGATGAACCATAAAGGCATGCATTACTCTCTTGCATCTCGTGAACTTATTGCAGACTCGATAGAAGTTGTAGCGACTGCCCACCCCTTTGATGCGATTGTCCTGGTCCCCAATTGTGACAAAATAGTCCCCGGAATGCTCATGGCGGCAGCAAGATTAAATATTCCTGCTATCTTTATCAGTGGTGGCCCCATGTTGTCTGGAAAACATCCTGACAATAAAGACAAAAAAATAGATCTTGTTACTGTATTTGAAGCGGTTGGAGCAGTCCAGTCCGGTAAAATGACTGAAGATCAATTACTGGATATAGAAAATGCTGCCTGCCCGACCTGTGGGTCATGTGCAGGCATGTTTACTGCCAACTCAATGAATTGCCTGACAGAAGCCATTGGAATGGCACTTCCGGGAAATGGAACCATTCCCGAGCCCATGTCTGAAAGAATCAGGTTGGCCAAACAAACCGGTATACAGATCATGGAATTATTGAATAGTAATATTTCTCCTGATAAAATTATGACCCAGGAGGCCTTTATGAATGCACTTGTTGTTGATATGGCATTAGGATGCTCAACCAACACAGTGCTTCATCTAAAAGCAATTGCAAATGAAGCCCATGTGGATATTGATCTTAATGTGATTAATGATGTCAGTAAAAATACCCCTCATTTATGTTCTTTAAGCCCAGGGGGTGAGGATCGTATTGAAGATTTGAATTTTGCCGGTGGTATCTCTGCCGTCATGAGAGAACTATCTGACCATGACATGCTCAATACGGACTGTTTGACAGCCACAGGCAAACCGCTGGGCCAACATCTTGCGACCATAGCAAAAAAAGACCAGCAGGTCATTCGACCTGTGGAAAATCCCTATCATAAGGAAGGAGGATTAGCGGTACTCTTTGGCAATCTTGCCAAAGAAGGCTGTGTAGTCAAACAGTCAGCCGTCCTTGACCAGATGCTCCGACATCAGGGTCCGGCCAGAGTCTATAATTCTGAAGAAGAGGCTACTTGCGCCATTCTTGACAATCAAATCAACAAAGGGGATGTGATTGTTATCCGGTATGAAGGTCCTGCAGGGGGTCCTGGCATGCGTGAAATGCTGACCCCAACTTCAACCATCGCTGGAATGGGGCTTGATGAAACTGTTGCCCTGATTACTGATGGCAGATTTTCAGGCGGAACCAAAGGCGCTTCTATTGGTCACATCTCACCAGAAGCAGTAGAAGGTGGCTTAATTGCAATAATTGAAGAAAATGATCAGATTAAAATCGATATTCCGGCAAAAAGCATTGAACTGCTGGTTTCTCAAAAGGATATTACTAACAGGTTTTCCAAATGGAAAAAACCTGAACCCAAAATAAAAACAGGATATATGGCCCGATATGCCAGAATGGTAAGTTCTGCCGGCAATGGGGCTATATTTAAAAATACTTTTTAGGAGATAACAATGAAACTCACAGGCGCTCAGATTCTTCTTAAAATGATCAAGGCGGAAGGTATTGACACAATTTTCGGTTATCCCGGTGGTGCAGTCATAGACATCTATGATTCGCTGGCAAAACAAAACGGCCTCCAGCATATTCTTGTCCGGCATGAACAAGGTGCTGTCCATGCGGCAGATGCCTATGCCAGAGCAAAAAATTGTGTGGGGGTTGCCCTGGTAACCTCAGGCCCTGGAGCCACGAACACGGTAACCGGGATTGCCTCAGCGCATTCAGACTCTATACCCATTGTCGTATTTACAGGTCAGGTTCCTACAGCGCTGATTGGAAATGATGCCTTTCAGGAAGTGGATATAGTCGGTATCACAAGGCCATGTACCAAACATAATTATCTTGTAAAAGATGTAAATAAATTGGCCTCAACTATTAAAGAAGCTTTCCACCTTGCACGCTCAGGAAGACCTGGCCCTGTACTCATTGATCTTCCAAAGGATATTCAAGGCACCCAGATTAATTTTAAAGAACCCGGTGACATCTCTTTAAAATCATATAAACCGAATTACAAGCCCAACAAAAAGCAGCTGAATAAGGTTGTTGATCTGATAAGTAAAGCAAAAAAACCTGTCATATTCGCAGGGGGGGGGGTTATTTTATCCCAGGCCTCCGAACAAATCACAACGCTTGCAAAAATGGCAGATATCCCTGTCACTGCGTCCTTAATGGGACTGGGTGCCTTCCCAGGCTCTGACCCTTTATGGTTGGGAATGCTGGGTATGCATGGTACCTATCGGGCTAACATGAGCATAGGCAATTGCGACCTGATGATCGCAGCCGGTGTCAGGTTTGATGACAGGGTCACAGGCAACATAGAAAAATTTGCCCCGGATGCCAAAATAGTTCAGATTGATATTGACCCAACCTCTATCCATAAAAATATTGAGGTTCAGTGCCCTGTCGTAGGAGATTGCAAAACCGCCCTTGAAGGCATCATTCAGCTGATGGAAGGCAAGAATCCTGATGATTTTAAGAATAATCGACCTGAATGGCTTAACCAAATTGAAGAATGGAAAAGTACCACTCCATTGAAATATGAACAAGGCAGCGAGATTATCAAACCTCAGTTTGTTGTTGAAAAACTTTATGAGCTGACCAAAGGGGATGCTATTATCACAACTGAAGTTGGCCAGAACCAGATGTGGGCCGCTCAATACTATCATTTCAAGAAGCCCAACCATTTTATTACATCCGGAGGTTTGGGTGTTATGGGATTTGGTCTGCCTGCAGCTATCGGTGCTAAAGCCGCCTGCCCTGACAAGTTGGTTGTCGATGTGGCAGGTGACGGGTCAATTCAGATGAATATTCAGGAACTCATGACTGCTATAGAATCTAGAATAGATGTAAAGATTGTTATTTTAAACAACCAATTTCTTGGAATGGTAAGACAATGGCAGGAACTGTTTTACGATAAAGAATATTCTTCAACCAGTATGGCAAATGCCCCTGATTTTGTAAAACTTGCCCAGGCTTATGGCGCAAAAGGGCTAAGATGCACTCGCCCGGAAGACGTTGAGGCAGTATTATCAGAAGGTCTTAATAGCAAGGGTACCGTTGTTATGGAATTTGCTGTAGACAAAGAAGAATCGGTTTACCCAATGGTTCCGGCCGGCGGATCAATTACAGATATGCTTCTGGTTTAATTTGGATATTGGAAAGGATAATAATTATGAAAACAAACAGCTACTTACTTTCTATTCTCGTAGATGACGAGCCAGGCGTTCTTTCAAGGATTGCTGGACTTTTTTCAGGCCGCGGATTTAATATTGACAGTTTAAGTGTGGCAAGTACGAATAAGCCTGATGTATCAAGAATCACAATGGTAACAAACTGTGAACCCCATATTATTGAACAGATAAAAAAACAGCTGCATAAATTGATTAATGTCATAACTGTAAATGATTTAACGGATAAAAAATATGTTCAGCGGCAACTGGCATTGATCAAAGTAAATGCAAAATCTGATAAAAAGGCAGACATATTAAGAATAGTTGATATTTTCAGATGCAAGATTGTTGATGTTGGACTTTCGCATTACACCATAGAGATTTCCGGAGATAGTGAAAAACATAATGCCATTGTTTCTTTATTAAAACCCATTGGAATTATTGAAATTGCCTCCACCGGGTCCATTGCCCTTGCAAGAGAAAATGGAAATAATTAAAACCAATTAAGAGATTAAAATCAACAGACAGGAAAACCAATGGAAAAAGCACTTTTATACGACACCACGCTAAGAGATGGCATGCAGGGAGAAAACATATTCTTCTCGCCTGAAGACAAATTAAAAATTGCAAGACGTCTAGATGAATCAGGCATCCACTATATTGAAGGTGGGTGGCCCGGATCAAATCCAGGAGCGCAGCATTTTTTTGAGCTGGCAAAAGATATTGAATTTAAAAACGCTAAGATAGCTGCTTTCGGTTCAACTCGCCGCCTGGGAAAAACATGTGAAACTGATGCCAATATTCAAGCGTTGTTAGATAGTGGGGCGCCTGTTATTACCATCTTTGGAAAATCCTGGGATCTTCATGTTGAATCGATTATGCAAAATACAAAACAAGAAAATCTTGCAATGATCAAAGACAGTATTGCTTATCTTTTAAGCCACGATAAAGAAGTCATCTATGATGCTGAACATTTCTTTGACGGGTATAAAGCCAACTTTGATTATGCCTTAAAAACGCTTGAAGCCGCTGTTGAAGGCGGTACTAAATGCCTGGTTCTTTGCGATACCAATGGGGGGTCTTTACCCTGTGATATTGAAACCATCACCCAGAAAGTAATAGACCATTTCAAAAAAGAAACAGATCTCATTTTTGGTATACACACCCATAATGACTGTGCCATGGCGGTTGCGAATTCAGTTACCGCGGTTCATGCAGGAGCAACCATGGTCCAAGGGACAATCAATGGCTATGGAGAACGGTGTGGTAATGCAGATTTAACAGCTGTTATCCCCATTTTGTCCCTGAAAATGAATCGAGAGTGTATTCACCCGGATAAATTGGCCAAATTAGTCAATCTATCACGATTCATTTCTGAAACTGCCAATGTACCCCCTGTGAATTCAAGGCCTTTTGTCGGCAAAAGCGCTTTTGCCCATAAAGGAGGAGTTCATGTAAGCGCCATTATGAAGAATCCAAAAGCCTATGAGCATATACCGCCAGAAATAGTGGGAAATGAACGCCGAGTGATTGTCTCAGAGCAGTCCGGTAAAAGCAATATTGAATATAAAGCCAAAGAACTTGGGGTGGATCTAAGTAAAAGCGGGGCAAACGGACATCAGATCGTATCAAGCATTAAGGAGCTTGAGGATGATGGATTTGAATTTGATGCAGCGGAAGGCTCATTAAAACTTATTATGGAAAAACTGACCAATCAGTTTATTCCTCACTTTGAACTTGAATCTTTCAGAGTCGTAGTTGAAAAAGACAAAGAAAAGCCTTGCTATTCCCACGCCATGATCAAGATCAGAGTCGGTAACAAGACTGAAATTACTTCAGCAGAGGGGGATGGTCCAGTCAGTGCACTGGACAATGCTCTAAGAAAAGCTTTGACAACTATATACCCGCAAATAAACGATATGCATCTGGTTGACTTTAAGGTCCGTGTTATTGACGGAATGGATGGCACAGATGCAAAAGTACGCGTTCTAATTGAGTCGCGGGATGAAAACAATATTTTTTCAACCATTGGAGTTTCAGAAGATATTATTGAAGCCAGTTGGCAGGCATTGGCTGACAGTTTTCAATACAAACTTTCACTCGATAACAATAAGGTAAAATAAAATGACACAAGATAATCAAATAATTATTTTTGACACAACGTTAAGAGATGGAGAACAATCACCCGGAGCCAGCATGAACCAGGCTGAAAAACTGCGTATTGCCACTCAGCTTGAAACGCTGGGTGTCAATGTAATTGAAGCAGGATTTCCCGCCGCATCTGTTGGAGACTTTGAATCGGTCAAGGCCATTGCTGAAACGCTTAAAAAAACACAGGTGGCTTCCTTATGCCGGGCGAATAAAGAAGATATTAACAGAGGATGGGAGGCGATTAAAAATGCTGTGCATCCAAGGATACATACTTTTATTGCCACCTCTGAACTGCATATGAAATACAAGCTTCAGATGGACCCGGATCAAGTTTTAAAACAAGCCATCAAATCGGTCAAGCTGGCTGCATCTTATACAGACAACGTTGAATTCTCAGCTGAAGATGGGTCAAGATCCAATCCTGACTTTCTGTGTAAGGTGTTCGAAGCGGTTATTGATGCTGGAGCCACAACAGTCAACCTTCCGGATACAGTAGGATATGCAATACCGGAAGAATATAGTGAACTTATCAAATATGTCATGAAAAATACTCCCAATATTGATAAAGCCATATTAAGTGTGCATTGCCACAACGATCTTGGGCTTGCCACAGCCAACACCCTTGCTGCGATTAAAGCAGGGGCTCGACAGGTGGAAGTTACGATTAACGGGATTGGTGAAAGAGCGGGAAATACATCGCTTGAAGAAGTGGTCATGTCACTTCATACTCGGCCCAATTTTTTTCCACAGACAACCTCAATAAACACCAAAAGGATTTATCCTACCAGCCGTTTGGTCAGTATGATCTGCGGTATCCTTGTTCAACCCAATCGGGCCGTTGTTGGCGCTAATGCATTTGCTCATGAAGCCGGAATCCATCAGGATGGCGTTTTGAAAAACCCCATGACTTATGAAATAATGAAGCCTGAAACCATAGGCCTGAATAAAAACAACCTGGTTTTAGGAAAGCATTCCGGCCGGCATGCATTGAACTCGCATATCCAGGAGATGGGATATGATCTGTCAAAGGACGAGCTTGATACGGTCTTCACAAAATTTAAACGGTTGGCTGACAAGAAAAAAAGTATTCTTGATGAGGATATTGAAGCATTGATCAATGAAGGGGTATTAAGGAGTTCAGAAGTTTTCTGTCTTGAATATATCCATGTATTATCCGGAAGTACCGTTTTTCCAACTGCCAGCGTTCAACTGAATATTAATGGCCGTCCAGTCCAGGGATCAACAGAAGGAAACGGCCCGATTGATGCAGTTTATAATATTATCTCTAAATTAACCAACACCAAATCTGAGCTATTAAGATTTACGATCTCTGCACTGACAGAAGGAACTGATGCGCAAGGAGAAGTAACTGTCCGGTTACAGGAAGATGGGATTGTCGCCTTAGGAAAAGGTGCTGACCCGGATATTATTACTGCCAGTGCTCTGGCATATATAAACGGATTAAACAGATTGGAATATTTGAAGGAACATCCGGTTGTAAAACCTGAAACCCTATAAATTATTCCAAAGGTCCCCATAAAAGGCAGGGTTTTGTAAATCACCCTGCCTTTTTTTTATACCCATTGCCATTTTAAGTTGTTAGAAAACCCTCATTAAACAATTTTTAGTTCATTTTTTTATAATTCACAGCCGTCTTTGAGACCAACATCATCTTTCAATTCTCATACAAATGACCAAAGATATTTTTGAACAGTTCAATGTCTTTATTGTCTATAATGTTATCATTATTTATATCTGCATTTATATTATAGTTTTGGTCACCACTACTGGTGCCAAAAGATAAAATGAACAAAGAGACATCAGCGCCATCAACATCATCATCCTGGTCTATATCCCCATATGGCGGAGGTAGATTGGGTGTGCTTTGTGAGTCCAATGGTGATGATGCTTGCTGCACTTCTGTAAAATCGTCAAACCCATCCTGGTCTGTATCTGTGTTAAATGGGTTAGTCCCAAAATTTATTTCCTCTTGGTTTGAAAGGCCATCACCATCATTGTCTGAATCCCCAGCAAATGTAGAAAACTGCCATATCGGTCCTGCCGTCTGCGCTTCCACCTGGTCTTTTGAAACAATATTCCAAAAATACGTGGTATTGTACTCTAACCCAGATAGTGGATATATTTCATTTCCATCTGTAGTACCCAGCAACTGGAGGTTTCCTGCAGTCTGTCCTAAAAAGACATCATACATCAGCGTGGCGCCAGGATCCGGATCTCCACCTGTCCAGAACAATGAAAGATCAATTGAAAGGTCGGCTTCAGAATTTATAGGTGTCGGCAAGGTGGGTTCAAATGGTGGATAGTTTATATTTACAAAACCATCTGCATAGTCAGTATGGATATTTGAGCCATCTGATATCTGGGCATACACATAATATGTACCGCCTGCAAGGCCATCAATATTCCATTCAAATGTATCCTGCAAACCATCTGGATCTTCTGTGATATTTGATGTAATCAATGTCCCATCTGCACCTGACATGTCTGTGTCATAAAACAGTGACACCTGGGCATTTGAGTCAGGGTCAAAATCATCCCATGATATAGATAATACAGTATTGGAATTTTCAACCGTGATGGTTGTATCACTGTCAGGCAGTATCAGATCAATTACGGGTGGGTCATCATATGTATCTGTCTTAACAAAAAAGGAATGGGTGTCACTCCACGGCCCAACAATCCCATGTTCATCAATCAACTGTGCCCGCCAGTAATACCAGGTTGAATTCTCAAGTGCCTGGGAAAGGGTCAATGTCTGGCTGCTTGATGTTTCATATAGGACCAGATGATTGAGATTTGCATCCTCATACACTTCCACAACCAGCTCAACCGGGTCATGATCTGATTCTTCAGACGGATGAATCGATAACTCAGGGGCCAGTTGATCCGTCCACGCCAGCTTACCCGGGTTTTGAACAACCGGTTTTTCAGGTGCATCATTAAACGTATTCACAAAAAATTTGCCATACACCCATTGGCTTGCAGATACACTGTCTTTTGCCTTTGCCCGCCAATAATACCAGGTATTGTCCTGTAAGCTTTGCAACGGCCATTGGATGTAAGCCCCTGACACTAAAATGTCTGATGGATCAGAATCCATAAGGCCTGCAGAATCAAAGTTTTTTGACACATCCACCTGGAACTCATATTCAACCGGGTCACCATCTGGATCAACAACCCCTAAAATAGAAAGCGCTGGATCTAATATATCTATCTCACCATTGCTTACAGGTGAATCAATACCAGGGCAAGGGGGTGTCTGATTCGTGGTCTGGACGACAAATGAATACACCGGACTTGTGGATACTGCCAAAGAAGAATCCGTGGCTGTAACCTGCCAGAAATAGGATATTCCATCTGTCAGATCTGCATCTACCTGCCAGGAGACACTGCAGTTTTCAGCAGTAATTGAACCAACACCTGAGGTCACCAACTGAGTTAATTGCTGATCCGCATACACGGAGAATGTATATTCCAGAGAATCGTTATCAGGATCAACACTGCACCCTGATGCAAGCAGGGGACGAATAGAATCAACGGTTCCTGTATCTTCCGGGGTTAATAGTTCCACATCACCTGGCAGATCATTTACCTGGTTGACAAAGAAACGGCCATGCATCCAGAGCGAATAAGCCGTACCATCAAATGCCCTGGCCCGCCAGAAATAGGTCTGGTTCTCAACAAGAGGGACGGGTACAGTCCAGATCGCAATAGCGCCTGATTCTGGCACATTATTATCTGTTGCGACAGGCGTGGTATATCCAGAATCAGAAAAGATTTCAAATTCATACGTCAGACTATCATAGTCTGGATCTGTGCTGCAAAACACGGTTAGATCAGGTTGAAGCGTATTGACAACACCCTCCATCTGGGGTGAATTAATCACAGGAATGCTTGGCGCATTCTCAGTGCCATTGGGATCAGTACCATTTAAAAATTCATCCAGATCCAGTATACCGTCCCCATCAAAATCTTCAGTACCATCTCTGTCCAAAGTTCCAAATTCATCCATCTCCCACTGATCGTCCATACCGTCGCAGTCTGAATCACTGATCGAGCACACTTTGATTGTGACTGAACGAGATGCCTGAAGCTGACCATCTGAGGCTGTAAACGTTATATGGTAAACACCTGCCTGTCCTGGAAAAGGAACCCAGTCACACAAACCGGTCCCAGTGCCCTGATCTGTAAAATTGACACCAGACGGTAATCCAGATGCAGTCAAGGATGGAATGGTTCCATTGGGGTCACTTGCCTGAACAAGAAATCCCACCGGGTTGCCTTCCACCAGAGTTTTATCTGAAATATATTGAAGCACCGGGGGTTGAGGTAGTTCAGTAGAATCAACAAAAATAAAACGATAGGAAGCGGTGGTGTTCTGATCAAACACATTGACAAAATACTGCCAGGGATCACTGCCATTTCGTGTTTTGGACAACCATGCATTGTGCTCGCTGATGAGTTTTCCATCAGATCGGATTACCTGTTTTAATAATTTTGTGCCCCCAAAAGGATCTGGCAATGACACCATTGAAAATCCAGCTGTTGCAGCTGTATTGAGCTGATATTCTGTTTCCCCCCCCTGGCTGCTGATAAATACAAGAGAGGAAAAAGAAGATTGATCTGTCACTTCTGTATCCACATTATCAGATTCATATACTTTATATATGCCAGTATTTTGAGCAAGAAAATCCCTGATATTATCTCTTCCCGGCAGATCAACCAGTACATCCCGTACTAAAAAATGGGTATTGATCACATCGATCAAAGAGGTTAATTGCCCGCCTAGTTCATCTGAGTGAGAAAAATCTGCTGTAAATTCTGTAAACTGACCCGACAAACTGCAGGACATGAACCATCGGGCTGTACCTGCAACATTCGGAACAATATCCCCGAAATCCACTGTAAGTGAAGGGGTGGCTTCCTGGCCATTGACTTCACTTTCTTCAATTACAAAATTAATCAACAGCCCCTGTTCATTTTCAATGATCTTTGGCTGAGCAGACTCTATTTTCAGACTTCTGGCAGCCCCTGCCCCAGTATTTTTAATCCGTACTCCCAGAGAAAAAGGAATACTGGGTTCGATTTCTGAAGTAAACGCATCATCTCCATACACATCAGTGGGTAAAAAATAATCCAGCACCAGGTCTGGCATGGGTTTGACATAGATATAATCAGGATTCACCTTTGTTACATGCTCTTCACCTCCAAGGGTATATGTCAGAGTGGCCCCTACATAATACAATGTGCCTGATTCAAGCCCGTTGGACGCACCAGTTGCCGGTATGATCAACCATCGGATATCAGCAGATGTTTCAGGTTGTACACTGCCGTTTCCCTGGATGTCACTGATCTGATCCATGGAATCCACACGGATGTAAAAAAGTGCCTGTGTATCGTCAGCGTTTGATGAAGCCAGTACAGAGTTGCCATCCTCATCCGCAAATGACACTTCAATATTCACATCCTCCAATGCCACATGGGTAAGTCCGTTATTAATCCGCATGTGTGCTTCAAATGCCTGGCGTTCTAATGTCATCTCCTGGCTGATTTCGATTTTGACTTTAGCGCAGATGGAGTCATCGGCAAGTAAATATTTTGGCAAAAATAATACCAATAATAAAATAACCAATTGTACTATTAATAGTATCTCTATAAATTGATATTTGAAAATTCTTATCATGTTCCCTGTCCTGATTAATAAAATCTTATTATTTTTTTATTCATTCTAATAAACAAAAGACATTAAGGTATTGGTTCTATTCTAATTTAAGACCATTAAAACGGAACTTTTTTTATTTTTTCAAAACCCTTTCAATTATTTTATTTTTTTTTCTATCCAATATAGGTTTTTCAATCCATCTATAAAATTTCCCAGAGGCCTCTTTATCTAAAGTATCGACAACTCTGCGTACTGGCCCTTTGGCATTTTTCACGTATGTTGCACTAGCCCTTGCATTTATCCGAAACATCAATTTATTTGCTTTATCCCGACCCACAAATTTGGTTAAAACATTTTGTGTTTTATCTAATACAGCACCAATTGGTGTTTTATGCATAGGTATTCCTCCATACTCAGCAAACTTTTTTGCACGTTTACCTGTCCAGGTAATTGTTTTACTGCCTGCATTCAACCCTTTTTTCCATGCAATGACAGCTCCAGTTCTAACAAATTGTATTGTGTTATAAATATATCCCGCGGCTCTTCCAGCTGAATATCCTGGATCATCTTTATTGATATAATCATTTGTACTCTTTCCTTCATTACCCCAAACCCATCTATCCATACCTCTATTAATAAGATCTGCGATACCTGGATCTATAGTTCTCCCAAATGCTACAAGAAAATTCCCGGCGCCCTCCAAATAATAGTCAAAACTGCAAAGGCCATAAGGATCAATCAAATTGATCGGATTCATATTTGCATAAGAATAACGGTTCAATCCTCCATTGAGTCCTATTGGATCTGAAGACAGAAACCGTCCTGTTTCAGGGTTATAATATCGATTAAAATTATAATGCAGGCCTGTTTCAGAATCTTCGTACTGGCCAGGAAAACGAAGATTATTGGTAATGACGGAACCGGAAAGTACATCAGCTTTACCAAAAGTATCGTACTGTGCTGACCAGACTATTGTTCCATTAGTGTCTGTTATTTTTACAGGCGCATTTAAATGATTGTTCTGGTAATAGTAGTAACCCACGTCAGTTTTGAGGAATATCGGTTGGGATGTGGCAATTGATCCCGGCTCATATCCATATGATTTAATTTGTGTTCCAGATGAATTGTACTCTCCGATTAGACCTTCATCTGAATAAAAATAGTAGGTTCTTTCTCCGCCTGTCTCTTTCCATAACCTTCTTCCAAATGGATCATAATAATATTCCGCAATCGTTCCGCCTGTATGATTCTCAATTCGTATCAGCCTGTTGTCATGGTCATAAATATAGATAAATTCTTCACTATTTTTAATTTCTGATGTTGTATTGCCATTACTGTCATATGCAAAACTTGTATCTCCATAATCAATTAATTGGTCGTTTCCATCATAATTCCATAATCCGGCAAGATCACTTTTAGAGATTCTGTTGCCATTACTATCATACTGATAGGTCACGTCACCTGAAAGGGGATCTTGAACTGAGGTCAACCGGTACTGACCATCATATCCGTAGGTTGCACTGCCTGCTGTAGTGCTGTGCGAGGTGATATTACCAACATTATCATACTCATATTGTGAATGTATCAGTATGTCACCCCCAGGGGCAATGGTTTCTATCGTCTTCGGCCGGTCAAAAGCATCGTAGCTGAAGGTTCGTTGTGTCCCACCAGGTAAAAGAATCGTTTCCGGTCTAGCCCAGCCATACTCTGTATAGGTTACACCACCCTGTCCGGGAATGGTGATGCCTGATATTTTATTATCTTCCGTGTACGTATATTCATACGTTATACCATCCGGTCC
>JAAEKY010000516.1 GCA_024227235.1 Desulfobacteraceae bacterium | reverse complement strand
TATGCCAAAGGGCTTATCTCTTTTTTCCAGCACTGTAACATCCATACCGTTTCTTCTTAAAAACAGAGCCGCAGAAACACCTCCGGGACCTGCACCGATCACCACTGCTTTTTTATCTGTTTTTATCTTTGGAGCTTCGAGGTTTTCAATGTATTTGTCCTGGGCATTTAAGACTGCTATTTTCTTGCTGTTTCTAATGTTTAATGAAGAATCATAATCAAGCCGCGTACATTTTGTCTGGCAGGCATGATTACATATGGCGCCTGTTATGGCAGGCGTGGCATTGTCAATGGCAATCACTTTGAATGCTTCATCAAATTTTTTTTGTGCTACAAGTTGAAGATACTCAGGGATTTGCTGCTCAATAGGACATCCGCCATTTTTGCATGGAGCTTTAAAGCAGTTATACAGAGGCAGTTGACTGTCTGTTTTTCTTGATCCTGTGGGACGCAACTTCTTTTGATGTTTAAAATTTTGTGTGACAGTTGTTGCAAGTTGGTTCAATTTTTCAACATCAATTTTATCTGTCAATCCATCTAAAAGAGGCTCTGTCATCTTTGCCATCTGATAAAATCTTTGTACACCCCCGGGTTTTAAAAT
>JAAEKY010000515.1 GCA_024227235.1 Desulfobacteraceae bacterium | reverse complement strand
TGCAATCGACAATTAGGAGATATTTCCAAGCATTATAAGCTGGGTGTAAAGGTGGATACTATTGCTGCGCTGGCGTCAAAGTCACTGGTTATCGGTTAACATAGTGGATTAATATGGATAAACATTTAGTCGGAATATTTTTATAGAGGAGCCTCTTGCAGAAATAAAAAATAATTTGAACTTTCTATAATCATCAGAGGGTAATATTTGATGTAAAATTGCTACTATGGTATGTTTCAGTAGTTTAATCAAGACAAAAAAACGACTGAATCCAGAGAAGCAGCTTTATGAGAAAATTATCACAAATTTGGTTTGAAGTACAAGAAGTTCTTTTCCCTTTCGTAGAAAAACAGGTTGAGGAACCGATCACAGAGAAATTAAAACACCTGGTAACCACCTTAGAGCTTATCAGGGTTGAAGATATGATCCGGGCACCAGGATATTGGGCATGGCCAATCACCAAAATTCAGGAAGCAGATAGCAAGGGCATTCATGGCAAAGGCCGTTTATAATACGGATACGACAAGAAAATTAATTGACAGGTTGAAAATCAGCCCGGCGTTAAAAAGAATTTGTGGTTGGCAAAAAGCCTGCGATATCATGAATCGTCATTCCCACGTGCATTTAAAGAGTTTTCAGAATCAGGGTTCGCGCAGGGTGTTCATAAACGTCTTGTCAAACAGCATATGGGCGATAGAATTATCGGGCACATAGGTAAAGACAAGATATCAAGAGCAGAGAATATAAATATTTCATTGATCATGTTGTTGACTGATCTGGTGCCATCGCGACTATAATGTCATTTTATCCATAGTGATTTGATGTCAATTCTATAGCGGCTCTCAAAATCGCGACTCATAGGGTTATAACCGTCGTAGAGGGGCGACTATCCTTACGACATAACTCCCACTCCAGTTTTTGCAAGCTGAATTAACATTCTGAAATCAAACAATATCTCTAATATTTAATTTTCAAATTACTTCATGGCATGTGGTTTGCAAACTTAATTGAGTATGCATGAAAAATAACTAAGCAGTCTCTCAAAATTAAGTTAAACATAATTTATAGATGCTTTTAATGCTGTGGGTAAGCAGAAATTCACCATTACTTTCACAGATTGAAAATGTATTAATTTGAAACTGGAATCCAAAACAAACGGAATCGCTGGAGGAAATAAATGATCATTAGCACTGCTATTGCCGGTTTAAAAAAAGGGATAGCCTTAGTTTTGAAACTTTTACCATCCTCTATAGGGCAGCGTTGAGGTGTGTGTTTAAAAAAAATCATAAAATTTTCAGACGAATAAATATCGTAATTAAGAATCGTAAAGCCATTTTTTTCTGATGGCTTACCAAATTTATATATAGCTAAATTTTATCAGGAGACTATCATATGAAGTTTACAATAGGGAAAAAGCTTGCCTTCAGTTTTGCATTGCTTGCGGTTTTAGTATTATTATCCGGTATTATCGGTATCTTGGTTCTTAATAAAGTATCCCGTTCTGCAGATACTGTGGTCAAAGAGAAAATGCCTATTCAGTATTCTGTCATGAAAGCCAGCCTGGCTGTTGAAAAGGCAAAAAAGGTCATTGCTGATTATTTTACCACGACCTCAGGGCTTGTTGAAAAAGAAAAACATCTCCTGGCCCAGCTTGACGAATTTGACATGTGGATAACCATGCTGGAACACGGGACATCTTCTGACAAGTTTATAAAAAGCAAGTCCAGCACTATTTATAAGGCGCTAAAATTAAACGTTGAGGTGCCTCAAGGGTCTAAGGAAATTTTAGCAATAGTTAGTAAAATGAAACAGGAGAACAGGGCTTTTAGAATAGGCTGTACTGATTTGATCAAAGCCCACAATGAATACATAAATTATTCTGTCGCAGTAGATAACAAAACCTATGATCTGCCTTCTTATCTTATGCTTTTAGAAAAGAATAATAGAAGCTGGTATGGTTTGCTTGAGAATGCTGCCATTTTAGTAATACCGTTTAAAAAAAACCCTGATCCTGCCAAAGATATGCTGGGATCTTGGGTGCTGCGTTATAAAGTTGAAGATAAAGGCCTGAACAAGCTTATCAAAAAGCTAGACAAATATAATAAAAAATTACTGGGGTATATAAAAAAAGTTAATCAAGAGGATGATAACAAAAGTAAAATAAAGGTGTTCAATAAAAGCAGCGGAACATATGAACGGATCAATCAATACCTTGGAAGAATTCATGACTATATCACACCTGTCTATAAAAAACTTGACATGACCAAAACAGAAAAATTAGACGCAATGATGCTTTCTTCTGCAAAAATTAATAAAGCGCTTGATACACTTGCCAAAGGAACTGAAAAAGAAATGTCAATGGCATTGAAAGATGCTGAGTCCTCTAAAGACAGCGGCACCACTATTCTCATTGTCCTTACGATAGCCGCAGTTTTGATTGCAATTGTATTAGGACTGTTCATTAGTCGATATATGACAAAAAATATCACATCCCTTGCAGATGCAACAAAACTGATTGCCGATGGAAATCTTAAAAACAAAGTGGATGCATCTTCCAAAGATGAACTGGGCGACCTGGCCAGGGACACCAATGGCATGGCAGATAAATTAAGAAAAATAATCTGTCAAATCACAGATTATTCCGGGCAATTGACCAGCTCTTCTTCAGATCTGAGCACTCTTGCATCCTCCATGTCAAAAGGTGCCCAGAATATGACAGCAAAATCAGAAACTGTGGCAGCCGCAGCAGAGGAGATGAGCGCGAATATGAATTCTGTGGCAGCAACCTCTGAGGAGGCAACTACAAATATCAATACTGTATCCATTGCAGCAGAGGAGATTAATTCATCTATTAACGAAATTGCCAAAAATTCAGAAAACGGCAGCTCCATCACACGGGAAGCCGTGGAAAAAGCTGAAAGCGCCACTCGAAGTGTTAACGAACTGGGGGCGGCTGCAAAAAAAATAAGCACGGTTACAGAAGTTATTTCCGAAATTTCAGAACAGACCAATCTTTTAGCGCTAAATGCCACCATAGAGGCAGCAAGAGCCGGGGAATCCGGAAAAGGATTTGCTGTTGTCGCATCAGAAATCAA
This sequence comes from Desulfobacteraceae bacterium, assembly GCA_024227235.1. Lineage (GTDB taxonomy): Bacteria > Desulfobacterota > Desulfobacteria > Desulfobacterales > Desulfobacteraceae > Desulfobacula. The sequence continues at coordinate 1,496 of JAAEKY010000515.1, read as the reverse complement.
ACAATTGGCCCTCCAGACAGCAGATGCTACCAATGATATTAAACAGCGAATTGAAAGCATTCAGAACACGACCTCTGATACGGTTCAGAAAATTGACGGAGTATCAATCATCATTAAAAATGTAAATAATATCGTCAATACCATTGCTGCTGCTGTAGAAGAACAATCTGCTACAACAAAAGAAATCTCTGTAAACATGGGACAAGCCTCAGACGGATTACAGAATGTCAGCGAAAATGTTGCCCAAAGCTCCCAGGTGGCCGGTGAAATTGCCAAAGATATCGGTGAGGTAAGCACCAGCAGTAATGAAGTATTAAATAATAGTGATCTTGTGAATACCAGCAGCCTTGAACTTAAAACCATAGCTGGCAATTTGCAGGAACTTGTCAGCCAGTTTAAGCTTTAAGATTGTAAATTATATTATTACCACAACACATTTAATTAGGAGGAACCATGGTCAAAAAATTGATTATTGTATTTATGAGTCTTATTGTCGCGATCTGCTTTACAGGAAATGGGTTTGCAGGAGAGCTTACCGCCCAACTCTGCAAAGAAAAAGCGATAGCAGCCGGAAAACTGATTGAACAACAGGGAGAGGAAGCTTTTGCCTCGTTCAAGGAACCTGAAGGAGAATTTAGATTTGGCAATGGTGCTGGTTATGTCTGGGTACAGGATCTTGACGCAAAAATGCTAATGCACCCCATCAAACCTTCTCTTGACGGGAAAAGCCTTTCCGGTGTTAAAGATACGAACGGTGTCCTTTTTTTTGTAGCCTTTAACGAAACTGCTGAAGAAAATGGGGCAGGATGGGTTGGATACCTTTGGCCGAAACCAGGGGAAAAAGGGACCTCTCCAAAGGTTTCTTATGTTGTACTTGCCAACCATGGCGATAAAGACTATGTGGTGGGTTCAGGAATATATGATGTAACTGCTGATGATATAAAAAAACAATTCCCCAACGATTTCATTTACGAAGACTAAGAATAGTAGGAAACAGCAATAAAATGATCATATCGGTTCAATACCGGTATGATCATTTTTTAAAGATAGACCATATCAAATTTTGCGACATCATTTCAATAACAACACAGTAAATTTCAATCATCTTTAATGCCCAATCCTGGTATCATTCCCGCGCATGCCAGAACATCATGACGGTGCCCCCCCATGTTGCCCGTGCCACCATACCATCCGGATCAGTGTACATCAAGGGACTATTCAGGGTATTAATCCTTTAGAGCTGTTTTGTCCTTATAGCTCAACCTCAATGGTATCAACCGTTTCCGTCGATATTCAAAAATTGTAAAAGAACAAATTTGAACTAAAAGGCGAAATACCATACTGATAATCCAAAAACAATAACCTTATGCGAAATCAGTATCATGTACCCGAAATTTATATATCATAGATGTCCCCGAATAATTCACTTGGTATCTTAACTATGATTGCAAATATTACCAAGACATATCCTTGTTAGTTATTTATGGACAATAAAT
>JAAEKY010000514.1 GCA_024227235.1 Desulfobacteraceae bacterium | reverse complement strand
CAATATTTCTGGCTCCAGTTTCTACCTCTGTGCACCTTGCTGTGATCTGTTCTGTGACTTTATCAGAATATTTCAAAACAATTTTGTTATTTTCAAGCAATGTTTTTTTGACCTTATCGAGTTTCAGTTTTACGATCAAAGCCATTGCATCTGATTTAAGACTCACAAAGGGCAATACATTCATTCTTGCAAGAAGTGCTGGTTTGAAATACTCTGACAACATAGGTCTTATGGCAGATGTTACTACATCAATTGAAATCTCATCTTCCTCAGCTGTCATCTCCTGGATTATGTCTGTTGCAAGATTACTGGTTAATATTATGACAGTATTTTTAAAATTGATTTCTTTACCTTCTCCATCAGTCAAAACACCTTTATCAAAAACCTGATAAAAAAGATTTGAAATATCAGGGTGGGCTTTTTCAACCTCATCTAAAAGAACAACAGAGTAAGGTTTTTGCCTTACAGCTTCTGTAAGCATTCCACCCTCGCCATATCCAACATAGCCAGGAGGAGAACCTATGAGACGACTTGTGGTATGTCGTTCCTGAAATTCACTCATATTAATAATTACAGAGTTTTTTTCACTTCCGAAAAGAATATCTGCAATGGCAAGTCCGGTTTCTGTCTTTCCAACACCGCTTGGTCCTGCCAGGAGAAATACACCCATGGGCTGTTCTGGATTTTTAATCCCTGATTTTGAAGCTCTTATTACTTCTGCGATAGCACTTAAGGCATGATCCTGTCCTTTAACACGTTTTCCCAATATTTTTTCAAGATTAACAATGTTTTGAGCTTCATCTTTGATCATTTTTCCAAGTGGGATTCCTGTCCAGTCAGAAACAACCTGGGCAATAACATCAGCATTAACTTCTAGCTGCATCAATGCATCTTCTTTTTGTGATGTAGCAAGTTTCTTGTCAGCATCATTAAGTTTTTCTTTAAGATCATCGACGACCTTTTTATCTTCTTTATCAGCTTCAAAGAGCTCTTTTCTCAGATCAAGCACTATTTGGGCTGCTTGTTTTTCTTTTTCCCAGGCATCTTTGATTTCATCTGCCTCAGATGTGAATTCTTCAATGGATTTTAGAATGCCATCATATTCATCAGCATCAACCTCCATATTATTATCCTTATCCCGTTCCATGGCAGATTTTGTTCTTTCAAATGCCTGAACTGATCGTTCTTTATCTTCAAGGCTTGGTGGTTTTGTGGACAGATTAATTTTTACACGGGCACATCCAGTATCTAAAAGGTCAATTGCCTTGTCAGGTAAAAATCTGCCTGCAATGTAACGGTCGGAAAATTCAGCAGCAGCTTTTACAGCAGCTTCTGTAATTATAACCTTATGAGCATCCTCATACCCTGGTTTTAAACCTCTTAATATAAGTTCTGTATCTTGCACACTTGGTTCATCAAGTTTTATAGGTTGAAATCTTCGTGCTAAAGCAGGGTCTTTTTCAAAATACTTTTTATACTCACCCCAGGTTGTTGCTGCAATCGTACGCAACTCACCCCTTGCAAGGGCAGGTTTTAAAAGATTAGCTGCATCTCCACCTCCGGCACTTCCTCCAGCTCCTATTAGTGTATGGGCTTCATCAATGAATAAAATAACTGGTGATTCAAAGGCTTTTATTTCATTGATAACTCCTTTGAGCCTGTTCTCAAATTCACCTTTCATGCCAGCTCCAGCTTCTAAAAGCCCCATATCAAGTTCTAAAAGGGTTACATTCTTAAGCACATCAGGTACATCATCTTCAATGATTTTTAAAGCAAGTCCTTCAACAACAGCGGTCTTACCAACTCCTGGTTCACCAACACAGATGGGATTATTTTTCCGTCGCCGCGCAAGCACATCAATAATCTGACGGATCTCTTCATCTCGTCCAAAAACAGGATCAATTCCACCTTGCTCAGCTTTTTCGGTAAAATCATTACAGAATCGGTCTATAAAACCTTCTCCTCCTTGAGCAGGAGCGGCAGCCCCT
>JAAEKY010000513.1 GCA_024227235.1 Desulfobacteraceae bacterium | reverse complement strand
GGAGTGGCTCTTTCTCTGGTATGCAGAGACGATCATGGCTTTTTGATGAATATCCAGAAACTTCTCAAACAAACGATATCTGTTAAGGAGATTGAAGGGTTTCAGATGGAGAAAAAGGCAAAAACTTCAACACAAAAGCCACCTGGGAAAAAAAGCAAGAGCCAATGGAGACCCAAGGGGAGAAAATCAGCACCTAATGGACGACGCGGGAGATCAACCAAGCCCAGGGCTCCTGGTGCCAGAAGAAGAAATGTACGCGCCTGACGTTGTAATTGACAGGCACTGTATTTTTTTACAGTGCCTTAGAAATGTATTGTCAGGTGTGTCCTGCAACTGATTTAGTACTCCATGTGTCACAGCCCATTTTCCCTGTATGAATAGGCTCGATTCTGGTAAACTCAATGTCTCTCACCATACTCATGTCTCGCCACAATATTGCATGTCCTTTGCTAAAGCTGACAATATTGACTTTCTTTTTCCAAAGTTTGATTTCTGTGTCAGTGGCTTTGCGTAAATCACCAACTATTCCATGCAATCGAACAGCTGACGGGCTTATAAATTTGCCCTTTACCAAAGATTTAAACCAAAACCATCTGCTGCTGTTAACAGCCATAACACAGATTTTCTTATTAATTTTCAAATTACGTGGAAGTTGTCGTGGGAATTTTTCAAAATAAAAACCATGCCCTGGCTTTCCAAGAATCAATGATCCAATGGGAGCCACATGAGGTTCACCCTTCTCACTTACAGTTGCTACAGCACAATGAAAAGAAGACATCAACGATTTTTCAAAAAGATTTTTTACCTCTTTCCAGTTTGTAATTATATCCATGGTTTGATCCTTTTATTCTTTCCATTCGTATTTGTTCCTGATTTTTATTTTAACCTGCATTTTTTCAAAAATGCGATATAGTCCATATCTTGTTCTATCAAGATAAATGAAATCAGGTTGAGAATTAAAATACTTTTTGTATAG
>JAAEKY010000512.1 GCA_024227235.1 Desulfobacteraceae bacterium | reverse complement strand
TTGGGGATTTTATTTTGGTAAGAATCGTCTGAAATCTTTTTAGTGTTTTCATTCGGGAGAATTAATTTATTTTCATTGCCCCAGGCTTGCTTAAATAATTTCGGATATTGTCCTGAAATTAAAAATTCTTTATCATCCTTACATTGATTTTCTTCACAACAAACTCCCTCCCTACAACTGGTCATGGAATTTAATGCAAGAATGTTGGCTGGTAATATCGATACTTGTTTTATAGTAAATGATAACTTTTTTTCATGACAAACATCTGAAATAACAGATCGACACTCTGGATGACTTGAGATCACCACAAACAGGATAATCCATAACAAAACAATTGTTTTCAAGATATTTATAATTCTTTTTATCATCATTTAATCTATCTAATTTAAGCGTTTCAAAATAGCCTATAAAGAATCGTTTTGTCAATATGAGAATATTACAATGTGGTAATCTGAAAAGAAAGCAGTAGCAAACTAAACAGGTTAAATTTCTTTTAAAAATCAGCAAAAAATTACAATGCAATATGGCGAGTCATATGAATACAAGTCGTGGCTTTTTGGCTCTCCAAACAATTACTTAGAAAAAAAATTCACCATACACAGAATCTACAATTGCTTTGGTATTCTAAGTTACGGTGTCTGTCAACATAGTTGTCCTTTTTCTTAAGCCGCGTTGTCTACCAATTTTTCATTTTCAGACTTATCAGGGTTAAGCCAAACCTCTGTTTGAATTTCCCATTTCCTGATTGATCCCGACCATCTTTCAGGGTGCTGTTTTTTAGCTTTTTTAAACACCATTATCCTTTTTGCTAAGATGACAGTGTCTTTTCCATCATGACGCTGTTCCGGCGTTACAAAATTGATTTTACTGTGTCTGTGCTGAGTATTATACCAAATCACAAAAGATAATCCCCAATCTCTTGCTGAAGACAGTGTTTGAAAACCTTTTCCTGTATATTCCGGTCTATATTTACAGGTTTTAAAAAGCGATTCAGAAAAAGGGTTGTCATTACTGACCCTTGGCCGACTATAAGAGGGGGTTATTTCAAGTCGCCTCAATGTTTCAAGAAAGGTGGCACCTTTCATAGGGCTGCCATTATCAGAGTGGAGTACTAATGGCTGAGAACTGCACTGTTCCTTGAGGATAGCTTTTTTTATTAACAAGGATGCGTTTTCGGCAGATTCGCATTCATGAATTTCCCAGCCAACTATTTTTCTGCTGTAAATATCAAGAATCATATACAAATAGAAAAATATACCTTTAACCGGACCAGGGAGCCAGGTAATATCCCAGGTCCAAACCTGACAAGGTGCTGATGCACAAAAGCTTTTAGGCGTTTTTTTATTTAACGAAGAACTTCTCCCTCGATGGTGTTGCTGGCCTGATTCTCGTAATACCCTGTAAAATGTTGATTCAGATCCAATATATTTACCGTTATCTGCCAGTATTGGAACAATCTGGGTTGGTGGAAGACTTGCAAAATTACTGGCGTTGCATGTTTTCAGGATACAATTTCTTTCTTCATGACTGAGTTTATTGGCAGGCACCGGACGAACAGCATCGGGTCGTCCATCTGCTTTTACAGAGCCATTCAGTATCCATCTGTCATATGTTTTGTGGC
>JAAEKY010000511.1 GCA_024227235.1 Desulfobacteraceae bacterium | reverse complement strand
TTTATGTCAATGTCATGTGACACTGACAGGATTCACACATAGGGGACTTACACCCCATAAATTCACGCCCATGCCGGGCGTACACCAGGGGTTGTTGACGGACTCGCATAGCTCGCCGCAAAACCCCGCCGTTCTGCTCAAAATAAGTTTGAAATAGGCAAATATAATTTTTTGCAAAAAATGTCGCTATCAAATAATAAAAATAATTTCTTTAAAAAGGTAGTAGGATTATCTTTATTTTTTTTGTTTATTTTAGGCCTGATTATTACTGGAGGAATTCTTCCCGAAAATTGGACAAAGTGGTTAATATCAACTAAATGGGGTGCGATCCTTATTATATTTTTTATATTTCTTGTATTTTTAAGCAATATTATCAAATTGATAGAGCCAAGTAATAAATCGGGTAAAAAAGATCCAAAAAATATTTGAGGAAGAGCATAAAAACACACTGGTAAGAACCGCAAGGACAAAGGATCTTCAATCAAAACTTACCATTTGCTAAATGGTTTCGTTACTTTGTGATTTATTATTTACCTTGCGGTCTCACAGTGTGACGTAAAGACAGCCATCCGATTCCCCACAATTTGGTAAACCTGTGGCATCTGCTATGTACCGCAATGTTTTCAGATTGGTCCAAGCGTGTGTGTACAATACCATATCTCAATGTTGCCCTGATTTCAAATATATTGCGAGTATCCCAAGAAAATCAGGCTTATCAATTCCGAGCGATGCCATACCAAAGACACAACTGGTATGTTTCCGCGTGACAGTTATAGGGCAGGCGAGCGAGTCTAAAGGGTGTAGCTCGCGGAGTCTGACCTGTTCTATTCAATTTCATGTAAATATTCAGATATGAACCGGATATGACAATATTACCTCGACTGGTGTGAATCTGTAAAAACCAAATCCCGTTTTTGCAGATAGGGTATGAATTGTTCACGATTACGGGATCTTAATATCGCATGGCACTCGAACCCTATCTAAGGATTATTAAGTATTCATAATTAATCATCATCCTTTGGTGAATTGGTTTTTGCGAAAAAAATGAAAGGAATAGCTAATGGACCGAAAACAGCACCCATTACAGCCCAGAAAAAAGTATTAGCTCCTCTTTTATCAGCTAGAGTCCAAAGAAAAAAAGCACAAGATATACTCAAAATACCAGAAATTATTAATCCCCACATAAATTGAAATTTCCTCCGTGTGATTTTTTAAAACTAATATAGAAAAAATTTGTGGCTGATATTAAATTCGATTATTTGAAATAATTACGATAAATAAATAGATTGAAAAAAACGGCACTCGAGAGTATCCCACGAAAATCAGGCTGATCGATTCGTGAGGTACCATACCACTTTCACAACCTAAGTCAAATTTTATATATGTAACGGGTATCTGTAATTTTAATCTACTGGATTTATGACAAATATATCGAACCTATTCACAACAGAGTCAAAAATGCAGATACGTTGCAAGTATCACAGGTTTTCGATCCTCTATGATTTTTCAGGTGTCCGTTTAGTACCACAACATCGAAACAATGGGTACAGTGGTATGCTATCACAACTATTGAGGCTTTGATAATTATATTTGAGAATTATGCGTATTTGCGTATATAGATTCTTATACTTTCCAAGTAGTGTTAATTGTACTACATTCGCTAATAGAAGGTAGCTTGTTCATATTATCAGTTTTAGCGAGAAAGAGAAAATGGAAAAAAACATGACCCGACATTATCGCCTGGCAAACAAAATGTCACAGCTTTTCAACTCGGATAGCGACATTGATACGACGCTTTCAATTTCCATGTACAACTTCAACCAATTAATGGATTCTGAAAGGTCATCGATTTTTTTATTTCAACCATTAAAAGAACAACTTTCCATCTTTTCATCCTTCGATCTTGAGAAGCATGAAATCCGTATTCCAAAATCAGTCGGTGTGGCTGGATGGGTGTTTGAAAACCGCAAGCCTGCAGTCGTTAATAATGCCTATGAGGACAGCCGTTTTTTTAGAGAGGTAGATGATATGACAGGTTTTCATACGCGCAATCTGATCTGCACTCCCTTGTTTGACTGCAAAGATCAATGCTTAGGCGCACTTCAATCATTAAATAAGAAAAACGGGGACTTCACAACTGACGACCTTGAATTTTTGGAATTGGCCGCCCGTATAGTAGCTATTGCCATTGACAACAGCAAACTCATTGGTGAAATAGTAATAACAGATGAGGCCCGCAAAAGATTAATAAATCAGATCATCCACAACATTGGCAAGGTCTCCGATGAACAGTAGTTTTACAATTTGGGTTCTTCTCTTAATTGGTTTGCAATATTTTAACCTGGCCGACACGGATTATGTCAATTCAATTTTGCGAAACAACATTCAAATAGATGATCTAAAGCAGTACCGTTTCATGTTGAATCACATGGAATGTGCCGATCGAATGGCCTTTTGCTATTTCCCTCAAGGTTGCGACCAAAACCTGTTGGGTATTCTTGGCGATTTTCTTTTGTCATTGGACAAGATCGATTTTGTAGCACTCTGCGCTCATAATAAGGACCGCATCAACTTTTCTTTACGCAGCGAAGCGGCCGAGTGGGCAGCCGATGCCATTGCCCGCCAGATTCTTCAAGGCATCGGCTTCGGAGGCGGCCATGCCGAAATGGCCGGGGGTGTGAGCTATTCCGCATTTATTCTATGAAATTAATTTTTCTAATTGAATATGGATCTACAACATTCCCGTAATAGTTAAATTCCGCATCCGGGGACATACCTATTTTCTTAAGAATATGTATAGAAGGACTATTCTCCGGAACGGCTGCTTCGTATATAGTTTTAAGAGATAGGTTTCCAAATCCATATTTAACTGTTCGTATTGCCGCTTCATAAGCATACCCCTTGCCCCAT
>JAAEKY010000510.1 GCA_024227235.1 Desulfobacteraceae bacterium | reverse complement strand
GGTCATTTTGAGTTTCTGCAAGCAATATCCCATCTGTCATTAGTTTTATATAGGCCTGAGATTTGGTTTTATCATCAAATCTGATTTTATATCCAACCGAAATTCCTAAGCTTTCATTGAGTTCTTGGGCAATTCTTTTGGCAACATTGATGGCTGCGATGCGTCTGGGTTGCGTACATCCGATCAATCCTTTAATCCCTTGCCCTGCTTCAAGGCAGAATTTTGGGATCTGAGTCGTTTTCCCTGATCCGGTTTCTCCTGAAATAATCACCACAGTATTTTTTTTAATCGCTTGGATAATATCATCTTTTTTATGGGTAATGGGCAGGTCTGGATTAAATTTTATATCCTTAGGTTTAAGTGAAGCCCTTTTTTGTTTTTCCTTTATGGATCGTTCTGTTTTTTTAAAGAGTTGATTTATTCTTTTTGTATAAGTTTCAATGCCTTGATTCTTGTGGGGATTTTTCTTGAGGGGTGTCTTTTTAATGGCTCGAAGCTCTTTTAATATGGTATGTTTATCCTTCAACATAACATTTGACCCGCACTGTTCTATTTTCTTTATTTTATCCATAGACTTTGAATAGTAGTCAAAAGTTAAGAAAAGTCAATTTTTGATTTTTTTTTAATTTGTTGACATAATAGCTGGAATAAGAGAAAAAGAAATTTGTTCCAAAAATTAAGGAGCATAAAATATAGTAAAAAACTATACTTATAATTTTGATGTATACTGAGGAGAAAAAATAGCATGGGAAAAACCGCTATTAAAATAAGTGGCGCAAAAAAGAGCGTCTTTAAAGATAAGGTAATGAAACTTCTACCTGACGGTGGAAATTTGAACGCATGTCTGACATGTGGGGCATGTGCGTCCGGTTGCCCGGCCACAGGGTTGGAAGGTATGGATCCAAGAAAGTTTCTTAGAATGGCAGCGCTTGGAATGGATGAAGAAATTTTAAGTACAAACTGGGCATGGATGTGTTCCATGTGTATGCGATGTATATATGTCTGCCCCATGGAAATTAATATTCCACAGCTTGTTTTCAATGTTAGATCTCAATGGGAAAAAGATGATAAGCCAGTAGGTATTACGAGCTCTTGCGATATGGCATTAAAACATGACACCTGCTCAGCCATGGGTGCCAATGAAGAAGATTTTCAATTTGTTGTTGAAGATGTGCTTGAAGAATACCAGGAATCCCAACCTGAATTTGTTGAGATGACGGCAGATGTGAACAGGAAAGGGGCATATTATTTTTTAAATCAGAATTCAAGAGAGCCTGTAACAGAACCCGATGAAATGGTCCCTTTATGGAAAATTTTGAATCTTGCTGGTGCAGATTGGACCTACGGCACAAAAGGCTGGGCTGCTGAGAACTATTGCCTTTTTTCAGCAGATAATGAAAACTGGGAAAAAATTATCCGAACAAAGGTGAAAGCAGTGGAGGACCTGGGCTGTAAGGTCTGGCTTAACACCGAGTGAGGGCACGAATTCTTTGCAGTCCGGGCCGGACTGAAAAAATTTAATATTCCTTATAATTTTGAAATAAAAAGTATTATTGAACTCTATGCCGAATGGATTAGAGAAGGAAAACTCAATCCATCATCTGACTGGAACAAAGAAAGACAAATCAAATTTACAGTTCAGGATCCCTGCCAACTGGTAAGAAAGTCTCTTGGTGATCCGGTTGCTGAAGATCTGAGATATGTTGTAAAAAAAGTAGTTGGAGCAGAAAACTTTGTTGATATGACACCCAACAGATCCAACAATTTTTGCTGCGGTGGTGGTGGTGGTTTCCTCCAATCAGGATTTCAGGAGCAAAGACGGGCCTATGGTCAGACAAAAGCCAATCAGATTCTGGCGACCAAAGCACCGTATTGCATCACCCCATGTCATAATTGTCATGCCCAGGTACATGATATGGCAGAAGTCAATGACCACGCATGGGAAACAGTTCATTTGTGGACACTTTTAAACCTGTCTTTAGGAATACTAGGTCCGAATGAAAGAGAATATCTTGGGGAAGATTTAAAAGATGTGGATATATTCCATCCGGAATCAGCTATGTAAATTACATTTATAATTAGTAAATAACTATCATTGCCCGGTACGACATTTTTATTGTCCTGCCGGGCTTTTTTATGGCCTAAAGCTTTAAAAATATGTTCCTTTACCCTGAAAAGCACTGCCTGAAAATAATCAAAATATTTTATTTCCGAATATTAATATGAGAACTATAACCAGTGCCATTAAATATTTCTTTTTGATAAGGTTGCGATACAGATGGTTGAAGAGGTAATGCTTAGAACGGCGTAAAACTAGCATTTTGACAGGACGCCTAAAAATTGCTTGTTTCCGCTTTTTAACGGACACGATGTCCGTTAAAATTAAGTGAAAAGTACACCCTCTTTAACCATCGGCTGAATGGGTAAATCTTTTAGTAACTGCTATAGTATAAAAAATAAAAATGAACCTTTTAACTGATTGCCTATGAAAGATAATTGTGATAAGAATTTTTCTTATGGCTCAAATTATTAGCATTGCAAATCAGAAAGGAGGCGTTGGCAAAACAACTACCTCTATTAACCTATCTGCTGCGCTTGCAACAATTGGGAAGAAGGTATTGCTTGTTGATTGTGACTCTCAGGCAAATGCAACAACCGGTATGGGAATTGATAAACCGTCCCTGGAATATTCTTTGTATCAAGGTCTTATTGGTGAGGCAGATATTAATGATATCATTTATCCAACTGTTTTGTCCAAACTGAAGATAATTCCGGCGAATATTGATCTTATTGGCTTTGAAATTGAGATGGTGTCAGCCACTGATAGAGAAAAAAAATTAAAAAATTTAATCGTTCAAGTAAAAGATACGTTTGACTATATTATTATCGATTGCCCGCCAGCCCTAAGTTTATTGACATTAAATGCATTTACAGCTTGTGATGCTGTTTTAATCCCACTTCAAAGTGAGTTCTATGCGCTGGAAGGCCTGGGGCAGCTTTTAGATACCATAAAACGAGTCAAGTCCTCCTATAATCCCCGGTTGAAAATTAAGGGAATACTTTTGACCATGTATGACCAGCGAACAAATCTTTCTCAGCATGTTGTAAAAGATGCTCAAAAATATTTTAAAGATATGGTTTTTAAAACAAAAATACCGCGGAATGTTAAGCTTGGAGAAGCACCAAGCTATGGGTTGCCGGTCATTTTATATGATAAACAGTCAAAAGGATCAAAAAGCTATCTGGCTTTTGCAAGGGAACTTCTAAAAAGATGATGAAAAAGAAAAAGAAAAATACAGGACTTGGTCGTGGTATATCAGCCTTGATTCCGGATTTTGAAAAGCCTGAGAGCAGCCCTGATTTTCTGATGTGCCCTATTGGTGACATCACACCGAATAGGTATCAGCCCAGAACTGTATTCAGCCTGGAAGAACTGGATCGCCTTAAAGAATCCATTGCACAGCAAGGTATCCTGCAACCCTTACTAGTAAGAGTGTTTGATGATTCTTATGAGTTGATTGCAGGAGAAAGAAGACTTCGTGCTGCCAAAGAAGTCAATTTGACCCATGTGCCGGTCTTTGTGAAAAACTTAACCGATGAGCAAGTATTAGAAGTTTCTATTATTGAGAATATTCAAAGAGAGGATTTAAATGTTCTTGAAGAAGCGGAAGCCTATTATCGGTTAATCAAAGAATTTAATTACACCCAGGAAAAAGTGGCAAAAAAGATAGGAAAGAACCGTTCAACTATTGCCAATTTGCTGCGCTTAAGAAGTCTTCCCCAGGTGATAAAAGATAATCTGGTTGCTGAAAAGATATCCATGGGGCATGCCAGAGCTCTTTTAGGGGCAGGGGCTGAAGACAATCAGATTTATTTGTATAATATTGTCCTCAAAAAAGGTCTGTCGGTAAGACAGACAGAACAGCTGGTCAACACGGCCAAAAAAGAACCTAAAAAATTACAACAAAAATTATCTGCTGCTGAAAAACAATATCTTGATGAGACGTGTTCTTTTATCTCCAAACAAATCAAATCTAAAGTAATGATTAAAAAGAATGGGGAGAAGGGCAATATTCAAATTAATTTTAAATCTAAAAAAGAGTTTCAACGAATAGTAGATCTTCTGAGCCATATTTCATGAAAATAGTTGTCGCAACAACTGCTGGATTCTGTATGGGAGTCCGGCGGGCAGTGGATATGGTGCTGGATGTATCCAATCTGTCGCAGGAACCGATCTATACCTATGGCCCATTGATTCACAATCCTCAGGTCCTTGAAATGCTTGAAGAAAAAAAAATTTTCAGGATCGATAAAATTCCAAAAAAAGGAACTGGCGTTGTTTTGATTCGGGCACACGGGGTTCCCCCAGAGGATCAAAACGAATTAAAAAATGCAGGGTTTACAGTAATTAATGCCACTTGCCCCAGGGTGGTAAGGGTGCAGGTCATTATAAATAAATATGCCAAAAGAGGGTATTCCACCGTTATTGTTGGGGATGAGAAACATCCAGAAGTTGTAGGTCTTTTGGGCTATGCAAAGGGGAATGGACATGCGGTAACATCCATGGCGAAATTTCTGGAACTGCCCAAGTTTAAAAATTGTGTTGTGGTTGCACAAACGACTCAGAATACTGTCTTCTATGACGAAATAAAGGCATGGTGTAAAATCAATGCAACTCATTATAAGATATTTGATACCATTTGCGGCTCTACTGAAAAACGCCAAACAGAAATTCGTGAATTAGCCAATGAAAATGATGCCGTCATCGTTGTCGGTGGGAAACAGAGCGGAAATACAAAACGCCTGGCACAAATTGCGTCTCAAACAGGGAAACCAGTATCCCATATTGAAGATGCTTCACAAATTGAAGATGAGACCTTGTTTTCCGCTGAATCCATTGCAATTACAGCCGGGGCTTCTACACCAAGCTGGATCATTAATGATGCCGTAAGAAAAATAGAACGCAACATTCAAAAGCAGCATTTTAGTAAAACATTTTTATTTATTAGTCGTGATTTTTTACTGAAAACGAATATAATGGCTGCCACAGGCGCAGGATTTTTAACTTACGCATGTTCTATGCTTCAAGGGATCGGTCCGGAGTTAAATCATGCATTGATCGCCATGTTATATGTACTGTCAATGCAGATACTCAATAATTTGCTTACCATTAAATCTGATAAATACAATCACCCCCAGAGAGCCACATTCTATAAAAAAAATAAAATATTTCTACAGGCCCTTGCAATTATTTCAGGTGCAACAGGTCTTTACTTAAGCTTTATCACGGGTGCTTTGTCTTTTATTATTTTGTTGGTCATGAGCTTATTGGGTTTGTCGTACAATTTAAAAATTATCCCCTTAAAGTCTAGAAAGAGTCAAATCACCAGGATAAAAGACATCCCTGGGTCAAAAACCATACTTATAACATTTGCCTGGGGGACAGTGACCTGCCTTTTGCCGGCTGTTTCAAATCAAAGTGATCTTTTGCCTGTCATTGTGGTCTTTTTGTTTGCAACAGGGCTCGTGTTTGCAAGAACTGTATTTTTTGATGTGCTGGCCATCCAGGGAGACCGGATTACTGGAAAAGAAACCCTTCCCATCCTTTTGGGGGAAAAAAGAAGCTTTAATATCATTAAATATGTTTTAATTTTTGATATTTGTATTATTTTATTGACATTTTTCACAGATTTATTGGTAAACAGCGCTTTCTTTCTTGCTTTCATACCGCTGATTATGCTTTTATTGATAAGATTTTTTAAAAAAAATAATCTTATATCTGGTGTGCATCAAGAGTTTATTATTGAATGTTCGTTTCTTGTCACTGGATTGTTAACCGCTGTAATTCAATTGCTGATGTAATTTCAGCATAATCTGGAGAGATTATGGCAACTCAAAATGATGGTAAACCTAAAATTCCTTTAATCGGTGCATTAGCGGTTAAAAATCTTTTAATTACAAAAGAAGAACTTCAAAAAGGTCTTTTACAATGTTCTGATTCAAAGAACCTTAATGTTGCTTTAAAAGAATACTTTTTGGCAAATGAACTTATTTCCTCTAAAAATATGGAAAGGCTGATAAGGGCAGCAAAAGCGCTCGAGATGCGGCAAAAAGAATATAAGTTTGGTGCGATTGCGATCCGGAAAGGGTTTATCAATCAAAGCGTTTTAAAGCTAGCTTTGGAAGAGCAGCAAGATTTAATGAAGACCAGTAAAAAATTTCGCCTTGTCGGTGATCTTCTCGTAGAAGCCGGGATGCTCACGGAGAAACAGCGCGATTATATTCTTAAGTTACAAAAAAGAGTCAGGCAGGAAGTCAAAAAAGGATCTGAAGAGAAAGTAAAAAAAGATACGGGCAAAGAAGATATAAAACAAGACACTGTCAAAGAAGATGAAAAACCTGTTGCTCAAAGTGATCAAAAGCAATCCGCTGATACTTTGGAAGAAGTAGTACCTGAAGAAAAAATAGAAGAAGCCGGCCTGCTTGAACCTGAAATTATCGCAGGCGGAATAAAACTTGAAATAGCAAATGATTTTATGGCTGCATTTTTATCAAAAACAGAATATTTTGATAAGAAAATTACCTTGACCGAAATAAAAGGGGATTTGATTGATAAAGGCATTGTGCTTGGAATAACTGAAGATAAAATGATTGAAGGATTTGTTAATTCCAGTGGTTTTAAAACAAAATCTTTCAGGGTTGCCAAGGGAGTTACGCCCATTCAGGGTAAAGATGCAAAATTGGAATTTTTTTTTAACACCGATTACCTCAAAGCCGGTGATTTAACAAATGATGGGACCATTGATTTTAAAGATAGAGGTGAGATTCCCCATGTCGAAGAAGGCACTGTTTTGGCTGAAAAAGTTCCCATGGTTGAAGCACGACGCGGACATACAATTTTTGGTGATGAAATTGAAACAATTCCCGGAAACGATATTGCAATAAAACTCGGTAAAGGTGCAAAGCTTTCTGAGGATGGGCTTAAGGTGATTGCCGATGTTAGTGGATTTCCAAAATACACCTTATCCGGACAAGTTTACGTTCTTCAAGAGTATGTCACTGAAGGTGATGTAGATTATGAAACCGGTCATATAAATTATAATGGGAATATTAATGTTAAGGGTAGAATAAAATCAGGCTTCAAGGTGGAGGGAAATGATGTCTCAGCCATTGAACTTGATGGGGGTATTATTACAGCAGAAGGGAATGTAAGGATTGCAGGCGGTATTAATGAAGGCAAGATTTATTCCCGGGGTAATGTCTATGCAAAATTTATCCATAAATCTGAAGTCATTTGCATGGGAGATGTGATTGTTGAAAAAGAAATTGTTGATGCTGATGTTGAGTGTTCAGGAACCTGTGTGGCTGAAAATGGCAAGTTAATGTCCTCAAGAATAACAGCAAAGATGGGAGTTAAAGCTAAAAATATTGGTACAGAAATGGGCGGTCCCAGTGTTGTTAAAGTAGGGCATGACGCATTTACTGAAAAAGAGATAGAGAAAAATAAAGAGCAGGTCGACAGACTGAAAGAACAGATAAAACATCATTTGGAAAAGAAGGGAAATTTTGAAGAAGATAATCTGGCGCTTCAAAAACAAATCACAGAACTTGCCCATGTACAGGATCGATCTCAATTGGAAGAAAAGGACTGTAATTCAAAAATATCCTCGATGGAAAAAGACGGAGCAAATTTAAGTTCTGTAAATGAGCTAAAACAGAAAATTGAATCGTTGAAAAAAAATGCCAAGCAAGCAGAAGAGAATCTGGATAAGTGTTTTGATGAGAGCGAAAAGATAGAAGAACTAATGGAAAAACAAGATAAGGAAATCGATGACTTAAAAATAAGACGCGATGAATTCTTGGAAGAAAGAACTAATCTTATGGCATGGGCAAAAGATAATCCAGGCAAATCCGTTGTCATTGTTACTGGAGCGATTATGCCGGGGACCGCTATCCTTGGGGTGCATTGTGAAAAGCGGTTTGACGAAGTGACACAGCATTCAAGAATTATGGAAGTTTTATCTACATCTACTGACGGCAGGAGCTTGAATATATATGAAATGCAGGTAGGGAATATATAAAACCAAATCTATAATTTTTTAGTTTTCAACTCGTTTATTTTGTCATCCTTTTTTGCCCATAATTCATTTAGCCAAATCAAAAAATGATCTTTGAACTCAGGATCATTAAAATAATCGCCTGTTATAGAATGGGTCACTGGCAATACCTCAAAATCAATAATTATTTTTTTTACATGTCCTGAAATATATTCCCAAAATGTGGGTGTTTTTTCCGGATAAACAATGGTGATATTGACGATCTTATGAAGATAGTCACCCATGGAACCTAAAACAAATGCAATGCCCCCGGCTTTTGGTTTCAAAAGATTTGAGAAATGATGGTTTTGGGATCTTCTTTTTTCAGGTGTAAATCTGGTACCCTCAACAAAATTAATAATGCTGACAGGTGAGTGCTTAAATTTTTCGCATGCCTTTTTCGTACTTTCAAGGTCTTTGCCTTTTAATTCAGGTTTTTTTTTCAGCTGATTTTTTGAGTAGCGCTTCATAAATGGAAAGTCTAATGCCCACCAGGCAAGCCCTAAAAACGGAACCCAAATCAGTTCTTTTTTTAAAAAAAATTTTAACATGGGTATTTTTTGGTTCAACGTTGTTTGTAAGGCCAAAATGTCCACCCAGGATTGGTGATTGGAAATCACAAGATACCATTCTTTTTTTTCAAGTTTTTCAAGTCCTCTGATATCCCAGTCTATTTTACAAAATAGTTTGGAGATAAGTGAATTAATCCCTATCCACAGGCCTGCAATAGATATTAAAATTTTATCAAGGAAAACGATAAAGGAATGAAAGGGGAGAATAAATTTGAAACAAGAAAGTCCTATTAATGGAACAGTCAAAAAGATAGAATTTAAGCTGTATAATACGATGGATAAAATGCCTTTGAGCATGTACGGTAAAAAATTGAGCATAAAAAATCTAGTCTTTTTTAAAATTTATAATATGTTTTTTAATGGTTCGCCTATCCAATCCAGTCTGGTTTGCGACTTTTTCATAGGTGCCAAGTTTATCATACAAGAGTTTGCAATATCCTGAGACCAGTGAGCCAACTGAGATGTCTAGGTCGGAAACTCCCTGAAGTAGTTGCTCTTCAAGGGATACAGCTTTTTCTTTATTGTTTTGTTTGCCTTTATAGTCTCGTCGTAACAAAACACTCCTAACACATTGTTCAAGTTCTCTTACATTCCCTGGCCATTGATAATTCTTTCCAAGCTGTTGGTCAATAATTCTTTTGACTCTTTTGCTTAATTTTTCAGAACGGGTCCCCGTCATTCTTTGAATAGTGAAATCAAGGAGATCGTCCAATTCAGATGGCAGTTCTCTAATTCTTTTGCTGAGGGGGGGGACTTCAATTATATCGGAGCACAGCCTGTAATAGAAATCGTCTCTGAAGACCTTACCATCGATAATATCTTTCTTAGGCCGGTTTGTGGCAGCAATCACCCTTCCATTAAACCGAGCGGTTGCATGGGTCCCAACAGGGGAAAAACTTCTTTCCTGGAGAACTCTTAACAGCTTGATCTGAACATGGTTGGGGATTTCACCGATTTCATCAAGTAAAATAGCGCCATGCTGGCTGCATCGGTCAAATACCCCCTGGTAATCATCTACGGCACCTGTAAAGGCCCCTTTTGTATGACCGAACAGCTCTGATTCCAGCAGCGTTTCTGGATACTGGGAAAGATTTAAAGAAGAAAAGGCTCTTGTAAAGCTCTGGGTAAAACAATGCCTTTTCTCGTCAAACGGGATGTAGCCACTTCTTCCTATGGCTTTGGCAGCCGTGCCTTTTCCTGTCCCTGTTTCGCCCAGAAGCAGGGTGGAAAAATCCTCCATTTTATTCCATAAAAATTTATTATACAGCTCAATGTTATATGTGAAGACATTGTACCATAAATGTTTTTTTAATTTTTTCATACACGGACTGCTACCCACAAGAGAGTTGGAAATAAAGTAAAAGGCTCGTCTGAGTTGATACGAAAGGGCAAAATAGTGAGAGATGCTCTTTTTGCTAAATCCTTTTGTATGAAGCATCTGCATCGCTTCTTGGGCAAATGGAACCGGTATTGATGAATCCTGGGCCAAAACTTGATCTTTTATGAGTTGATCAAAATCATCCCGGAATTTATGGAAAATATCAAAGAGAAATACAATAGTAATGATGTCTTTATCTTTTCCATGATAGGCATTGATATCAGCACGGCCCTGGACCTCAAGCTCTTTAATACGACGATCTATTTCTTTAATACACTGATCAATACTCTCTCTTCTTGAAGCAGAAGGGAACAGTCCTGCAATTTTAATATCAAGTTTTTCTCTTAACTCACTGAAAGGGTTTGCAAAAGCAGCATTATAAACTGTCCTGAAAAAGTGGTGCTCTTCTGAATTGAGACTGGCTTTTTTCAATTTGAGATCTCCAGTACGCGGCTGTTCTTGTTAATGTACATTTTTGTACATCCAATGTGCATAAAATGCAAGTTAAAAGGTGATGAATAAAAAATATTCAATTGTACTTTTGAAATATAATGTCGTTAATTTAGATGCTTATGTCTTTTAGATACATTGGCACAATAATTGAAACATATAATAATGGTAATAAAGAGTTGAACAATAATGTGAATTTTCATGGCTCTATTATAGAAAATTAATTAGTGCCTGACTGAAAACCCGTGTTTGGGCGAAAAGTTGCTCATATGCAAGGCGCAAGAAATTT
>JAAEKY010000509.1 GCA_024227235.1 Desulfobacteraceae bacterium | reverse complement strand
TTGGCCCTCAGATAATTGAAAACAGACAATTTTTTTTAGAAAAATTCAAATCCCAGCTTTATTGTTTTAAACCAGATAGTATTTTTCTTTCTGACAATTCTAAAACCACAGATAAAAGAATTAAAATAGATCTAAAGAATCTAATTGATTAGTATATTAGGAAGCTTTGCAATAGAAGTTATCTGAAAAGTTGCAAAATCAGCACTCTCCCCTGTCACCAAACTTTCCCCGTTGGAAAGAAAACAAGATGGCATTGGCACTCTATCTGCAGCCAGAATATCATTAAGAGAATCTCCTATAAATAGTGTTCTTTCAGCAGGTGCGCAAAACTTTTCCAAGGCCATATTCAATCCGTGTGGATGAGGTTTAAGATATTTAACATCATTTCTTGAAATAATAATTTCAAAATATTTGGGAAAATTAAAACGCTTAAGAATTGCATTAACAGCAAAAGCACCGCAGTTGCTCACAATCCCCATTCGGTATCCACAGATTGCAAGCTGTTCTAATATTTGTTTTGTGTCAGGATATGGTTTCCAACGACTCAATGCATCTAAGTCATATTTATCATATACGGCTGTTAATAAACCTGACAACTTTTTAGCCTCCTCAGCCTCCATTGTGCAAACAATATCCTGAGTTTTATTGTAAACATCTGCATAAGTTGGCAGCTCTCCAAAAAGAGAAGGATCTATTCCAGCATTTTTCAGAACACCAAGAGCTTCATCAACTCCTGCATGAATACGCCATTGAAAGTCTACCAGAGTGCCTTCAAGATCAAAAAGAATTATGTCAAATTGCCTGTGAATATTCATAGTTAACTTTTTCCTGAAAAAGTATTGTGCTATCTATCAATTTTCTCAATTTTAAAGAGAACAGGCCTAAACCAGTCAGTACACCCTGAAATTATTATTCCTTTTTCTTTAAACCATGGATGCTGGACCCCATTAATAATTGCAAGGATATCATTTCTTATATCTGCCCAGGCCCATTGACAAAAATTTTCAGGTGCATGGAATTCAGAATAAACAAAGAATTCATCTCCTTCTTTTAAAACTTCGCACATATTAGAATTTCTCATCTCTTCTTTCATGTAACCATCAATAATATCTTGATTAAGAGATCTTTTGATAACAGTAATCTTACATTTTGGAAGTTTATTCATGGAATTGTCCTTTCTTGTACAAAGTACAAAAATTGAT
>JAAEKY010000508.1 GCA_024227235.1 Desulfobacteraceae bacterium | reverse complement strand
TTCTAAATTGTTATCAAAAGTTTGCCCAAGCGATTGTCTTGCTAAGCCTGCGATTGGGTTATTAGAATTATATGCATCATGGGCATTTTGTCTCAATTGATAATAGTCATCTGCCTGCTGATCATCATACCCCATTTGATTATAAAAATATTCAATAGTCATGCTTGAGCCTGATTCAAAAGTATATGTTCCGCCAATAAGGAAAGAAGTATAGATTGAGTGATCATCCTGCTCTGAGGCACCCATGGAGTAATCAAATGGACTATTGTCAACAATCGGATAAAGTGCATCTGAACCTTGTTGGAAATTTGCTTCTGAATATAATATCAATGCATCAGTTGCTGTTAACCCACCAAAGAGACCGATTCTCTCTCTATGAATGTTACCTTCTCTATGTGAGAGAATAAGACTTGCATACCCATTATCGCTCACATAATCAGTTTTCAAAGCATAGGTTTTTTCAAAATTACGTTCATTGAAGCGTCCATCCCCTGTATTAACTATGAAAGAGTAAGCCCAGTTCAGGTCAGGGATAAATAAAATTTTTGCGAACTCTTTTCCATCTCCTTCCTGATTTGGTCTGCTTTTACCATTGTCAGAAAAGAATGGATTAGAAGGTGAAGCTAAAAACGATGGACCCCATTGGAGGAATTCTCTTTCAAAG
>JAAEKY010000507.1 GCA_024227235.1 Desulfobacteraceae bacterium | reverse complement strand
TCCGGGTGTTTGACTTTTAAAAGCTTTGCCCGCTGCTCATCATCCATGGTCTGCTTGAAAATATCTAACGCACTTTGTTCAGACGTGACTTTTCCTAATTCATTTATAATATCAATATCCATATTGCCCATTTCCTTTACTATCTTCACATTTATGTTAAAATAATTTGATTTTCTTTTTTAACATTAAATTAGGAAAAATCAAATATTAATGTATTTTTTTCAAAAATAGGTTAAATTGTATTTAATATAATAACCAGTATAAAAACAGATGGATGGGAAATTTTAATTTTATTGATTAAGGTATAATAAAGCAATGAATCAAAAAATATTTGCGGATTTACACAATCATACGACCCAAAGTGATGGAGACTTTACACCTGAGCAAATAGTGAATCAGGCAAAATCATTGGGAATAAGGGCTGTTGGGATTACGAATCATGACACATTAGATGGGCTGAAAACCGCAATCTCGGTAGGAAAACAGAATTTTATCGAAGTTGTCCCAGGCGTAGAGGTCTCTGTTCGGTTTAAGCGATCATATTTTACAGGAACACTGCACCTGCTGTGTTATTTTTTACCAGAAAAGCTTTACGATGATCAATTTGTAGATGAGTTTAAAAATATTTTATCCCAGGGCAGAGGTGAAAAACTCGTAAAAGCAAGAGTAGATGAAATCAATACATTTTTTGGGCCTGGCCAGGAAAATGCCTTGTTAAAAAAAAATCTTAAATTTGAGGATATAGCTGCATTAAGTAACAATGCCTCTAGACGACATTTTGCAATTGCATTGAAACAATCTTTTAGAATTAACAATGCTGACACTATTAATGTCATTATTGGAAATGACAGCCCAGCTTATCTTCCTTCAGGAGTTGAATTAGAACAGGTGAAAGATTTTATCTGTAAAAATGAAATTGTTGCAGTTCTGGCTCACCCAGCAGCTGGATCTTTTCCAGGTAAAGGACATTATAAAGAAGTATTGCCCCCCATTGAAATTGTAGAAAAAATTTTACCAGAATTTATTAAAGCAGGCCTTAAAGGGCTGGAGGTTTATTATCCCGGTCATATTACGGACCATCAGGATTTAATGAAATCCTGGGCAAAGAAACATCAGCTTTTAGTGACGGGTGGGTCAGACTGCCATGATGGGAAAGAACGTCCTTTCGGTGTAAAAGGAATATCTGAATCAGAATATAAATTGTTTAAGGCAGCATTATCATGAGAAGAAAAGAAAAAGAAATTACAAATACAATTGATATCGAAAAAATTATTATGGAGAGTGATGTCTGCCGCATAGCCATGGTTGATGGACAAACACCTTATATTGTTCCTATGAATTTTGGCTACAAGGATAATACCCTTTTTTTCCACAGTGCACTGTCAGGCAAGAAGATCGATTTGATCAGGAAAAATTCTAACATTTGTTTTGAAGTTGATCACGTCATTAAGTTTAAAAAAGCGGCATTAGCCTGTGACTGGGGGATTGAATATAAAAGCGTGATCGGATTTGGTAAAGCCCAATTTATAGAAGATGCAAAAGAAAAGAAATCTGCATTAAATATAATAATGTCACAGTATTCAGGCAGAAGTTTTGAATATTCAGATGAAATGTTAGAAAAAACAATGGTCATTAAAGTGCCTATTGATAAAATGAGCGGCAAACAGTCTTAAAATACCCATGGAGATGTCATATGGCAGGATTTTATAAGCAGATTTTAATCGTAGATCTTTCAAAACAAACATCTGAAATAGAAAAGATCGATGAAAAAATTTATTTAAAATATCTTGGGGCTAAAGGGCTTTGTTCAAAACTATTATTTGACTTAAATTCACCTGGCGTTGATCCTATGTCTCCTGACAACCACCTTATTTTTTCAACAGGTCCTGTTACAGGAACTCTTACCTGGGGATCTTCTCGGTATGGGGTGTTTACTAAATCGCCTTTAACTGGGTTTTATCTTGAATCCTATTCCGGTGGTAAAGCACCTGAAGCCATTAGTGCAACAGGATTTGATGCGATTGTATTAAGAGGAAAAGCAAAAAAATTGAGTGTCCTTGAGATTTTCGAAAATCGGGCCACATTTCATGATGCCCAGTTTGTCAAAGGAAAGAATACCTTCCAAACAGAACAATTGATTAAAGAACGTCTCATTCAAGGAATTACAAAACAACAAAAAGCAGGCGTAGTGGTGATTGGCCCTGCTGGAGAAGCAGGAGTCTCTTTTGCCAATATTAAAAATGATGGCTGGCGATTCGCAGGCAGGGGCGGTGCAGGTGCTGTCCTTGGATCAAAAAATATTAAAGCGATTATTTTTAAAGGAGAGAAAAAAAGAACCATTCATGACCTTAACGCTTTAAAACAAATGGCAAAAGACCTTGCCTTGGAATCCAAGGAAAATATGATTGTCAGATCCTATAAATCAAGGGGAACCTCACAGATGGTCAGAGTGATGAACTCGGTAAAAGGATTTCCAACAAAATATTGGGAAAATGGATCCTGTGACCATTTTGAATCTATCAGCTCAGAAGCGCTTCATGACCAATGTGATGTGACACCCCATGCCTGTGCGAAGTGCTTTCTGGCCTGTGGTCGAATGACAAAAGTGTTAAAAGGGGAACACAAGGGGCTTTTGCATGAAGGCCCTGAGTACGAAACCATTTACGCATTTGGTGGTTTATGTATGATTCAATCCATTGAAGAGATCATCTACCTGAATCATTTATGTGACGCTTATGGCATGGATACAATAACAGCGGGCAACCTTTGCGCCTTTACGATGAAAGCATCAGCTTCAGGGAAAACAGATTTTAAAATTGACTTTGGTGATACGAAAAAAACAATTGAACTTATCAATCTGATTAAAAATCGTGAAGGGATAGGAAAAATATTATCCAAAGGGATTGTACCTGCAGCAAAAAAGTTTGAGATGGAAGATCAAGCTGTCCATGTTAAAGGAATGGAACCTGCAGGCTACGATCCTAGAATCTTAAAGGGCATGAGTCTTGCCTATGCAACGTCTGAAAGAGGGGCCTGCCATTTGCGAGCAACCATATTCAAACCTGAGCTCGCTGGAATAGTAGACCCCATGAATATAAAAGAACTGGTTAAAACCTTTATTGATTTTGAAGACAGGCATACGCTTTTTGATTGTATGATTCTATGCAGATTTTATAGAGATCTTTATCCTTGGGAGATGCTTGGAGAGCTTTTGACTGCATCCACCGGTATTGACGGATCGCAAAAAAACCTTGAGGTGATATCATCTAATATTTCTTTAAAGGTACGACAATTTAATCTTCGTGAAGGAATGACAAAAAAAGATGAATTGCTTCCTAAAGCCTTATATCATCCTTTAAAAGACTCCAACACAAAAATTTCGGATCATGAGTTTTCGGGTCTGTTAAAAGAATATTATAAACTTCGCCGATTTTAGGTTTACCCCAATGTTACAACATTGGGGCGTATTGGTTATATATTATGAAAAATATTGAATTTTTTTAGTTGGTAATTAAATAAAAATGACAGGTTAATACAAGTGAAGTACCATTGGGGCCTGTGATTCAGCTCAATGATAATGTTAAAGGTTATAAAAATGTATAATGAATAGGTGATTTTTATTGGCACAGGGTATTGTAATTATATGCGTTGTACTGTTAAAATAAAAATTCCATAGTAGTAATCATAAAATAAGTTAAAATATTCTTAATCAAAGGCTGCCCCCATGAGCTATGAAGCGATTGAAAATTTAGTAGAAAAGTT
Source organism: Desulfobacteraceae bacterium (assembly GCA_024227235.1). GTDB lineage: Bacteria > Desulfobacterota > Desulfobacteria > Desulfobacterales > Desulfobacteraceae > Desulfobacula. The sequence continues at coordinate 10,594 of JAAEKY010000507.1, read as the reverse complement.
ATCTTGCGATTTTGTTTTGGCAAGTCCGGAAGAGCCAAAAACTCTATCAGGTTTGCTGCCGATTCTAAAGCAAATTCATAGCAATTGTATCAAGCACTCTCATAAAAAAGAAGCAAAAGAGGTTCTAAAAACAAGAAAAATCATAGATGCGATATTAAAAAATGACTCAGATGACATGGAACAGAAGATGACGGCTTTGGAAGACTCTATCTCCCAGCTATCGTCTTTTTTATACGGATTGAATGAATCAGACCAAACCCAAGATGAGCAAGACGAAAAAGATACCCAGCCAAAAGAAGAAACGATTGATACCCCTGATTTTGATCAGATTCAACACATTTTAAATGAGTTTTCCGCTTTGATTGGTACGTTTTGTCCTGATGAAATTCCGGATTTAGGTGCCATGCTCATTATGTTGGATTATCTTATAGAGGCATCCCAAAAAGAAGAGTTCGCAATGTTTCATGACATCTGTCATGTCTGCAAAGACTATGTAGGAAACATAACGCTTGAGAATATACAGAATACAAAACCCATTGAAGAAGGACTGGTACTCTTAACATCTGTTTTAAGCCATATTAAAACCAAAGAAGAGTTTGTTTTTGATTATTCTGATGTTCTGGAATTGTTGACGGCTAAATTTTCTCAAGAGCCCCCTTTAGAATCAGAGACAGAATCAGAGACAGAATCAGAGACAGAATCAAAGACAGAATCAGAGACAAGTCAAGAAGCCTCACAAGTTCAATCAGAGCCAGAAAAAATATCTGATGACGATATGGAAATTATTATAGATTTCGTATCTGAGGCTCAAGAAAACCTTGAGACCATAGAGGTAAATCTGATTGAGCTTGAGCAAGACCCTTCCAACAAAGATATTATCAATGAAATCTTCAGACCCTTTCATACAATTAAAGGCGTATCTGGATTTTTAGCCCTTACCAAAATCAATAAACTTGCCCATACCACAGAAAACCTTTTAGATGCTGCCCGCAGCGGAGAATTTTTAATCAATGATATCGCCACAGATGCCATATTAGAATCTGTGGATACTTTGAAAAACTTAATCGAAAGAGTAAGTAAGGGGGCTCAGACCGGGTTTAAGCAGGTCGATGATGATATTGATGTTGAAATCTTAAGGGATAAACTGCAAAAATTGCAGGTCGCTTTGACAGCAGGAGAAAAATTACCATTGGGTGAGATTCTTGTCCAAAAAGGAGATATTACCAGCGACAATTTAGATCAGGCGCTTGAAATCCAAAAAGAAAATCCAGATAAGAAAATTGGAGAAATACTGGTTGAAGAAAAAAAAGCCGCCCCTAAACAGGTGGCTTCAGCTCTTATGGATCAAAATGCACCCAAAAAACAGGTGGCAGCACAAGTCAAGGTCAGCACAGATAAGTTAGATGATCTTGTAGATTATGCCGGTGAACTTGTTATTGCCCAATCCATGTTAAGACAAAAAACTGCCCATGATACTTCGTTGACACAGAATGTGACACAGCTGGGTCAAATCGTCTCCAATATGCAAAATATTGCCATGTCCATGCGGATGATCCCCATTAAAGCTACGTTTATGAAAATGATTCGTCTGGTTAGAGATTTATCAAAAAAATCAGGCAAAGAGGTGAGTCTGATTATGGAAGGTGAAGAAACAGAAATTGACAGAAATGTAGTGGATGCGCTTTATGAACCCATGGTGCATATGATTAGAAATTCTTGTGATCATGGCATTGAACAAAAAGAAGATCGTTTAGAAAACAACAAGCCTTCCCAAGGAACGATTATTCTTCGAGCCTATCATAAAGGCGGGCATATTATCATCGAAATTGAAGATGATGGCAAAGGCCTTGATAAAGATGCCATCCTTGAAAAAGCAAAAGAAAAAGAACTGCTCACCGGTGCAGAACAACTTACGGATGCTCAGATTTATTATTTAATAATGGCGCCTGGATTTTCCACAGCCAAAGAAATAACAGATGTGTCTGGCCGAGGTGTGGGCATGGATGTGGTCAAGTCCGGGATAGAAAAATTTAGAGGAACTTTAAGTATTGAATCGTCAAAAGGTAAGGGGACCAAATTTACCATCAGTTTGCCCCTTACCTTGGCCATTATTGATGGGATGCTGATAGGCGTAGACGATGAAAAGTATGTTATCCCAACCATAGCCATTCAAAAAGCATTTAAGCCATCCGAAGATGAATGTTTTACCGTGGAGGGAAAAGGAGAAATGGTTAAAGACAGGGGCAATTTGATCTCTGTGATTCGATTAAATGATATCTACAACAGCGGTAAAGAAAAAAAAGTTATCTGGGAAAATCTCGTTGTTGTCGTGGAATCAAAAGATGAAAAAAGAGCCCTCCTCATTGATGAGCTTTTAGGTAAAGATGAATTTGTTATTAAAAACCTGGGGGGGAAATTGGAAGATGTAAAAGGCATTTCCGGCGGTGCGATTCTATCGGATGGTCAAGTGGGACTTATTCTTGATATCCATGGTATATTTGAAGTTGCCAATGCTTGAATATAAAAGGAAACTCAAGTGGAACAAATTGTTGGTGTTGCAGATATGAAGGTTAGCAAAAACCCGGGGGAATCGATTATTACATATTCTCTTGGGTCTTGTATCGGCCTTGTTATTTATGATCCTGTCGCCCGGGTGGGAGGGATACTGCACTATATGTTACCAGAGTCGTCCATTGATAAAGAAAAAGCAGCTGACAAACCCTATATGTACGCGGATTCCGGGATTCCCAGACTTTTTAAATCAGCCTATAATTTGGGTGCAGTCAAAAATCGTATGAAAATATATGCGGCAGGCGGAGCACAAATTCTTGATCAAAAAGGGTTTTTTAATATTGGTAAACGTAACTACATGGCCCTTAAAAAAATATTTTTCAAAAATAATGTCCTGATTGATAAACAGGATGTGGGGGGTAATTACAACCGAACGGTCAGAATTGAAATCGCTACAGGGGACATTTATGTACGAACTTCTGGATCAAAGGAGGTAAAAATATGACAACCCTACAGGATTTAATGAAAGAAATTAAAAATCTGACACCCATCCCTGCAGTTGCGAATCAACTGTTAACAGTTGTAGATGATCCCGACAGTTCTATGGAAGATATTGCCAATATAGTCCAATATGACCCTATCATTACCGCCAGTGTTTTAAAGACTTGCAACTCAGCTTTTTTTGGACTTAAACATCCGGCAGAATCTGTAAAGGATGCCGTAAACATGCTGGGTATAGATCAAGTGGTTGAACTTGTATTGTTAAAATCCGGGGCCAAAATCTTGTCTGGAAAACACGAAGGATATGGACTGGCGGGCGGTGATATGTGGAAATATTCTGTATCTTCAGCCATAGTTGCAAAACAGGTGGCAGTTAAATTGAGTCTTAAAAATAAAAATACTATCTTTACGGCAGCTTTAGTAAAAGATATTGGGAAAATACTCTTAGAAAAATATGTAGCGAGGTCATCAGGTAAGATTAGAACCCTTGTGGAAAATAAAAATTTAAGTTTTGGAGAAGCAGAAAAAAAATATTAGGGATTGATCATGCGGAATTAGGCGCAATGATTGCTAAGATGTGGAAGTTTTCTTCCAAAATGATCAATATTATTAAACACCATCATCTTCCTGATGAAACTAAGGTTAATGACAAAGAAATCGCCGCAGTCTATCTTGCTGATTGTATCTGTATGATGGTAGGAAATGGTGTAGGATCGGATGGCCTTTCCTACCGGTTTAAAGATCAGGCGATGAAAGAACTTGATATTACAGCAGATGATGTTGTCATGATTATTGCTGAGTTTTGTACTAACATAAAGGAAGTTGAAGCGTTGTTACATATTGTTTAACTTTAAGATTTAGGGAAAATAATGTCATATTCCATACTTATAGTAGATGATTCCTTGCCCATGCGATCTGTGATTATAAAAACATTCAAGGCTGCTGGATATGCAAGTGCTCAGTTTTTTGAAGCTGCGAATGGTAAACAAGCGCTTGACCATATGAAAAATGGATGGATTGATATTGTCGTCACTGATTACAACATGCCGGTTATGAATGGTTTGCAGTTTCTAAAGGCCATAAAAACACAAGAGCTATTAAAGGATATTCCCATTATTGTGGTTTCTACAGAAGGCAATGAAACCAAGATTAAAGAATTTATGGATGCAGGTGCTAAAGCCTATATAACAAAACCATTTACCCCTGAAACCATCAGAGATTTAGTCACTGATATCTTAGGAGAAGTAGACTATGATGAAACTGTTGATGACAGCAATGAAGGCTTCGATTTCTGAAGTCATGGAGACCATGTTTTTTTTACCGGTTGAGTTTGGCGCACAAAAATCTTTTAAGCAAACCTGGGTGGCTGAAGATAAATCCAAAAAGGCTTGCCAACTTAAGTTCACAGGTGATGTTAAGGGCAGTTTTTTGCTGATCATTTCTCAAAATTTGCTGGTAGAAGCCGCTCAAAATTTTTTAGGTGAATCCAGAGAATCGCTTGAACAAGAACATCTTATAGGCACCTTAACAGAAATGCTTAACATGTTCTGTGGTAATACATTAAGTAAAATAGACACAAAGGCCCCTTTTGAATTGGGTATTCCTAAAATTATTGATAAATCAGATATTCTGGATACTCAAGTGTTTACCATTGTTGAGACCACTGGATCCAGAATGGCGATCAGCATCGTTATGGATTAAAAAAAGCTTAAGCTATCTGGGAAAGAATTTTAAAAATAATTCCAATTGTGAATGAAGAAAAATTCGTAAATCAATTTATCTGCATAAAATGAAACCCAATGACATTGGGTTTGTACCTATTTGCTATTGAACTATAAATTACTTGAATATTTGCCTTTTTTTTTATATAGTAGATGTATATTATTCTTAAAAAAGTTCAAAGTTTTTTCGTAGTTATACAGCTTGAAATAGCAGTTTTTTAATAGCTAATTTTAACCATAGGAAAGAATTCACCATGACCCATAAAATTTTAATCATTGAAGATGATCCCACTCAAATATTGTTGGCCTATAAAATGCTTGAGAAAGAAGAGGAATATGAGATTTTACAGGCGCGCGATGCATCAGAAGCTAGAACGTACCTTAAACAAAATAATGTTGATATTGTTTTATGCGATATCGGGCTTCCTGGAGAATCAGGATTAGATCTAACAAAATATATTGTTGAGACTTATAAAAATACGATTGTAATCATACTTTCGGCAAATGAGGATATGCAGACAAGCGAGCTTGCGATTAAAAATGGTGCTTTTAGTTATCTTGTTAAACCGGTAAAAGCAAGCCAGCTAAGAATCAGCGTTTTAAATGCAATAAAAAAACAAAATTATCAAAAAATCATCAATGAACAGAAAATTGAGCTTAAAGAGAAAACTCAAGACCTTGAAAATATAGAAATGGAGTTTAACAATGTCATTGAAGAATTTACAGAATTTTTAGAAAATGTAAAAACAGATAAGGTCGATGAGCGATTAATTAAAGATATGGAGTCTATCCTGGGAAAAGGTTGATTCAAAAATTTAAAATCATTTTGATCGAGAGACTGATATGACCGAATTGATAGACAATACTAATTTTTTAGATCTGAAATCCTGTGACCCTGAAGATGTGACATTAAGAACCGGTTGCAAATTTGATAAATCGAAAAATCAATATGTTATAAAAATATGGGGTCGCTCATATTGTATAGATTTAAACAATTATGAAATCAAGCCAGTTGGGTCTCATGTAAAAACATATCGTGATTTTTTGTATTTATTCATTTTATATTACCTTATGAAATCTAAGAATATTGATCCTTCTGGAACCTGGGTCTCTGAAAAAGACATTACAGGAGGGGCGGCTTTTTTCAGGGGGCCTCATACGATTCCTACAGATGTAATCATCCAAAAGTTTGGGGATGACATTGCTCTGTTTAAAAAAGAATGCAACGTATTAGGCGGTTCAGCTATTAATCTGGCAGATGTGGCTTTCGCCTTTCAAATTACACCCTCGATACCTGTGGCCGTATTATATTGGCAGGGAGATGAGGATTTTCCAAGTGAAGCAAAGTTGTTATTTGATAAAACAATAGAGCATCATTTGCCTTTAGATATTATTTATGCACTTGCTGTAGAGATTTGTCATGCGCTTTGAAAATATTATTTTTTATTGATCCCTGCCATGTTTTTTAGATCTGACCTTTAGGTTATGCAATATTGGGATTAGCTTATACGATGGCAAGGAGTCTGAATTTATCAAATATCAGCAGAAGGCCAATCACAATCAGCAGAATACCGGAGATTTTATTCACTACGCCAATAATCTTAGTCGCCCGTTTCATGATTTCCATAATGGAGTTGATAAAAATGGATATAATAAGGAATGGGACAGCAAGGCCGGCAGAGTAAACAGCTAAAAGAAATACACCTTCAGAAACGGTGTCCTGGTTTCCGGCAACAATTAAAATAGATCCCAGCATGGGACCGATACAAGGACTCCACCCCGCTCCAAATGCCATTCCAATGACAAAGGTGCCCATCAAATGCAATGGCTTCTCTTTGATATGGATTCGTTTTTCAAAATTAAAGCCTTTGATATTAATAATGCCTAAAAGGTGGAGTCCAAAAATAAGAATAATACCCCCTCCCATATATCTGACCACCCAGGAATATTTTGATGCAAGAGACCCTAAGAAGGATGCCGAAGCACCGAAAAGAATAAAGATGGCAGAGAAACCTGCTACAAAAAAAAGAGTCGAAAGAAGGACTTTTTTGCGTGTCTCATTTTTATCTTCAGTTAGTTCATCAAGGGAAAGACCTGTAATAAAAGAAAAATAGGCGGGTATTAATGGTAGGACACAAGGGGAAAAAAAAGACAGTAACCCTGCAAAAAGTGCTGCCGGGTAGGTTATGTTTTCAGTAAATAGCATTTTGTCCTTAGCTTATATTTAATTTTTCATTGCTTAAAACTATTCATTTTTATTCTTTTATCAAGGTGTATGTTATATCAATCTGAATTGTTTTTTCAACTCAAAGTAAGATTAACATACGGTAAGATAAATAGTGAGTGAGGAATTATCTGCTATATCATAGTGGAAAGTTTGATTAAAAATTGATCCAGCTTTTTAGCGGACACTTTTACCGCAGTTTTTAATTGGGGGGCAAACAATGAAATTTTATACTCTTCCAAGAGCCAGAAAAATTCTTCTATGGTTTGAGATTTTTCAGGTGTTGAGTTCTCGGAAAGCGAAGATAAAAGGGAATTGAGATGATGGGAATATTTTTTGAGCTGTAAGGCTTTTTTTTCTTCTTTAAGAGGATTATCAACCACTCGTTGAGCCCTTACTCTGATACAGCTAACATACCGATGGAGGTGTCCGATTCTCTCTAAACTATAAAGCGCAGAAAAATTTTCCGGTACAAGATCTTTTAAGTCATTAAAAAGGACGGTTAAGCTATCAAATGTTTTTTTCTTTTTCTGGTGCTGAAAGGATAATTTCTGGATCAGTTCAAAGCAGGACTGATATTCTTTTCCAAGGTTTGACAGGGTCTTTAAAACTATTTGTCCTGTATGGTACAAAGATTTTAGTTCTTTTTGGGCGAGTGCCTCAAACTCTTTTTTAGTCCGGATGTTTTTGGAAAATAAAGTTTTGGTAATCAAGCTAAACAAAGAGGCTTGAAATTTTCCTGGACCATTAAAAAGTAGTGCAAGCTTTTTGATTTCTGGTGAGGTATTAATGTCTTTTTTTAACGCTTTAAAATCATCTGGATAGCTGATTAAGAATAGTTCTTTTATGCCTTGCAAGTGGGCTGTTTTCGCCTGTGTCTCTGATTTGAAAAGATTAAGAGATAATAACGGATTGCTTTTGGTGGAGTTGTCTTCAACTTTAAGTCCCAAATACCCTTTTTGACTAAACTCTTTTTCATGGGAAATGATAACAAAATCATCAAGGTCTTTAAAAGTCCATTCTTTTATATCCTTTTTTTCATATTTCTTTTGGGCTGTTTCAAACACATTGTTTTTTTGAGAAGTAGCAGTGGCTGGAAACTGATTTAAAATAGTATGATCACGGACTGCCTTAATTTCTTTTCCTTTTTCATCCCTGATGGAGATCCGCATTTTAAGATGATCTGGCAAGGCTTTGTCTGACCAGATACTTGCAGGAATAACAAAATTAAATCGGTTTTGAATAAAAGAAGATAAAAGTGAGAACAACGGTTTGTCTTCTTTTGGCATTTCATTGGCAATAATAGCGGCTTTTTCAGATACAGGAACCAGTTTTACGCGATATTTTTTTGGCAAAGCTTTTATTAACGCAGCGACCTTTTCTTTAAAAAGACCGGGTACCAAGTTGTCTACACGATTTTTAGATACCAAGGATGCAGAATCTGCTGGTACTTTGATAGTCACACCATCTTTTTTTGATCCTGGATTGAACTCATATTCAAGTTTGAATTTTGCATTTACCATATTGAGCATATCTGGATATAAGGACAATTCATTCTCATCTATGGTGGATCTTTGAAGGTCTTCCCGTGTCATTTTTAAGAAATCCTGACTTTTTTGATCTTTAATAAATTTAGAAAAAGTGCGGATATTATAAAAAGGATGTGGCAGTCTTGACTGGTAAAAAAGATATATATCGTCTTGGGAGGCCAGGACATCTTTCTTCCGTCGTTTATGCTCAAGTGTTTCAAGGTCATTTATCAGATTTTGATTGTGTGAAATAAATTCAAATTTTTGCTGGATTTCCCCCTGTACAAGTGCATGGCGGATGAATATTTCTGACGATTCAGACGTGTTTACTTTACCATAGGCAACCTTGCGATCAGATACAATGATCAGTCCAAAAAGAGAGACCTGCTCTTTTGCAATGACTTCACCTCGTTTTTTTTCCCAGTGTGGATCTGAATAAGTATATGTGCACAGGTCTTTGCCTATATCTTCCAACCACTCAGGGTCTATGTTTGCAACCGTTCTGGCAAAAAGCTGGCTGGTTTTAACAAATTCTGCAGCAACGACCCAGTTTCCGGCTGAGTTAAAAAGGCCAGATCCCGGGAATATCATCATCTGCTGTCCTTTTGCAGCGTTGAATATATTTTTTTCCTTCTTATGGGCGATATTGGCAATATATCCAGCCAAAAGGGATTTGTGCAAAGCAATATACAAAGGTCCACCAATGTCAAATTCTTTGGACTTCATTCCTTTGGTACCTGCCTGGATAGTCAGTTTGTTTTCACCTTTGATGTTATGTTCTTTTAGAACCCTGATAATTTGCCCATGAATATCATTCCATTCTCGAAGGCGCTTGAAGCTTAAGAAATGGTCTTGACAGTATTTTTTGAGTTTGGATCTTGACTTTAATTTTTTTTCCGCACCTTTAACTGCATTCCAAATGTTTAAAAGGGTGATAAAATCAGAACTGGGGTCTTTGAACAGGGTGTGCTTTTGATCAGCTGTCTGAGCTTTTTCAGCAGGTCTTTGTCTTGGATCTGAAATGGCCAGTGCAGTGGCAATAATGATCGCTTCTTTTAAGCACCCATTGATATTTGCTTCAATAAGAATTCTGGAAAGTTTCGGATCAATGGGTAGCTTTGCCATGAGCCGTCCTGTTTTTGTGAGGATATATCCTTTCTTTGTTTTATTTTTAGGTATTTTTTCTTTAATAGCACCCAGTTCAACCAGAGTTTTGAAACCATCTTGAATGCTCTTAGGGGCTGGTGCATCAATAAAGGGAAAGGTTGAAACATCCCCAAGATTTAGTGAAATCATACGTAAGATGACTTCTGCCAGATTGCTTCTTAAAATTTCAGGTGACGTAAAAAAAGGTCTTGACCCAAAATCATCTTCACCAAATAATCGAATACAAACTCCGTTTTCAATGCGGCCACACCGACCCTGTCTCTGGTTGGCTGAAGATTGAGAAATGGGTGAAACCGGAAGCGCTGTTGTCCTTGTTCGGGGTGAATAGCTGGGAATCCTTGCAAACCCTGTATCCACGACATATTTAATCCCGGGTATGGTCAATGAGGTTTCAGCCACATTGGTTGCAACAATTATTTTTCTGCCCACCTGACGAGAGAAAATTTTTGATTGTTCTTTAGCAGAAAGCCTTGCAAAAAGCGGGAGAATACTCATGCCTGGGTGACATTTCCCCCGAAGTAATTCCATTGTTTCTCCAATGTCCTGCTCTGTGGGCATGAACACCAGAATATCACCGGATCTGGATTGAGAAACAAGAAGATTGACTGCGTCAGCAGCTGCTTCAACATAGCCTTGATCTTCAATAGATGCATTTTCTTCTTCGTTGTTTAAAATGGGTAAATACGTTGTTTCAACGGGGAACATTCGACCGGATACTTCAATAATGGGGGCATTTTCAAAAGCCTTGGAAAATTTTTGTGTATCAATAGTGGCAGATGTGATGATCAGTTTAAGGTCTTTCCTTTTTTTTACAAGACGCCGTAATATGCCTAAAGTAAAATCAATATTCAGACTTCTTTCATGGGCTTCATCCACAATAATGGTATCATATGCATTTAAAAACCGGTCATTTTGAGTTTCTGCAAGCAATATCCCATCTG
>JAAEKY010000506.1 GCA_024227235.1 Desulfobacteraceae bacterium | reverse complement strand
GTCATAAACGTCATAAACGTCATAAACGTCATAAACGTCATAAATCTATAATGCACCGAGAAATATGTCAAGAAAAAGAATAAATCTATTAAAATACAGCAGGTTGTATTTTCCGAAGTGTGAAATGTTCGCTTCATGATATGGAATTCGAGATTCCGTTCAAAAAGGCTGGGGAAAATTGTAGTCTGAGGGATGGTATGGATGGAGGCTCAAGCATTCTTGCATTATTCGCAAATTATATAATAATCCAGGATGCTAAAAGTATCCTGGACTTTAGGATTATATTTAAACGCCTCAATATGGCGCGCGAATCAGTTCACCGGCAATTCCGAAAATTAACCAAGACCAAGGGGGCTTTCCCAAACCAGGACAGCCTACTTAAGCTGCTTTACATGGGCATTCAGAATGCCAGCAAGAAATGGACGATGCCGGTTCAAAACTGGTCTTTGACCATTTCTCAATTAGCGATATTTTTTGAGGGAAGACTGGATAAAGAATTAAGACTCTGATATGATTGCTAATCGCGAAAAAGGCCTGACACAGAATACTGAACACTCCCCGCTTCACTGCAAAAACCCTTTATTCACAATACCTGTGTAAACAGGCTGCTATCTATATCGTCTGTTTGTTAAACCCAAAGCCTAAACCTTTTCGCCAGC
>JAAEKY010000505.1 GCA_024227235.1 Desulfobacteraceae bacterium | reverse complement strand
GATGGGAAAGAAGACACTGTGCAGTATTTTAACACGGGTCAGCAGGCGGTGTATGCGTTTAAGGATGAGCAGTTAGCCACACTTGAAAGTGTTGCCGTGCCGATTTATCAAACCTCGGATAACAATATTGCTTCATTTGAAGTTCTAGTGTCTACCGAAGGACCGGACAAAGGATTTGTGAGTGTGGGTATTGTTAATCCCAAAAATGTGAAAACCTATAAATCTGTATTTCAGAAATTTAAATTTCCAGAACCTGCCAGGGCCCGATATGTGAAATTAGTATTAGGAAAGAATGCCTCAAACGGTAACAGTTATATACGACTGTATGAATTCCAGGTATTTGGAACCCTTGGGGAGGGGACACCCAAGCAGCCAGAGGTTGTATCTGTTCAAGACCCGGCTCCCGCCAAAAGTGAGGCTATCAACATTCTTGATTCTAAAAATGGGGGACAGATCATCAGTGCCAGCCATGATCTTTTTGTTCGACTGAATGATGGCAAAACAGACACTGTGCAGTATTTTAACACGGGTCAACAGGCGGTGTATGCGTTTAAGGATGAGCAGATAGCTACGCTTGAAAGTGTAGCGGTACCAATTTATCAAACCTCGGATAACAATATCGCTTCATTTGAAGTCCTAATTTCTACCGAAGGACTGGATAAGGGATTTACCAAGGCCGGGACATTTTCTCCAAAGAATATAAAATCATTTAAATCCGTATTCCAGGTATTCAAATTCTCTGAACCGGTCAAGGCACAATATATTAAATTTGTGCTTGGAAAGAATGCCAGTAATGGCAACAGCTATATACGACTCTATGAGTTCCAGGTGTTTGGAACCTTGGATTAGGAATAAATTACATTAATGCCTGCAAGGATAGAATCGTATGCTTGCAAAAACAAAACAGAAATGTTGTGTGTGTTTTCAACTCTGCTTTCTAAGTTTTTTGCCATTGTCCAGTTTAAGAAAGGACAATGGCAAAAAATCGAAAAAGTGTAAGGATGTCGTTGCCAAAACAGCAGGATATGGCCTTATCATATTTTTGATATTTTTTTTCCTTCCTCTGAATTCCCATGCACTTAATAGAATTTATTCCCTGGAAAAAGAGACGACTCAAATTCTAAGGACGCCCCGGGCAAACGGGGACCATCGCATTACTTCAGAACAGATTCACTGGTTCATCAAATTTGAGCAGGATGAAAAATTTATATTTATCATTCCTGAAGAGCATATGAGGAGTACCCAGCCTTTAAATACCCCTTTTTACGATCAGGGATATACATTCTATCGGTATCACGATGAAGATCTGGGATTTGAAATGAATTATCCGATTTCCAACCGTGTTTTAATGGTTCGAAAGGCGCTTCTGGCGGCACAAAATTATTTTAATGACGCTGCCGGTAAGGCTGGGCTTGAATTAAAATGGTGGGATCCTGATGAACCTGTTAAGGTTGTGGTGGGTAAGACAGCAAAACCTTCTTGGATTGCAGATGCCAATTTCAGCCGACAGCGAATTGTCATAAGACCCCACTGGTACACTATGGATATTCATGGAGTGGCTGTACATGAGTATTTTCACCTTATAACCGGGGCCGTCGTTTTTAATGGGGATAAGGACTTGTTTTGGACAAAATACCATGTAGCTGGGCATCATCCTTTTCGATTGTTCCTCAATGAAATGACTGCAGAATGGGCAACGGATGAGCCCATTACCATCGGGTTTGAGAATAGTACCAAAACAAAAAATCTTGATACGGTAAATGATTATTTGAAAGAACGAAGTATACGTTTTTTATTTCACAACCGAACTCCTTTTTTTGAAAAGGATCAATATGATTCAAATATTCTAATAAAATATTTCGCCGAACAGATGGCAGGCAAAAAAGATAAAAGCGCTGCTGAGCATGTGTTAAAGCTGATTAAGACAATGTATGACAATGGAGGGGTGAATAAAAATACGTTTTTTAAAGCTTTTACCGACTTACTTCCAGGGCGGGATTTCGGGGCAAGGACCTGGCAGTTGAAGTGGAGTAAATTTTTTAGAGCATTTTGTGCCAGCAATCTAATTCAGAAAGCAAAGTGTTTAGAAAATCCGAAAGACCCTTTGGGGTATCATGATGATGCATTTAGCATCGATCGTTACGGATATGATAATGAACTGGAAAAAGAATGGGCTGCAGAGGCTTCTATACATTCTGAAAAAGTATTCCAGGAATCTGCACAGGATGATATCGAGCGTAAAAGACGTCTTGAGACTTTACTTGGCCCTAAAGAACTTGTTGCACCCATGGCATACAAGCTGCACAGGATTGAGCTTAATTCCGATACAGCTGTGCCCCGGCCAGTTTTCTTTTTTGCCTCGGGAGAGGCTGGAAGTGATACCTTTCTTATCAGGCAGAAACGTAAAAAAGGATCTATTTTTGTAGACCGTAAAAATACTACATTTGACTGGAAACCTGAATTCACATTTTCTAATCAATGGGAAATCAACACGCCGGAGAGCTTCGGTATTATTGAAGATTATGGTGAATCGGAAAAGATCCAGGACATCTGGATGGGATTGATCAATTCGGGTATGGATAAACGGTATCGCTTTATTTCATGGGCGTTCCAGGCATCTCCAAGATTGATACCATATACTAATCCGCCAATATGGGGCGGGTCTCAAACGATTCATCTTACCGGGGGGGATGCGTCATACAATTCAGGACCGGGACAAGGGTGGTATAACGGAGATACATTTCAACTCAATTTCCGAACCACTGGCCCTCTTCATCGCAAAGGCACGAACCTTACTGATATCCCATTTGAGGATTTATCTTTGGCGTTTAAAATATTAAATGAGAAGGACCAGGAAATTGGTTTGGATCTAGATTATGGCCTTAAACTTAAGGGGAGTAAAGAAAGGGCAGGACATTTCAGTTATACGATTAAAGGTAAAATTGCCAGGCGCAATCCTTATCTGGGCAAGGCACGTATTTATTTAAAACTGACATCCTTGCTTAATTTAGGAAAATCGGATCAGCAGATTGACGAGTCCTATGAAATTTTAATCCGGCCCTTGCTTCCCCATGTCGAAAGGGTGGTGATATCCCAGGATGAGTCCATTCAGGGGTCACAGGTGATCTATGATAGTAATGACCGTACCCGTAGTGTAGCCAAAGATGAGAATGGTGTATACAAAATCAAAGCTGCCATTACCTTTTCAGTGCCCATGGATACCATGTATACATTAATTACTGCGGGTATCTCAGCACCTTATGAAAAGTATTATTCCCAAGGATGTGAATGGAGCCGTGATGCAAAGGAAAGTATATGCACTTTTACAATTCCAAAAACTGATATTCCTTCCCAGGGTGCCTTACTAAGGTTTGCCATCAGTGGAAAGAGTGATAAATCTGAAGACCTGGATGCAGATATCTCAGAACAAGGTCCGCAACCTAATCTGGCCCATTTTATTTTCATGGGAATTGATGAGTTTTATAATTTATCTCTTTGGGCAAAAAGTGTACAGAAAATAACAGATTATGATGGAAATGTGATGAGTAATTTCGGGCCTGTAAAAATTCGGCTCCGGCTTGTACCCTATAGAAGAGACAACCAGGGAAGACCCAATGTTTATGTGCGTCTTTTTGAACGATTTTTAAAAAGTTTTCCCAAAAAGATTACCATGCTACAAGACTTGGTGAAAGCCAATGAAGATAGTTACAAAGCATTTAAGAAAAATCCTGAAAAAATACTTAAAAAGATACTAAAAGATAAGAAGAAGAGACTTGCCTCATTTAGGAAAGGAATTAAAGTCTCTCCGGAAATAACTGCCAAACTTCCGTTTAATCCAAAAGAATTTGAACAAAGAAGCATTGAAAGACTTGAACAATCTATCAAAGCCCAGGAATCAAACGGCAACCTTGCACAAGAGATCCTCGCATACGAGAAAAAGATGTGGACAACATCGAAAAAACAGCTAGATTTTGTTGCAAACAAATTAGCACCGGGTATGGAGGCAATGACGCGTCTCATGTTCAGTTTAAGACATTTTACCTATAAAGAAGATTTAAGCGGCCCGGTTTATGTCGGTTTTGATGGTTATACTTTAGAAGGAAATTCTAAAGGGTGGTATTCTGAAAATTATTCTGATTATCAGGGTAAAACAGGTCAACATAACGTTTATGTTGTACGTGCCAATGCAGATAGGTGGGTAGAGCATGATTATTGGAAATCAAACGGTATTGGCCGGTATACCCTTCGTGATCCAATTCTCTGGGTTTTGGATGCTAAAAAGAAATATCTGAATAGAATTAATCAACTTGTAGGTCTTTCAGGAGCCTATCCTGATTTTATGACTCAGCCCTATGATCCGGGTCCTAAAGGATGGGAACGGGAGAGTGGTAATAAAAAATTAATAAATTTACGAAAGAGTGTATCAGCCAGTTTGTCAGTCTTACCTAATCATATCGATTGGAAACTTCTGGATATTTCAAAGCATCTGTGGGATTTTTTCCCCAAAAAAATGCGGCCTGATTTCGAACATCTGATATCAAAGGATCGTACAATAGACAAATCAGCATTGATTCTTCCGGTATTGAACTCCCAGCGTCTTTTCAGGCTTCATAATCTGGAGAAGGTTGTAATCAAGCTTCCAGTCCGGGTCAAAGGCTACACAGTCAGATTGTTTTATGACAGCAGTCGTATTAGAGCGCCAAGCCTTGGCGTACGTCCCACTGAGACAGATGTCATTGAAAAGCCAAGAGTCCAGATTTCCCGGACAAAACATTATTATGAGCCAGGGTTTGTGGAAAGAAAAGAGATAAGCTTAACCACCTGGGTTAATTGGATGGGGTTTAAAAGGCCGCCCGGTTTTTTCGGATTAAACCGAAGGGGTATTATACCTCACCAGAGTCATTACTCTACATCGCTTTATTCCAGAGAGAACCCGGTAGTCTGGTCGTTAGGTGAGGGGACAGGTATACAGTATTTTGATGAATCAGCCGATTCTTTTAGATTCTATACCCAGTCTGAGGAGCCCTTTGTGGAAGGGATTTTAAAGGGTGTTTATCAATATCCGGCGATTTCATCGAGAGTGCCCCTTGATATCCGGTGGAAAAGTAGATGGCGCCTAGACCATGTGGGAGAGATCAGGGAAGCTGATATTAAAATCGATATTCCAAGGGTAGCATCAAGTGGTCCCGATCCGGATGATATTGATGTTGAAGAAACGGCTCAACCGGTGATAGAGCCCCGGACTTCTTCACACGGATATGCAAGTTCATATGATCCTCAAACCGGGATGACTACCGAATCCAAAGAGAACCCTGATGGATCACATATTATCAGGCAACTAGATCGGAATGGAAACGTTATTTCGTCTCGAAATGAGCCGGGGCCAGGGCAACGTCTTCCATCTGCTTCATCCTATGATCCTGATACCGGCATTACCACATCTTCTCAAAAAAACACAGATGGTACAGTGACCATTACTCAAAAGGATAAGCAAGGGAAGCTATTTTCCCAAAGGGATATTGGAAAGTAACGTTAAATAATTATTATGGGTGATTTATGTTTAAAGTTTCGGTTACGAAATGTTTTATTCTTGCTTTAATTTTGTGGATGGTTTTTTTACCATTGTCCTGTTCTAAAGAGGATAAGAACAAAGAAAAGGAAAAAATCGTTTCCCATGAACCGGTCACCCCAAAGTCCAAAAAACCTGAGCATAAAGTACCAAAAAAACAGGTAATAAAAGACAAGAACCCTAAAAAACATCTGTTTGTTGAACTGGTTTATGAAATCGGCAGACGTCCTTTTGATAAAAAGAGAGTATCAAGACCGGATGAAGCCGCCCGATTGAACGGCTATGTCCTTGAAGGGAAAAATAGTTCTGCAGAAAAGATACTCTATCCTGCCATGGGTAAGAAATGGCCGAATCAAAAAGAAGTGGTTTTCTGGGTGGGTTATAGGATCGTGGATCGTGTAGCAGATCCAATGCGTTATCAGGCGCTTGCATGCAGCAAAAAAAGAGAATTTGAACTGATTACCGGAGAAGATTCCTCTATAGAAGGATTGATTCAAAATGGCTGTTTTTTCGCAACATTGTTGCCAAAAATAAAGGTTGGCATTGCATTGGATAAACAGTATCTTTTTACATTAAGCCTGTCCGATAAAACCATTAAAATAGATAAGACCCAAAATAAGCCCATTCTGATTAAAGAGCTTATTTTTAAGCCAGGAGAACTTGCTGCAACGATTGCGGGTACGTTTAAAAAGATGGGGTATGTTCAAACGGAGAAGGATTTAGATGGCCTGTCCATGGATTTAAAAAGTATTTTCCCGGAATCCACGGAGGACAGAATCTATCTTAGACTATCAGCTAAAGTTCATACGCTCACAGGTGTTGGGAAATTTGATCTGAAATCTCAATGGGAAAAAGCCGATAAAGCATTACTTGAAGGTCCGTATGAGGATGCCCTTAAAGCCCTTGAGAAAGTGTTGCTGGCTGTTCCTATCCATGCAGAGGCATTACGGCGATGGGGTATTGCCAAAAATCTGGTTGCTCAAAAAAACAAACCGGCAGTGATCAGCGGAGAAATTATTTTTCCGGAAGGCATGCCTACTGAAAAACAAAAAAGAATCTGGAAAAAATATCATTCGGGCTATGCCATCCTTTCTAAACAGGGGACTTCTGAAAAGCAGGCCATGACCTATGCTGTAATTAGTGATAACCGGTTCAGGCTGACAGTGCCAACCGGTACGTACCGCCTGAGAGTGAGTATTCCGGGTTTCAAGGAGTATGATCAGCCAATGAAGACGGGTCCTGTTAATGAACTTCAAATTAATATATTGCCTGGGGACCTGGTTAAAAATACACTAAAAGAAAAACCTGTAGAAAAATTAAAGGAGAAAACAAAAGAGTTACCAAAAGAAACACCAAAGGAAATGGTTAAAGAAGTTACAAAAGAAAATTCCAAAGCACTGGTCAATATTATTGCCTCCAATGAGGGTGGGACGATTATCAGCACATCCAATGATCTTTTTTCTCAACTGGTGGATGGAAAAGATGAAGCAGTTACTGGGTTAAAAAAGGGAGACCATGCTGTTTTTAAGTTTAAAAATAATGCAACCGCCTATATTGATCGTAT
Organism: Desulfobacteraceae bacterium; assembly: GCA_024227235.1. Classification (GTDB taxonomy): domain Bacteria; phylum Desulfobacterota; class Desulfobacteria; order Desulfobacterales; family Desulfobacteraceae; genus Desulfobacula. The sequence goes on along the minus strand of JAAEKY010000505.1, from coordinate 5,195 downwards.
TGAAATACCTATTTTTCAAGCCACTCAACAAAATATCGCTTCCTTTGATCTTTTGGTTTCTACAAATGATCCAGACAAAGGGTTTGAACATATAGAGACCTTTTACCCTAAAAACATGATTTTATTTAAATCAATTTTTCAGCCGTTCAATCTGAATCGTCCTGTTAGAGCAAAATATCTTAAAATTATTATCGGTCCCAATGTTAAAAAGGAGACCTCGCCTGTTCAGATGTATGAAATCAGAGTGATGGGAACCTTGAGGGGCCAATAATGGGTATGAATAGAAAAATAGGACTTGGGTTTCTTATTTTTATCTTGGTCATCATGTTTGTGCCTGTTGCATCTCTGGCTTACGATCAGATATATTCCTTGAGAAAAGATGTGACTCAGATTCGAAGCAAGGTGGATAACAGCCTGCTGGTAACCACGGAACAAAACCATTGGTTCATTCAGTTCGAACAGGATGATAATTTTGAATTCATTATTCCTGACCAACAGATGATCTCGACTACGGGGGCCCCCAACCCATACTATAATCAGGGATTTACTTTTTTCATGTATGAAGATCAAGGGATATTGATTCCTATACTTGTACCTAACAGGCTTTTAAAAGCACGAAATGCTCTGGTGGCTGCAAAAAATTATTTTAAAACAGCGGCGCAAAGGGCAGGGTTTGATTTACGGTGGTGGAAGTCTGATGAACCGATAGAGGTGGTAATAGGACAGACGTACAGTGCAACAGCTATTGCGCAAGCAGCTTTCTGGCACCATCGGATTGTTATCAAACCGCAATTTGCAAGTGATATCCATGCCACAGCTGTACATGAATATTTTCATCTGGTGACTAATGCCCTGTTTTATGATGGTAATGAAGCCAATTTCTGGCAGGCGTATTCCACTGTAAGTCAAGATCCCTATCAATTATTCTTAAATGAAATGACCGCTGAATGGGCAACTGACGAGCCTATCCAGATAACCCGGACAATTGGCGGGCAGCGGAATCTGGATGACCTTAATGACTATCTGTCATCCCGGAGCAGACATTTCATAAGGAGAAATCCACAAGCATTTTTTGAAAAAAATGAATACAATGCCAATCTTTTCATAAAATATTTTGCTGAGCAGACCATGGGAAAAACAGATCAAAGCAGTGCCGAAAATGTAATGAATCTGATTAAAAATATATATGGCAGCGGCGGTGTAAATAATGCCAATTTTTTCAGAAGTATTATTGAAATGATCCCAGAAACTGATTTCGGACCAGGGGGCTATCATGCAAAATGGGGAAAATTTTTCAGAGCATTTTGTCTTTCTAATCTTGTTCAGAAAGCAAGTAACATGGAAAATCCTCAAGGTCCTATTGGATATCATGATGATGCGTTTACTTCTCTGCAATATGCCCATCCCAATATTATCGAAAAAAAATGGACATCAGAAGCGTCAGTTCACTCAGATAGAGTGTATCAGGAGCCTGCCGATGATGATACAGAGCGCAAGAATCGCCTTATAGCTTTGTTGAATGAACAAGAAGTAATCGATGCCATGGCGTATAAACTGCATCGTATTGTACTCAATTCCGATCCCCCACAAAGCCGTCCAGTTTTCTTTTATGCCGAAGGACAGCAAAGAAGTGATATTTTCCTAGCCCGACAAAAGCGTGAAGACTCAACAATTTATAGAGATCGCAACAACACCACGTTTGACTGGAAGCCCGACTTTACTTTAGCCAATGGCCCGGGAACTGACAGCCAAAAAGCATACACAATTTTAGAAGATTATGGTGAGTCCGGCAAGATCCAGGATATCTGGGTCGGGTTGGTTAATTCCAAAACAGATGGGCAACATCGGTTTATCTCATGGGCATTTCAGGCCTCGCCCAGGCTAATCCCCTATTCATACGCACCATTGTACGAAGGGTCATCTACGATTCATCTTGACGGCGGGAGTGCAGCCAGTAATTCAAGACAGGAAGGATGGTATAACGGAGATACCTTTAAACTCAAATTCCAAGCTACAGGCCCTGTCCACAAAAATGGTACCAACCTTGAAATGATCCCCTTAGAAGATATGTCGCTGGAACTAAAATTCCTGAATGACCAGAATCAGGAAGTTGCCCTGGATCTGGATTATGGAATTGAAATTAAGGCAGCCCAGGAAAGGACAGGATTTTTCACATATGCCCTAAAAGGAAAAATTGCCAAGCATAATCCTTATGTGGGTAATATTCGCACACATTTAAAATTAACCTCCCTTCTCAATCTTGGCCCATTGGATCAACAGATTGATGAATCCTATGAATTTAATCTGCGGCCTGTGCTTCCCCATGTTGAACGGGTGGTAATCTCCCAGGATGATTCTCAAGTGATTTATGACAGTCTGGATCACATCAGAGAAATTGCGAAAGATAAAGATAATATGTACCGCTTAACCGGAACCATCTATTTTTCTTTACCCATGGATTCTGGGAATACCTTAATTACATCAGGTATTGCAGCCCCTTATGACAAATACTTCTCTCAAAGAAATGAATGGGACCGTGATAAAAAAATCTGTAAAGCCAGATTTAAAATCCCAAAGACAGATATTCCTTCTCAGGGGGCTTTGCTACGATTCTCCATCAGCGGCCCAAGCTATAAGAATGAAGACCTGGATGCAAATATTATCGAACCCGGCCCCCAGCCCAACGAGGCCCATTTTATTTATATCGGTATTGATGAATTTTATGATTTGTCTTTATGGGCAAAAACTGTTCAAAAAAGGTCGGGCTACTATGGGAAAGTGACAGCTAAATTAGGGCCGGTTCAGATCCGCCTGCGGCTCATGCCTTATAGAAGAGGCAATGAAGGACAGCCAAATGTGTATGTACGCCATTATGCTAACGTTCTGTTAGATTTGCCACGGCAGGTTAAATTGCTGCAAAAACAGGTTAAAGCCAATGAAGATGATTACAAGGCCTTTAAACACAATCAAAAAGAAATGCTTAAGGCCATGTTAAAAGATAAAAAAAATAGACTTAAAATATTTAAAAAAGGCTTCCAAACTCCTGTAAAAGTTCCTGGAGGATATCCCTATGATTTTAAAAAAGGATTACAAAGAAATATTAGTAGCCTTAAGCAGTCTATCCAGGATCAGGAATCCAACAACAATCTCGCTCAAGCGCTTTTATCCCATAAGAAAAAAATGTGGGTTCAATCCAAAAAGCAACTCGATTTTGTTGTTACAAAGATAGTCCCAGGTTTTGAGGCCATGACCCGTCTGATGTTTGGTTTGAGGCATTTTACCTATAATAAGGAGTTTTCTGAGCCTGTTTATGTCAGTTTTGCTGGGGCCACCCTTGAGGGACAGCCTTCCGGGTGGTATTCTGAAAATTATTCAGATTATCAGGGAAAGCAGGGTGAATACAGAGTTTATACCATTCACTCCACAACCCAAGGCTGGGTTGAACAAGATTATCGAGGTTCCAGACAAGATTCCATGCATTCGTTTCATGATCCGATTCTTTGGGTATGGGATATCAAAAGACCTTATCTTAAGATCATTAAAGCGCTTGCGGATTTATCCGGTGCAATGCCGGATTATATGTATGCCTCCTATGATTCAGGCCCTCCCGGGGGGATATGGGAATGGGATAATACGCCCCTTGTTTATATACAAAAGCAGGCAGCAGGAGCACTTTCAACCCTACCTGACAGGATCGACTGGCAGCTTCTGGAAATATCAAAACGGATGTGGGATTTTTTCCCCAAAAAACAACGACCGGATTTTGATCGTCTGGTATCAAGGGACCGGAAAATAGATAAGGCTGCACTTCAACTCCCGGATATCGTCTCTCAACGTATTTATAAGCTTAAAAGACTTGAAGAAGTTGCCCGGGATCTTCCTATTCATTCCAACGGATATGAGATACAGCTGTCTTATAACAGCAGTCATATCGGTGGACCGAGTATGGGTATCCTTCCTCCTGAGGATGAGGTCATTGAAAGGCCTGGAGTTTATATCCATCGGAAAAGAATCTGGTATGAACCAGGGTTTTGGCAAAAAAAAGAGGTCCGGCTTACCACAGAATATGATTGGGCCGGCTTTAGAAGGCCTCCTGGCCTGTTTGGGTTAAATCCTTATGAAATTGTGCCCCACCAGACAAATTACTTAAGCTCCATTTATTCTAATGTCAAGCCTGTCACCTGGTCTTTGGGTCAAGGGACAGGCACACAATTATTTGATGAAAACATAGATAATCTTACATTCTACGTTCAGTCTGAAGAACCATTGATAGAAGGAACCATACGGGGGATATATCAACATCCTGCCATATCCTCAAGAGACCCCCTTGATCTGCAGTGGGAAAGCAAATGGCAACTGGAACATGTGGGGGAGATCAAGGTGGCGGATATTGAGATCGATATCCCTGCAATAACCCCGGGTGTTCAAGAACCTGGTGATACGGTTGTTGAAGAACCGGCACAACCGGATAGTCCCCCTGAACCCAGATCAACACCTTATGCCAGTTCCTATGATCCACAGACCGGGATCACCACAGAGTCGCGGGGAAACCCGGATGGTTCCAGGACCGTCAAACAGATAGACAAGGATGGAAATGTCATATCGACCCGAAATGAACCAGGACCTGGGCAGGGACTTCCCTCAGCTTCTTCTTTTGATCCGGATACCGGCATGACGACTTCTTCGCAAAGAAACAGTGACGGAACTGTCACCATTATCCAGGAAGATAGGCAAGGGAATATCGTTTCCCAGGAAGTTATTGACAGATAATGGTTATAACCGTTCTCATAACCTAAAGGTCACACGTAAATAAGTTTTTTTTATGGGGGATTTGTCCAAAACCGAAAAAACTCTGACGGCCCACCTCAAACCCTTATCAATTAGGCATTTGAGGGCCAAAATCTATTTTAAATTTTGACAATGTTTTTTCTATAACCCCTTGAATATTAACTTTTTGTATAAAGTTAATATTCGATAATACGGCTTTGTATAAAATTGAACCAATGATTGCCCGTAGGAATCATCAATATAAAAAATAAAATAATGTTGAATCACAATAATGATGTAAAAACCTTTAAGATTAAGAATAATGTAAATATCATTGAGTTTGAAGTTTTGATTATCCAATTGATTGTAATGCAAGTATTGACAACTTTTTGATTTGCACAAAAAACAACTACTGGAAGGTCAAAGAT
>JAAEKY010000504.1 GCA_024227235.1 Desulfobacteraceae bacterium | reverse complement strand
TTTTGAATAAAGGCCAAACTGCTCATAGAAATTTACAGTTGTATAAAGGTCTGCAATAAATACCAATATCAATACTACGATGATAAAAATTGCTGTTGACGATCTGCGAAAGAATAGTTTCATTTTTCTCAGGTATAACGGTTGAGCTAAGGGGCCGGGCTGATAACTACTCCCTACCTCGAAGCTTATTGATTTGTAGTTTATATAATCTTTTTAAAAAACGCCGCCGGTTGCCCGGTCCAGCTTGAGTGATGGGTTATCATTTCAATTCTTTTGAGATAGCTTTAATCGTCTTTTGAGCAACCTCTATTAAGATATCAGAATGTACGTCCAACAAATCAGTACGCATCAAATTCCAATCAAGATCTGAAAACCCCATAATTTTTTCATAAGTCAGAAAGACGATTTTCGTAGGTTTGTTATCAGGGAATACATCAATCCAATATCTGAAGGTGGAAAACCGTCCTCCGAAGTCTAGGGCAAGTTTCATAGGATGATCATTGACCGGTGTAGAGATGGTCCATACTCCACCTCCTTCATTAACAGGTTTAACACCAAAAACTTTTTTTAACTTAGGGAAAAAGGCTTTTCTGGTCTCTGCAGCTTTTGGGGTCGAAATGTCTTTATAGACAGATTGAGCTTTTTTTAAAAGCTCTCTTTCTTCATGATCTTCGCATTCAGAAATTCGATTTTCTATGATAGCTTTTATTTGATTTACAGGCAGGTAGGAATAGGATTGTGTTCCCTCGTTTGATTCCATCAGAAAAATTTTTTCAAGTATCTCTTTCGGTAAGGAAAATCGATCTAATGCCAATTTAATAATCATTTCCAGTGTAAAAAAATCCTTATTTTTTTCATAAAGGGCAATCATTGATAATACACTGGAAGATGGGATCCTCTTGAACAATGCGAAGTCTTCCTTATAGGCATTTTCCCATTCCTCTTTTACAAATGAATCAAAATCCATTGTTTTCCTATAATGATAACGTGGAGTTCAGCTGCAAAAAACTGGGAAAGCTTTGGCAGAAAGACTTTACTCAGCATTAACGGGACTTGGATATTCCGGTCAAACGCGCTGTTTTTGTCAGCTGAAACGGTTGGTTAGCAATTATATTTTATTTTTTTATCCCTTACTATTTGGGTCTACAGGTACATCTGTTGTGATACTACTTAAGATTGAATTTTCAAAAATAAATCCCAGGTTTTGGTAGTAAATATTTCCATCCAACTCAAATATTTCAGGGTTTTCTATATTTTCTTTTATAATCTCAATCAATTCTGCTTTCGAAATACTTTTGTCAATTTTTAGAGTAAGGATTTTCAAATCATTTAGAGATCTTTTTTCAATATGAAGATCAAAGCTTAAACTATCTATTGTTAAACTTGAATCAATATATTTCAAATACCAAAAGGCATTTGTTGCTCCAAGGCAAATTATTAAGATTAAAGGTATTAATGCTCGTTTAATCATTTTTTTTGCTAACGCCATGGGTCAGCTGCGCGGGCGCAAGCCCGCGTCAGCCTGGACCCAGTGGTTGGGGGTTTTATTTGCTTTCATTCTGCACACGAACGTATTTACCTTGTGGCCCCATCTTGTCTATTTCAATGAGATTCGATTTTTCTTCAAAATAATCAAAACGAAATTTACCGGTTTTTATCCATATGGAAGGTCTTGTTAAACGACCTCCAATTTTAGGATAATATCCCCAAGTTGCTTTTGTATCGTAAAAGAAACCAATAGTTCCATTTTTACGAGTAATTCGATGAAGATATATTGCATTTTCTGAGTCATTTAATATGATTAAGCTATAAACATTCGGTTCAAATCGCTCATAATAAATAGGATAATCACCAGCAAATACTGTTTCTGCGATTAAAAGAAAAGCGATAATTAGAATTCTTTTCAACTTATATCCCCAACATAGGTTATGTGTTAAGAAGTAAAATACCCATTATTGCAAACAGACCGGATCAAGCAAAATTCAACGTGTTGAAAATAAAGGCAAACTGTGCCAACAATAATGATATGTCATGACATATAACCAATGGACTACCAATGAAGTACAATCGTACTACGGGGATACTGCTCCAAGGAAATTTTGTAAGCGTTCGCAGGGCACCGCATCTGCTTTGTTCCCGGGCACTTGAAGTACAACAGAGTACATCTGCGTGCCCGGTGCCGTGCATCTACGGCACCCCGTAAACGCTTACAGGGCAGTAGCTTGCAACACATTGATCGTTTAAAACCCCGTGAACGGATACGAAATTTTCATTCAATGTCGCATTCATATCCCAACCGCCTTTTAGATGGCAAGCGAATTATGAGCATTCCCTTGATTGAGCACCCTTTATGCTATTGATTCCGGCCCTTCGCATCCAGCAGGTTCAGGTTAACAATGCTGCCGGGCTGCCCGGTCATGGATCGCGGCTGGAAGC
>JAAEKY010000503.1 GCA_024227235.1 Desulfobacteraceae bacterium | reverse complement strand
GAGGCTGAAAGGTGTGAGTATAACGATTTTTTGGTAGAATGATTAGTGGACATGTTCATCTGCTTTCTATACTGAGTTGGGGAATTCTAGTATATCAGACGAGCATGCCTTTTTTTGTTGCACTTCATTTTACAACGCGGGGCTCTTTCATTTTTAAAAAAAATGAAACAAAAGTCTTGACACCTCTTTTGCCATCTGATATAGTATAACAGTTGCCCGAGTGCAGCCAGACTCATTTATCAATAAGAGATAATTTTTTTAAAAAAATTGCATCAAACCTCTTGACAAAGACAAATGATTTCTGTTAGACTAATATAGTTGTCACCTCACGAGGGGATGGCAAACAAGACCTTTGAAAATTAAAGAAGACAAACCAAACGTGCAGGGTGATTTATCTTAGGATAAATCGTCAATAAACAAAACAATAAACGGATAAGCCAGAGTGCTTAGCCGGACAAACAATTATTTTTAATGAGAGTTTGATCCTGGCTCAGGACGAACGCTGGCGGCGTGCCTAATACATGCAAGTGGAACGCATGATGGATACCGGAGCTTGCTCCACCAT